>NZ_BAAGXS010000045.1:52946-63177 GCF_054779715.1 Actinophytocola sediminis | reverse complement strand
GGTGAGGGGGTGGGTGAGGGGGGTGGGGGTTTAGGGGTGGGTGGGTGGGTACTCGGGGGTTACGGAGTGCTGAACTTGGAGGTGCAGGAGCCATGCTGATCCTCGGCTTATTGCTGGTGGTGATCAGCGGCGCCGCAGCGGCGTTGTTGATCGCCTTCAACAGCGGCGGTGCTAAGGAGACCGTCTCCCTGTTCGGGTGGGACATCGCGGATGTGAACCACATGCAGGCGTTCCTCGCCGGCATCGTGCTTTCGCTGCTGTTCATGCTCGGCCTCTCGATGATCATGCGAGCCGGCCGGCGTGGCCGGGAGAACCGCGCCCGCTACAAGGAAGCCCGACGTGACGCGAAGTCCGCCGCCGACGAGCGGGACGAACTCGCCGAAAAGCTCCGCAGGGAGGAGCAACAGGCCCACCAGCCGACGGTCGCCCAACCGGTGCAGACCCAGGCCACGGGCCAACACGCGGCGGGTCAGCGGATGACGGGCCAGCGCATGACCGGTCAACACGTCGAATACCCCACTGATGCCCGCAGCGCCGGCGCCCCGGAGCAGCGGGGGATCACCAACCTCCGACCTGGTCAGTCGCCTTCCAGGTAGGCGGACTGGCCCACCAACGGCCGGTCACGGACCCCAGCGCTCACCCCCAGCGCACGGGCCGTGCCCGGCCGTTTGGTACGAATTCACACGTATGGGTGATCTTCGGCTGGCCTAGTGGGTGACCCGGTGAAAGCTGTTTTCGCTGAGTGGATACTCTGTCACCCCATCGTGGTTGTTGATCGTCGCCAGCGATCCACAACATGGGGTTCACAACATCTTCCAGCCGGAGGCATTAATGGCACACAACTCGACCTCGCGCCGCCGGTTCGGCGCAGCTGTCGGGGCTTTCGGCGTCAGCGTCGTCGCTGCCGCCGCGCTCATCGGGATGGCCGGCACGGCCAGCGCGCACACTCCGAAGTTCTCCTCGGACTGCGCCGAGGACGGCTCATGGGTGAAGGTTGAGCTGACGCAGTACAACGACAAGGAAGCCAACACGGTCGCCGTCTCCATCGACGGTGCCGTCGTTGCCGAGGAGGAGTTCGGCAAGGGCTTCGAGCAGACCTTCGACAAGCTGGACCCGGCCGCCGAGCACACCGCCGAGATCAAGGTTGTCGCCTGGGATGACCCGGACGCCAGCAAGGGCTTCTCCTTCACCGAGGGCCTGACCATCGAGGCCTGCGCGCAGCCGTCGACTCCGCCCGAGGAGCCGACCGTGCCGTCCGAGACCCCGGAAGAGCCGGCTCCCTCCACCACCCCCGAGGAGGTCCCGCCGCCGGCTTCCACCGAGGCCCCGACGACCTCCGTCGAGGTCGAGGAGGCCGCGCTGGCCGAGACCGGTGCGAGCATCGCGATCCCGCTGGGCATCGGCGCCGTGCTGCTGGCCGGTGGTGTCGTGCTGATGGTCGTCGTCCGTCGCCGCGGTCGCGCCGACCACCAGGCGTGACGATCAGCTAAACGAGAACACGACTGAGGGGCGGGCCCGTACGGGCCCGCCCCTCAGTCGTGTCGGCCTACCAGACGTCGCGCCGGCGCAGCAGCAGGCCGCCGGCCAGCAGCGCCGCGGCGGCCCAGCCCGCGGTCACGCCGAGCCCGAGCCAGGGGTTTCCGGACAGGTCGGTGGTCGCCTGCACGGCGAGCCCGGCGCTCATCGGCCCGATCCGCTCGAGCAGGCGTTGCCAGAACGGGCTGCCGATCACCTGCGCGAGGATGGGGATCAGGTAGAGCAGGCCGAGAACCACCCCGATGCTGGTCGCGGAGTCCCGCACGACGGTCGCCACGCCGAGGCCGAGCAACGCGATCAGCACGAGATAGCAGACCGACCCGACGGCCGCGCGCAGCGTCGGCCCGTCGGCCATGGACAGGGCCGGACAGCCGTGGCCGGACAGGATGAGCCGCCCAGCCAACAGCGACCCGAGCACCGCGATGGCCCCGGCCGTGGCCACGACCCCGGTGAGGACAACGGCTTTGGCCGTGAGGACGACGATCCGGCGGGGCAGGGCCGCCAGGGTCACCCGGATCAGGCCCCCGCCGTACTCGCCGCCGATGACCTGCACGGCCAGCACGGCGACCAATGCCTGGCCGAGGTAGACACCGGTGAGGCTGAGCCTGGTGGTGTCCTCGCCACACCCGGCGCAGGTCATCATCGAGGTCACCGCGACCCCCACGGCGACGGTCAGCCCGACGACGCCGGCCAGCAGCCACCGGGGGCCGGCGACGGTGCGCAGCTTCGTCCACTCCGCGTGCACCGCCGGCCTCACGCGTCCCGCCTGCGGAGTAGATATGCCGCCACGGCCAGGCTCACGACCGCGTAGCCGGCCAGGACCGCGTACCCGGCCACCGGCGTCAACGGGAAATAGCCGTTGTACGGCGTGTACACGCTGGTGACCTGGTGGTAGGGCACCAGCGTCTGCTGGACGGCGAAGGCCGCGGCCGGCGTCACCCTGGCCAGCCAGTCCGCCACCCCCGCTGGCAGGAACGGGTTGGCGATCAGCAGATAGGGCAACACGATGGCCACGATGACGGTGGCGACCGCCCCGGCACCGCGCCGGACCACGCTGCCGACGGCGAGCGCCAGGATCGCGGCGGTCGCGAGCAGCGCGGCGGTCCCGAACGCCACCCGGAGCCCGGTCGCCGGCGACACCGGAAACAGCGGCACGCCGTTGGCCACGGCAAGCCATTCGCCAAGCGGCGCCGCGACCACCGCCCCCGCCAACCCGGCGGCGAAGGTGACCGTGCCGAGCACGATGGCCTTGGCCGCCAGCACCTGGCCGCGCCGAGGACTGGCGGCCAGGGTGAGGTGGATCAGGTTCTCCCGGTACTCGGCGGTGACGAACAGCGCCCCGACGACGATCACCACGATCAGCGCGGCGAACGTGCCGGTGAGCAGGTCGCGCAGGGTGCCGCCGGTCGGCAGGGTGTCGCGGACCGCGGGCGCCAGGTCGCCCGCGCCGGTCACGGTGAAGCGGCCGTCGACCGCCGTGACCGAACCCGACGTGTGCCCCGGATAGCCGGCGAAGGTGGCGGCCTCGCCGCCCACCTGGTCCCCGGTCCAGTCGCCACCGCGCCAGCCAGCACGGACACCGAGGTCCTCGAACACGGCTGTGGACACGCTGCCGGCGGTGCCCATACCCCGCACGGCCGGCGGCGAGGCGACGAACAGCCCGACCTGCGGGGTCGCCCCGAGCCCGGCCAGGTGAACGGTGCCCACCCTGGTCCAGCGTGCGCCGTCGACCGAGGCGTACCCGGTGACCGCGTCGCCCGCGCGGTCCAGCCGCAGCCAGCGGGCAGCCCCGGCGGAGTCCGGGAGACCGGTGTCGTTGACGTAGCTGTCCTGCATCCGCACGCCGTGACCGCCGGTCACCATTATCGCCGCGTAGGGCGACCCCGGACGGGTGCCGTCCTTGATGATCAGCCCGGCCTTCGCCCACGGCACCCGGCCCGGCCGCGGCTCATCCGGCCCGATCGGGACGCGGCTGTCGAGCGCGGACACGGCGACGGTGACGCTGCCGTCCCCGGCCAGCGGCTGGTGGACGAAGTAGAAGCTGTCGGCGACCGGCTCCCCGCCCGGCCCGATCGGCACGGCCGGCCCGCCCCGCTGGTCGCTGCTGATCCCGGCGAGCAGCGCGACCAGCACCACCGTCAGCGCCACGGCCACCATGCCGGCCACCAGCGCCCGGAGCGTGCGGAACTTGGTCCACTCCGCGTGCAGCACCTGGGGAAAGCGGGTCACCGGGACACCTCCCCTGACGCGGCCCGGAACTCGACCGCGCCGCGAGTGAGCTCCAGGTAGGCCTCCTCCAACGTGGCGCGGTGCGCGGACACCTCGGCGAACGGGACCGCGCTCCCGGTGAGCGCCACCACGACGCGCTCGGCCGGCAGCCCGGTGACGGTGACCGTGTCCCGCCCGGTTGCCGCCACCGCGGCGCCGGCGCGCGTGAGCACCGTCATCGCGGCCGGTGGCGCGGTGGTGCGCACGACCACCCGGCTCCCGGACGCGGCCGCGATCAGTTCGGCCACTCCGGCGTCGGCGACGACCCGGCCGCGCCCGACCACGACGAGATGATCGGCCGTGCCCTGCACCTCGCCCATCAGGTGACTGGACACCAGCACGGCGCGCCCCCGCTCGGCCAGCGACCGCAGGAAGCCGCGCATCCAGACGATGCCCTCGGGGTCCATACCGTTGAACGGCTCGTCGAGCAGGACGATCGGCGGATCGCCGAGCAGGGCCGCGGCGATCCCGAGCCGCTGCCGCATCCCCAGCGAGTACCCGCCCGCGGTGCGCCGCGCCGCCGAACGCAGACCGACCTGGTCGAGCACCTGGTCCACCCGCCCCGCGCCAAGACCCTGGGCATGCGCCAGCCACAGCAGGTGGTCGCGGCCGGTGCGGCCGGGATGCGGCGCGGTCGCGTCCAACAGCGCGCCCACGTGGCTGAGCGGACGCCGAAGGCGGTGATAGGGCTGCCCGCCGACCAGCGCGGTGCCCGCGTCGACCGCGGCCAGCCCGAGGATCACCCGCATCGTGGTGGACTTCCCGGCCCCGTTCGGCCCGACGAAGCCGGTCACCAGCCCCGGCCGGACGGTGAAGGACATGCCGTCGAGGGCCTGGGTCTGCCCGTACCGCTTGCGCAGCCCGGCGACGACGACTCCCTGGTCGCTGGTTCGGTGTGGTCTCATGCGGGGAAGTTCTAGCCAGCACCCGGTTCCAGCCCGGTGGCGGCGGCTGCGACCTGGTTGGAACCCACCACCTGGCATCGTGGCGCCCGTGCCCAGTCGAACCAGCGGTGACCCCCGGTGAGAGTCCTGGTGGTCGAGGACTTCGAGGTGCTCGCCCGCGCCATCGGCACCGGGTTGCGCCGCGAGGGGATGGCCGTCGACGTCGTGCTGGACGGGATCGACGCCCTGGACCGGCTGGCGCTCACCCGCTACGACGTGGTCGTCCTGGACCGGGACCTGCCCGGCGTCAGCGGCGACGACATCTGCCGGCGGATGGCCGACGACCGCGCCGGCACCCGCCTGCTGATGCTGACCGCGGCCGACACCATCGAGGACCGGGTCGCCGGGCTGAGCCTCGGCGCCGACGACTACCTGCCCAAACCGTTCGCCTTCGCCGAACTGGTCGCCCGCGTCCGGGCACTGGCCCGCCGGGCCGCCCCACCGCTGCCGCCCACCCTGTCCTGCGCGGACATCACCCTCGACCCGGCTCGCCGGACCGCGTCGCGCGCCGGCAGGCGCCTGGAGCTCAGCCCCAAGGAGTTCGCGCTGCTCGAATGTCTGCTCGCCGCACCGGGCCTGGTGCTGTCCGCCGAGGAACTGCTCGAACGAGTCTGGGACGAGGCGGCCGACCCGTTCAGCTCAGCGGTCAAGCACACCATGCACCGGCTGCGCGGCAAGCTCGGCGACCCGCCGGTGATCGTGACCATCCGCGAGGGCGGCTACCGGATCGGCCCGCCATGACCGGCCGGCTCACCCGGCGGTCACTGCAGGCCCGGCTCACCCTCTTCTACGCGACGGGCATCTTCCTCGCCGGGTTCGCGGTGCTCGCCGTCGTCACCCTCCCGCTGGCCGGCCTCCAGTCGACCGCGCCGGCCGACAGCCCGGCGTCGCCCACGATCACCGGCACCGGGCAGGGGATCGGCCCACACCAGCTCCTGGCCGGCGCCGCGGTCGCCCTCGTCCTGCTCATCCCCGTCGCCTGGGCGCTTGGCTGGTTCGTCGCCGGCCGCTTCCTGCGACCCCTGCGCGACATCACCGCCACCGCCACCGCGATCTCCGCCGGAAACCTCCACCAGCGCCTCGACCTCGGCGAACCAACCGACGAGCTGACCGCCTTGGGCGCCATCCTCGACGACCTCTTCGCCCGGCTGGAAGCCTCCTTCGACGCCCAACGCCACTTCGTCGCCAACGCCTCCCACGAGCTCCGCACCCCGCTGGCCGGCCTGCGGACCCTGCTGGAAGTGGCGCTCGCCGATCCGCACGCCGACGCCGACACCCTGCGCGCGACCTGCCAGGAGGCCCTCGCGCTCGGCGGTCACCAGGAGCGGCTCGTGCGGGCGCTGCTCGCGCTGGCCACCAGCGAGCGCGGCATCACCCACCGGGACAGCGTCGACCTCGCGCAGGTCGTCGCCGACGTGCTCGCGTCCCGCCGGGACCAGGCCGCCCGGCGCGGCGTCGCGCTCACCGAGCACCTCGCGCCGGCGGCGACGGCCGGGGACCGGCGGCTGCTCGACAGCCTCGTCGCCAACCTCGTCGACAACGCCGTGCGCCACAACCATCCGGACGGGCACGTGGCGATCAGCACCGGGACCGCCGGCACGGCGGCGATCCTGACGGTCACCAACAGCGGACCGGTCATCCCCGACGACCAGCTGCCGCGACTTCGCCAGCCGTTCCAACGACTGCCGGACCGGCGAGGAAACCGCGACGGCGACGGTCTCGGCCTCGCCATCGTGGACGCCGTCGCCAGGGCACACCAGGCCACCCTCACCACCACCGCGCGCAGGGAAGGCGGCCTGGCCATCACCGTGCGGTTCGCGCCCGACCAGCGGTGACCGCGGCCCGCGCGGTTGTGTTTGCCTTGACGCGCGCGTCAATGTCTACCCTCGACAGCATGCGAATCGGGGAGCTCGCCAAGCGTGCCGGCACCACCACCAGGGCGTTGCGGTTCTACGAGGCACAGGGTCTGCTGCCGGCGGGGCGCAGCGCCAACGGCTACCGCGACTACGGCGACGAACACCTGCGCCTGGTCAGGGAGATCCAGACCCTGCGCACCGTCGGCCTGAGCCTGGCCGACACCAGACCGTTCGTCGAGTGTCTGCGTGCCGGCCACGACACCGGCGACTCCTGCGGCGACTCGATCGAGGTCTACCGGCGCAAGCTCGCCGAGGTCGACGCCTGCCTGGCACACCTCGGCGCCGCGCGCGCCGAGCTCGCCGGCAAGCTCGCCGCCGCACTCACCCGCAGGGACGGCTTCGTCGATCCCTGTGTCGTGCCAACCTGAGGGAGCCAGCCATGCCAGCGCCGATCACCGATGCCACCTTCGCCGACGAGGTACTCCGCCACGACCAGCCGGTGCTGGTCGAGTTCTGGGCGACCTGGTGCCCGCCGTGCCGGATGCTCGATCCGATCCTGGCCGAGATCGAGCGCGACCACGGCGACCGGCTCGCCGTGCGCAAGATCAACGCCGACGAGAACCCGGCCACCGCGCGGGACCACCAGGTGCTCGCGCTGCCCACGATGATCCTGTTCCACCACGGCCGGCCGATCCACACCATCGTCGGCGCCCGGCCCAGGACGCGTCTGCTCGCCGAGCTGGACGACGCGTTGCTCGCCAGCACGGCTCAGCGGCGCAGCTCCTCCTCGTAGTACTCCCGCAACGTCTTGAGGCACCGGCCACGGGTCGGGCCGATGCCGCCGACCGGCATGTGCAGCGTCTCGGCGACCACCCGGTACTCCGCCCGGCCGGCGAGCACGGTCAGCCGCAGCATCTCCTGACAGCGCGGGCTGAGCCGGTTGAACACCGTCCACAGTGTCCGGTCGCGGTCGTCGCGCAGCACCTCGTCCTCCGGGGTCGGGTCGGCCGCCGGCAGCAGGTCGGCACCGGCGTCGCCGAGCTCGACCACCCGCGCGCGGTCGGCCTGCCGGCGCAGGTGGTTGGCCTCGCGCCGGGTGGTGGTGATCAGCCAGGCGGCCAGCGCGCGCGGGTCGGTGAGCCGGTCGACGTTGCGCAACAGCGCGAGCCACACCGTCTGGGTCACGTCCTCGGCCTCGGCCCGGCTCAGACCGTTGCCGCGCGCCACATGCCACAACAGCGGCGTCAGCTCTGTCACCAGCGCGGTGAACGCCGCCCGGTCACCCTGTCGGGCGGCGACCAGACACGCAGTGTGTCGTTCCCGGCCGGACAGTCGCCGCCATTCGGTGCGCGCCCGTGCCCGGATGAGAACGTCGCGCAATCCGTCCTCCACATCGAACGGTGGCGTGCGCTCCTCGGCGCGTTCCCAGCGCCGCAGCATTACCCGGAGCTGATCGATATGGGCGATTATCTCCGATTCGGTGACGTCCAGAACACCGGCGATCTCCTGTTTCGGATATTTCTCCAGATAGCACAGGATTGCCACGGCGCGGCGGGTTGTCGGCAGCCGTTCGATCAGTTCCCTGGCCGAGCCGGGGTGGTCCTGCTCGGCCGGCCGTTCGTCCCGGTCGGGGTACCGGTCGGCGACCGCGCGCACCGCCAGACAGGTCACGTTTCGCAGCTTGTCTTCGGTGGCAAGCAGATCGTGGCTCTCCCAGCGGTGCAGCAGCCGTTCGTAGGCATGCTGGGTCGCCTCCCGCGCCACCCGCTGGTCGCCACGCGCCATCAGGTACGCGACCCGGAAGGCGCGCTCCACAGTGTCCCGGTAGAAGGCCGTGTATTCCGCCGGGGCGGGGTCGATGTCCTCGCTGTGCGCCGTCACCGTACGCATGGCCCTGATCGCTCAGTCACAGTCGCCGTCGTTGTCGCGAATGCCACACTCGATACTCTGCTGATATCGCGGTGCGGAGGCAAATTCTTTGTACGAATTCCGCACAGTCCGACCCGATAGGGTGACTCCGTTTGAGCGACCGAGTGCTAACCGCGGGTCACACGCATCTCCGCGACGGCCCGGCCGGCCCGTTCCCGCCACTCCGGTACCGCCGCCCGGTCGACATCGGCCAGGTTCGCCAGCAACTCGGTGACCACGTCGTCGGCGCCCTCGTCGTCGCCGAGGACGGTCAACAGCGACGCCAGGCCGACATAGGCGCGCGCCCAGTCCTCGAGGTACTGGTGCAGTCCGTTGTCCACCAGCACGGCGTAGCAGTCAACGGCCACCACGAACCCGTGGTGCGCGGCCCCGTTGCGCCGGGCGTGCAACGCCGACATTCCCAGATGGATCCCGGCCTGCCCGCACATCGCGTACCCCTGCTCGGTCGGCCGCGCGCGGATCAGCCAGCCCAGGCTGCCCACGATCTCCTCCACCCGCCGCGACGACTCCTGGGTGCGCCCCGCCCTGGACAGCGCCGCGGCCGAGGTGAGCGCCTCCTGCTGGGCGGCGAACCAGGCCGGCAGGTCGGCAGGCGCGAGCTCGACCACCGTACGCAGGGTCGCCAGCTCCGCGGCCAACCCGTCGGCCACCACGTCGTCGGCGGCCAGAACCGTTCTGGCGGCGCCGATCGCGGCGATTGCGGCGTCCACATCGGACAACCGGTGGCGGGCGTAGCCATAGGACGCGCGCAGCCGCGCGGCCGGCTCGACCAACTCGGCGCGCCCGCCGGTGATCAGCCTGCCGTAGTGGGTGAGCCCGGTGCGCGCGGCGTCGACGGCCGCGCTGAAGTCCCCGAGGTCCAGCAGCGCGTTGGCCAGCCGCCGGTGCCACTCGGCCAGATCCTCCTCGCCGCGCAGGCCCCGCCGGACGAGCAGGCCGAGCTCGGTCGCGGACTGCTGGAGCACCTGCACCGACTCGTCGAGGTGCCCGGCGTCGGCCAGCGCGCCGCTCAGGCTCTCCAGCACGAGCACCCGGGTGAAGCCCGGCTCGTCGGCGTCGGCGAGCAGGTGCAGCGCGTGCTGGTGATGGCCACTGGCCCGGATCGGCTCGCCCGCCAGCCGCGCCAGCACGCCGAGCTGGCGGTGGGCGGTCGCGGCGAGGTCGCGGCGGCCGGGCGCCTCGCCGATCTCCGACTCGGGCAGCAGGCGCAGCACCTCCTCGAACTGCTCCCGCGCGCCGTCGGTGTCGCCGGCCGCCAGCAGCGCCGCGCCCAACCGCTCCCGCGCGGTGGCCAGCTGGTCGGTCCAGTCGCCCGGCCCGTCCAGGTCGGCCATGCGCTGCCACAGGTCCACCGCCCGGACGGCGATCTCGGCGCCGGCCCTCGGGCTCTTGTGCTCGCGCACCAGCGCGGCCTCGCGGTCGTAGGCCGCCGCCAGGTCGTCGGCCAGCCCGGCCTGGCCCTCGCGCACCACGGCGGCGCCGAGCATGATCCGCGCCGACCGGTAGGCCGCCAGCGCCGGACTCGGCCGGTGGAGCCGCTCGTTGGCCCGGCCGGCCAGCAGCCAGCTGCGGCCGAGGTCGCCGGCCAGCTCGTGGCGGCCGTGTTCCCGCACCAGCGGGGTGAGCAGGTCGATGGCCACGACCACCGCGTCGAGCGCGCCGGCGATCTAGGCGACCAGCCGCGCCCGCTCCAGCTCG
>NZ_BAAGXS010000045.1:0-52865 GCF_054779715.1 Actinophytocola sediminis | reverse complement strand
CCCGACCAGCTCGGCGAGCGCGTCGGTCGGCGGGTCGATGGCGGCCAGCGCCCGCGCCGCCGGGTCGGGCAGGTCGGCCGCGTGCAGTGCCCTGGCCATCGCGATCGCCGTGGTCACCGTGCGCGGCGCGTCGCCTGCCCGCTGGAAGGCGGTCAGCGCGCCGGCGTAGAGGTCGGGGTCGCCGAGGTGCTCGGCCTTGGCCAGCAGCGCGGCGCCGAGCACCTCGGGGTGGTCGGTGAGCTCCTCGGCCGCCGCGACCGCCTGGTCGTGCGCGTCGGCCGGGCCATCGCCGTCGCCGGCGACCGCGAGGTCGGTCAGCACGCTGGCCAGCAGCAGCCGGGAGTCGTCGTCCTCGCGGCCGGCGAGCAGGTCCGCGCAGGCGAGCAGGTTCGCCACGCCGGTGCCGGTGTCGCCGACCCGCAACGCGACCCGGCCGGTGTCCGCGCGCAGCCGGGCGCGCGGCCACACCGGCGCGCCCGCCTGGTCGAGTACCCGCCGCGCCACCGCGAACGCGCGCAGGTCCTCAGGAGCCGGGTGGATGTGGCCTGCGGGAAAGAACACCGCGGCCGATCTCGGGTCGAGCCCGGCGGTCTCGTAGGCGAGGGTCAGCCAGGCCCTCGGGTCGCTCCAGCCACGGTGGGGCGGATGGCCGAGCACCGACGGGCGCGCCGGTTCCGCCCGCCGCGGCAGGCCGAGCGCGCCGCCGATCTCGGTGAGCGTGCCGGCCAGCTCGGCGAACGAGCGCGGCCGCCGCGCCGGGTCGAACCGCAGGCACGTGCGCAGCACCTCGGCGACCGCAGCCGGCATCGGCACCCGCCAGCGGTCGTTGGTGACCAGTTGTTCGAGCACCGCGTCGGCGAGCGCGCCGGAGGGCCAGGTCCGCTCGCCGGCGAACATCTCCAGCACGGTGACCGCCCAGCTCCACACGTCCGCGTCCCGGCCGACCGGCTGGTCCTCCGCCTGTTCCGGTGCCGCGTAGGCCCCTTCGGGAGCCGCCTGGATCGTGCCGTCGACCTCGAGATGGCGCAGGTGGTCCGGCTCGCGCGGGGTGGCGAAGTCGGTGAGCTTGGCCGAGCCGGCCGCGGTGAGCAACACGTTGGCCGGCTTCACGTCCAGGTGCGGCAGGCCCATGGTGTGCGCGGCGTCCAGGCCCCACGCGGCCTCGGTCGCCACCCGCAGCACGGTGCCGGTCGGGTCGGCGTCGGCGTAGAGCTGGCCGTCGCGGATCCAGTCGGCCAGCGAGCCGCCGTCGGCGTACTCGCTGAACACCAGCAGCTCGTCGCCCAGGGCGCGCACGAACCGGCACGCGGCGAGGTGGGGGTGTGCCGGCAGCCGCAGCCAGCGGTCGATCCCGGCCAGGAACCGTTGCTGGGCAATGAGGTCACCGACCACCACGCGCTTGACCGCGTGCCGCTCGCCGTGGCCGTCGCGGACGAGAGCCACCCGCCAGGCACCGCCGCCGCGCAGCGCGTGCTCGACGGCGAACTCGCCGAGCACGGTCGCACCAGGCTGCCAGCCCCCGTCCGCGGTGGTCACGGTCAATCACCCTAAGCCCGACGGCGGAATCTGGCTTTCCGCTACCATTTGACTACTGAGAGGACTCATGATTCCGAAGCGCGACGACGGACACAAGATTCTGTCCACGACGACGATCACGTTGTGGGCGGCCGGCCTGCTGGTGCTGGCCGGCGTCGTGGTGGTCCTGCTGTGGTTCCTGCTCGGCGACGGCGGTTCGCGGGATTCGGTGCGGCTGGACGTGATCCGCACCGCGGCCAGCATCGTCGTTGGCACCGGCGGGGCCGCGGCGCTGTTGTTGGCCGCGCGTCGCCAGCGGGTCACCGAGCTGGACGTCCAACAGCGCGACTTCGACGCCACCGAACGCCGGGTGACCGAGCTGTACGGCAAGGCCGCTGACCAGTTGGGCAGCGACAAGGCGCCGGTCCGGCTCGCCGGCCTGTACGCGCTGGAACGCCTGGCCAACGCCAACCCGGCGCACCGGCAGACGATCGTGGACCTGATCTGTGCCTACCTGCGGATGCCGGCCGCGCCGGTGACCGGCCGGGGCAACGAGGAGACCGAGGTCCGCCGGGCGGCCCAGGACCTGCTGGCCCGGCATCTGCGGCCGGGTGAGGCGTACTGGCCGGGGACCGAGCTGAACCTGACCGGCGCCACGCTGACCCGGCTCAACCTCAACCACGGCGAAATCCGCGCGATCCGGTGCCCCGGCGCGACCTTCGTCGGCCCGACGACCTTCCGGGGCGCGCGGATCGCCGAGGTGGCCGACTTCCGCGAGACCCGGTTCCTCGGCCTGGCGGACTTTCGCCGGGTGAGCTTCGGCGAGGAGCCGAAACCCTTCCGTGGCGCCACGTTCGAGGGCGAGGTCGACTTCGGCACGAACACGACGGTGTCGCTGGACGGCGCCCGCACCCGCACCGGCCGCGAGCGGCGCCGGAAATGGCCGGGCACGTGGACCGAACGGCGAATTCCGGAACAAAGATCTTGGGCTATCCTGGAACGGATCGAAGATCCACCGGATCTGACTTACAAGAAACAATCCCCAGGCCACCCGGGGAGGTGACCAAAACCATGTGTAGCCGAGCCGAATATCTCCGAATGCGGACGATGAGTCGGACAACTGGTAGCGCACTGGCGGTCACCGCCCGGCTAGGCGGTCGCGGCGCAACCGCCGGTGCCACCGGTCATTCCGGCTCATTGCCGAAGAAGTCCGGGACGCCGGTCGGGCGGGTGTGTGCCAATACGGCTTGGGGGCGGTAGGGCACCGCTCAACCCGCACCGGATACCCGGTCGTGGTTTCCCTACGCTGGCCCGCTGTGCTCGTCGCTTTCCTCGATACCGCCACCCAGTTCCCTGCGCAGCCCTTCCAGGTACTCCCGCGACCTGCCGGAAACCACCCAGCGGTCGCCGACGAGATAAATACCGCCATATCCCACCGCGTACTCCAGCCAGTCACGTTGTCCCCGCTTGGTGTCGAAGTCGAGGAAGACGAACGCGTCCTCGTCCTTGACACACATCGCCTGGCGGAAGTCCGCCGCCTTGCCCTGTAGCTCCGCCCGGCAGCCGACGGTCTCGGCCAGCTGTTGCCAGGTGAGGAACTTCGATGGCAGGGAGCTGGTCGACAGGGACCTGTTCGGGCGGTGGCCAGCCTGGTTCTGCTGGTGCTCGCCGTAGTCGGCGGCGGCCTGCTTGTCCTGTTCGGTCAGCTCGCCAGCGCAGCCGGCCAGCAGCATGGCGGCGGCCAGGCACGCGACGAGCAGCCGTGCGGGGTGGCGCGTCACACCAGCAGATACGGACGGGGCCCCGCCGGGGTTCAATCGGCCGGGCGAGGGGTACTCGAAAGGCATGAGCGGTGGCGATGGATCGATGTTGCGCCGCCGGGGACGGGCCTCGGCCGAGCGCGCGACCGTCCTGCGCCGGGAGCTGATGCGGTGGGCGCGGGCCGTGCCGATGCGGGCCGACCTGGCCCGCGACATCGGGCTGGCCGCCTACGAGGCCATGGCCAACACCGTGCTGCACGCCTATCCGCGCGGCACCCTCGGCATGCTGGAACTGCGCGCCCGGCTCTCCCGGCGCACCCTCACCGTGACCGTCGCCGACCGCGGCCGCTGGCGGCGCGCGCCGGCCGTCCGGCCTGGTCACGGGCTTCCGCTCATTCGGGAGCTGCCGGACCACACCGAGATCTCCACCGGCGAGCACGGCACCGAGGTGTCCATGACCTGGCGCCGGGACCCCTAGCACTGTCCTCAGTGGACGCCAAAACGGAGGGTGTGGTTCGGCCCGACCAGGGGTTATGGTGTCCAGTGTGAAGATCGCCATAGCAGGCGAGACGCGGCCGCACGAACGCCGGGTGGCGCTCGTGCCCGGCCTGGTGTCCCGCCTCACCGACGCGGGTCAGCAGGTGGTGGTCGAGCCGGACGCGGGCAAGGCCGCCGGGTTCACCGACGACGCCTACCGGGAGGCGGGCGCGGAGGTCGCCGCCGACGCGTTGGCCGGCGCCGGGGTGGTGCTGTCGGTGCAACCGCTGACCGCGCGCCAGGTGCGCGGGCTGGCCGCGAACGCGATCACCGTCTCCTTCCTGCCCGCCGCCCAGGAGCTCGAGCTCGTCGCCGTGCTGCGCGACGCCGGGCACACCGCGCTGGCGATGGAGCTGGTGCCGAGGATCTCCCGCGCGCAACCCATGGATGCCTTGTCCTCACAGGCTTTCGTCGCCGGCTATCGGGCCGCGCTGATCGCCGCCGAGCGGTTGCCGCGCTTCTTTCCGTTGTCCATGACCGCTTCCGGCACGATTCCGCCCGCGCGGGTGCTGGTCCTCGGCGCCGGGGTCGCCGGGCTGCAGGCGATCGCCACCGCGCGGCGGCTTGGCGCGGTCGTGCGCGCCTACGACGTGCGCGCCGCGTCCGCCGACGAGGTGCGCAGTCTCGGCGCCGAGTTCGTCGAGCTGGACCTGCCGGTGTTGGAGGGGAGCGGCGGTTACGCCAGGGAGATGACCGAGGACCGCTCCCGGCTCCAGCGCGAGCTGCTCGCGCCGCACGTCGCCGACGCCGACGTGCTGATCACCACCGCCGCAGTGCCCGGCCGGACCGCGCCGGTACTGGTGACCTCGGACATGGTGGCCGCGATGCGCCCGGGGTCGGTCGTGGTGGACCTGGCCGCGGAGGCCGGCGGCAACGTCGAGGGCGCCAAGCCGGGCGAGGAGACCACCATCGGCGCCGCCACCGTCCACGGCGGGCTGAACGTGGCCAGCCAGCTGCCGGCGCAGGCCAGCCAGCTCTACGCGACCAACGTGGTGAACCTGTTGCTGCTCATGCATTCCGACGGCGAGCTGGCGCCGGACTTCGCCGACGAGATCGTCGCCGGCTGCTGTGTCACTCATGCCGGCGAGGTGCGGCACGAGCCGACCCGCGAGCTGCTCGGTGCGACTGAGGAGTCCTAAATGGACGGAATGGCCCTGCTGACGGTGTTCGTGCTGGCCGTGTTCGTCGGCTACGAGGTCATCTCCAAGGTGTCCACGACGTTGCACACCCCGCTGATGTCGGGCTCCAACGCCATCTCGGGCATCGTGCTGGTCGGCACGATCGCGGTGGCCGCGCACACCGAGTCGACCGCGATCTTCGTGCTGGAGCTGGTCGCGATCGTGCTCGCCACGATCAACCTGGTCGGCGGGTTCGTGGTGACCGACCGGATGCTGCGGATGTTCCGTGGACGCAAGGACCGGGAGCGCGCGTGAACGCCACCTGGACCGCGCTGTGGTACCTGGTCGCGGCTGTCTGTTTCATCCTCGCGCTCAAGGGTCTCTCCTCGCCGAAGACCGCCCGACTGGGCAACGTGATCGGCGCGGCGGGCGCGCTGGTGGCGGTGCTCGTGGTGTTCGCCGCCGAGCGGCCGGACCGGCTGGCGTGGATCCTGGTCGCCATCGCGGTCGGCGGGGTCATCGGCACGGTGACCGCGCGGCGGGTGGCGATGACCGCGATGCCGCAGCTGGTCGCGCTGTTCAACGGGGTCGGCGGCGCGGCGGGCGCGTTGGTGGCGCTGCTGGAGCTGGCCGAGGGCGGGGCCGACGATCCGGCCTGGCTCGCGGTGACCGCGTTCACCGTGCTCATCGGGTCGATCACGTTCTCCGGCTCGGTGCTCACCTTCGCCAAGCTGCAGGAGATCGTGACCGGGCGGCCGGTGTTGTTCGCCGGCATGCGGTGGGTCGCCGTCGCCGTGGTGGCCGGCTCGCTGGCCGCGGGGGTGTGGGTGACGCTGGCCGGCTCGGTGCCCGGCGCGGTGATCCTGGCGGTGCTCACGCTGGGGCTGGGGTTGCTGCTGGTGCTCCCGGTCGGCGGCGCGGACGTGCCGATCGTCATCTCGCTGCTCAACGCGTTCAGCGGGATCACCGTCGCGGCCAGCGGCTACGTGCTGTCCAACACGCTGCTGATCGTGGCCGGCACGCTGGTCGGCGCGTCCGGCACGCTGCTGACCAAGATGATGGCCGACGCCATGGGCCGCTCGCTGGTCAACATCCTGTTCGGCGCGTTCGCCGGCGGGTCGACGCTGGGCAGTACCACCGAGTCCGACCGTCCGGTCCGCTCGGCGGGACCGGGGGACATCGCGATCCTGCTCGGCTACGCGCGCAAGGTCATCGTGGCGCCCGGCTACGGGCTGGCGGTCGCGCAGGCCCAGCACACGCTGCGCGACCTGGCCGACGAGCTGGAGCGGCGCGGGATCGAGGTGGCCTACGCGATCCACCCGGTCGCCGGCCGGATGCCGGGGCACATGAACGTGCTGCTCGCCGAGGCCGACGTGCCCTACGAGAAGCTCAAGGAGATGGTCGAGGTCAACCCGGAGTTCCGCACCGCGGACGTGGCGCTCGTGGTCGGCGCCAACGACGTGGTCAACCCGGCCGCACACACCTCGCCCGGCTCGCCGATCTATGGCATGCCGATCCTGGACGTGGCCGACGCCGGGTCGGTCGTGTTCCTCAAGCGGTCCATGCGCCCCGGCTTCGCCGGCATCGAGAACGAGCTGCTGTTCGACCAGAAGACGACGTTGCTGTTCGGCGACGCCAAGGACTCCCTCAGCAAACTCGTCGCCGCCGTCAAGGGTCTCTGACCACCCGCAGCGAAGGGTCCCTTCACTGCGCCCAGTGCAGCGAAGGGCCCCTTCGCTGCGGTCGGACTACTTCGGGCGCCGGGCCGCGTCGGCGTCGGCGACCGCCTCGGCCGCGGCTTCGGCCGCCTTGGCCGCGTCGGCGGCGGCCTGGGTGCTGGTGAGCTCGTCGGCGGGGGTGGCCTCGCGGGTGGCCGGCGACTGCGGCAGGTTCTCGGCGAAGGCCCGCGAGACGCTGCCCAGCGCCGCGGTCACCTCACTCGGGATGACGAAGAACGTGTTGCCCGGCCCCTGCGCGAGCTGCGGCAGCGTCTGCAGGTACTGGTAGGCGAGCAGCTTCGGATCGGGGTCGTTGCGGTGCACGGCCTGGAAGACCTCGTCGATCGCCTTGGCCTCGCCCTCGGCCTTGAGGATGCGGGCGGTGCGGTTGCCCTCGGCCCGCAGCACGGCCGACTGCTTGTCGCCCTCGGCGGTGAGGATCTGGGACTGACGCTGCCCCTCGGCGGCCAGGATCGCGGCGCGCTTGTCCCGCTCGGCGCGCATCTGCTTCTCCATCGCGTCCTTGATGGTCTTGGGCGGGTCGATCGCCTTGATCTCCACCCGGTTGACCCGGATGCCCCACTTCCCGGTTGCCTCGTCCAGCACGCCGCGCAGCTGGCTGTTGATGGTGTCGCGGGAGGTCAGCGCGCTCTCCAGGTCCATCGAGCCGACCACGTTGCGCAGCGTGGTGACGGTCAGCTGCTCGACCGCGCGCAGGTAGCTGGCGATCTCGTAGGCGGCCGCGCGCGGGTCGGTGACCTGGAAGTAGAGGACGGTGTCGATCTCCACGACGAGGTTGTCCTCGGTGATCACCGGTTGCGGCCGGAAGGACACCACCTGTTCACGCAGGTCGATGGTCGGGTAGACGCGGTCGATGTAGGGGATGACGAAGTTCAGGCCCGGCTGCAGGGTGCGGTGGTAGCGGCCGAGACGCTCCACGTTGCGCGCGCGGGCCTGCGGCACGATGCGCACCGCGCGGAACACGGTGAAGACCACGAGCAGCACGACCAGCACGCTCGCGATGAGCAACGGCGTCAAGATGTCCATCTGTTCACTCCCGGGGGTAGACGTAGGCGGTGGTGCCGCTGATGCGCATGACGTCGACCGCGGCGCCGGTGGGCATCACCGTCGTCTCGTCGAACGCGCGGGCGGTCCACTCCTCGCCGTCGATGCGCACCAGCCCGTCGCGGTCGGAGACCTCACGCACCACGTAGGCCCGCTTGCCGACGAGCGCCTCGATGCCGAAGGGCTCCGGTTGCGGTTGGCGGAGGTGGCGCAGCGCGACCGGCCGCACGAGGACGACCCCCGCGGTGGCCGCGGCGGCGAACAGGATGAGCTGGATGGGTAGCGGCAAGCCGACGGCTGCGAGCACGGCGGGCACGAGCGCGGCGCCGGCGAGCACCCCGAGAGCCGCGGTGAGGGTGAAGATCTCCACCACTCCGAGCACCACCGCGACGACCAACCAGATGAGCCACAGTTCCATGGTTACCCCAAGCCGGGACGCACTGAATCCAGTTGCCGACCAGGCTTCCCGGCGCACCACTGTCACCATATCATCTTTTTGATAAGTCTACTGTGGACGAGCGACGGCCGCTGCCAGCGTATTTCCGGAATGGTCGCCGGAAAGTCGTGGAATTAACCCGGAGTCGGCCAGGGTTGCCCAGCCACTCCCCATGCCCCGCCCGTGGCCGCCGAGCGCCGGTCGGTGACCGCGTCGCGGATGTCGAGGTCGGGGACACCGTCAAGGGCCGATCACCTATCTAGTGGCTGGCGCCGACGGGCCAGCCCACTTCGTCTTCGGTCGCTGGCCTCTACGTTGCCGCATCCGGCGGAAGGGTGTCGCCGAATGCGCTGTGGAGGGCCGTTTCGCGGAGATAAAGGACTCCCGTGGAAACCTCGCGTGTTCGGGGTTGTAGGGGTCCATGACCAGCGGCAGGTCATCGCGGCCGAGATTACCCTGGGTCAGCCATTGGTGGCTGTGTCCGGTCGAGTCGAGCCGGCCTGTACCCGCGAGGTTTCAGGAACATGGTGACGGTCGAGGTTCTGCCGGGGTATCGCAGCACCAGGTCGAGGAAGCTGGTCAGCGCGGTCTCGGTGCCGAATCTCGCGGTGAACGACGTCGAGATCCGCGACTACCACCAATCGGAAGGAGAGCACCATGAGCGACGACCGGCTCCCACTGATCCACCCCGGTGAGATCCTCGCCGAGGAGTTCCTTGTCCCCTTCGGGCTCACCCAGCACAAGCTGGCCGTCAACATCCACGTTCCACCGCGCAGGATCAACGAGATCGTGCATGGCAAGCGCGCCATCACCGCCGACACCGCCCTGCGGCTCGCCCGCTTCTTCGGCACCTCCGACCAATTCTGGGTCAATCTCCAGGCTCACTACGACCTCGAACGCGAACGCGACAAGATCGGTGCCGAACTCGCCGAGATCCATCCCCTCGACCTTGCCTCCTAGAGACGTCGAGTAGATCCAACGCTGATGCCGCCGACCGTCGTGCCGCTGGCCGATTTGCGGCGACGCGAACGGCCGGTCCCGGTGGCGGGATGGCGTGCAGTGGACCAACCAGGTCCCGGTAGCCGCCGACACCCGCGACGCCGCCAAGGCTGTATGCCAGCCGGACAACCGAGGCCGAGTCGGTGGCGCTCGACCGCGCGTCAGTTGAACTGCCTGGCCGTCAGCCGGGCGGAGAATCCGCTCCGGCTCACGCACCGGCAACAGCATGCGCGAACGACACTCAGGGGTAGCCTGAACCTGTACTTCTTCGCCGACGGAATGCCCCGGGTCGACGGACCGGGGCGCGAAGAGGTCTTTCGGCGAAGAGAGAAATTTCATGCTCGACGCGGGCGATAACACGCTCGGGTGTCTGATCCGCGAACTGCGGACGGCGCTCGGCTACTCCCAGGCTCGGTTCGCCGAGGTGCTGTGCGAGCTGAGCGGCTCGAGCCACCGAGGTGGTCAATCCCAGGGATGCCGGCGCCAGGTGGTGCGCCGCGTGGCTCCTGGGCCAGGATGGCAGTCCGGCAGCGCAGGGCGCGCTGACCGACGCGCTGCGCCGAGAACCCGTGCGAGAGAACGTGCGAACTATCGGCCTGATCCTGAGCGGAGTCGATCGTGCACGTGATCGAGATCAATGACGGTGAGCTGATGCAGAAGCTGACCGACCAACTTGCTGAGCGCGGCATCGAACGCGGCGCGATCGTGTCGATGATCGGCGGTGCCGACTCGTTCACGATCTCGACGATGCCTGCCGACGACGCGACCAAGGACGTCGTCACGGAGTACGCGTTGCCGGCCGAGATGAGCGCCACCGGCGAGGTCGTTGACGGCAAACCTCACGTGCATGCGGTGATGGCGGTCGAAGGTGACCGGGCGATCTCCGGGCACCTGCACGCCGCGCAGATCGGAACGTGGTTCGCTCGCGTGTACGTGGTGGCCGTCTGAGTTTGGCCCCTAGCTTGGCCACTGTCTGACCATGCTCGCCAGGCCGATGCTCATGTCATGGCTGGGCAGACATCCACACACCTGCGTTGGCGTCGCTCCTGGGATCACGGCGAGCGGTTGTCGACGGCGCTGTGCTCGCACACCGGCTGGACGTCGAGGCGCGTCGAGGACCGGGCGGCCCGGCCGTGACCACCGCCGAGTACGTCGAGACGCTCGTCGTGGGTGTGTTCGTCGGCGCCCTGATCGGTCCTCCGCTTGGGCGCTGGTCGGTGTTTTGGGCAGACCGGCTGGACCGGCACCGGGCGTGTGATGCCTGTCGTCAACGCGCGGTGCGGCGTGCTGAACGTCAGGCGGCACGTCATGCCTGACATAGAACGTTGGCTCGTCTGAGTTGCTGGTGAAAAGCCGCAAATTTCTAACTGATAAATCATCGATCTATGATATTTGGAGTAATGCGTTGGATATTCGGACCTTCACTTTGGAAACTGTCGATGATGGCGAGGGCAGTGTTTACGCGGTCGGTATGTCGATCACTCGTCCTTGCGGTGGTCAGGAAGTCGTTACTTTTCGTCGTGATCCCACCTCTGGGTTCGCGACGTTGGCGAACACCGTGTCTCCGGAGATGGCGTTGGCTCGATTTGAGCACGTCATGCCGATGCGACTCGTGTGGACCGACGATGAGAAGTCCGACATCGGCCTGCGCCAGTAGCTTCAGGGGGCACGGGGGGAGTGCGGGGCGGTAGCTCAGTTGGCAGAGCGCGGGACTCATAATCCCGGAGCCGTGGGTTCGAGCCCCACCCGTCCCACAGTCACCGCACCATTCCCAGTGCGCATCATGAACAAGGGTCCGCCGCAATGCCCAAACTAAACCGCGACCGCATCCGAACCTGGCTGGAAGACCACAACTGGACCGTCGGCCGTCTCGCCAAAGAATGCAGCAGCATAGGTGAGGACGTCTTCCCGGAAGGCACGATGCGGAACGTGGTAAACGGGATCGACCCGATGCGACCGGGTCGCATCAAGGTGATTTGCAGGGTGACAGCCCGCTACGGTGACGGCATTCCGTACGAGCAGCTCATCGCGGAAACGTGATAGCCCACAACAACCAACGAAAGGTGTGAAGAGCAGTGCGGGATCGGGAGCCGACTGTCCGCAGTCGGGAGCTGGGCGAGAGGCTTCGCCGAGTCATGGGGCGAAGTGGGTTTCACGCAAGTGGGATCGCCCGGGAGCTGAACTGGAGCCCCAGTCGTGTGTCCCGCGTTCTCGCGGAACAACGAGGCGGCTCCAGTCATGCCAAACTCCACGGCGCACTCGATACTGGGCCGTGACGATGATTGTGAGTCTTGGTGCGCCTGCCGGTATCTGCGAGCTGGACGCACTCATCGAGAAAGCCGCGAGACGCGGCTTCATGTGGCACCAGTTCCGTATAGATCGGCACGGCCCAGAAGTGCTCGCCGGCGTGTTCCAGTGGCGCGCCTGCGCCGACGTCCTGGTCCTCGTCGACAATGACCGCTCGCACGCCTACCGCACGCCCACCAACCCAACCACCGATGTGTTCGCCCCGATGCACGTGTACTGGTGGTACGGCGGCACCACCGCTGAGCCAGGAAAAACGCTTCCTGGGGTCGGCATGGTATGGGTACTGCGCGCGTTGCTCACGCTCCCCGGCCCCGACGAGCACGGCGCCCAGTTCTCATTGATACCGGCGCCGAAAGGCACCGGCGTCCACGGCTCCCGAGTTCCGGTCCGGATATGCCGCCGGAATATTTACTCAACCAAACAGTAATCTGGAGAAACAATGACCGCGAGATCATTCGCGCGGTCGTCGCCGATGATTCCGCGACTCATCGATCGGCTTGGCGACTGTGGAGCGCGGCGATGAAGGCACATGGCGTCGACACCGCCAACTCCACCGCTGCCGAACTGGCGCTACTGCTGGGCGCGGCCGGGTTCCGTGCCGACAGCCAGACCGTCAAGGCTCGCCGTGACCTGAGCGGTCTGCTCTACGCCGACGGCATCCACGACAGCCTCTACCGAACCGCGGGCAAACATCACGCCATCCCGATGACCGCATAGCGCGGATATCGGCGGGAACCACGCATCACCCTGTCAGGCGATGCGCTGTCCCTGCTCGCACAACACGGTCGTCCCCAGTTCCACGGCGTCCAGCGCCGCGGCTAGGCGGTCGGCCAACAGCGGCTTGACCTTGTTCCGGGCTTCCGCCAACGAGTGGAACCCAGCGGAGAGGATCTCTCTGTCGGGGAACACCATGCCCACCAAGGAGGTCACGTCCAACACGCCGCCATCGAAGACGAACACCACGCCTTCGGGTCGTGAGTCCTGCGGACGTACGTAATCCACCACCAACAGCCGCCCCAACGGCTGGTCCCAGCCCAACTCCTCGGTCAGCTCACGGGTCGCCGACGCCCACGGGGACTCATCGGCCTCCACCGCGCCACCCGGGATCTCCCAGTTCGGCTTGTACGACGGCTCGACCAACAACACTCGCCCATCCTCGTCACGGAACAACACTCCGGCGGCCATGCGCTTGCGGGCCAAGCTCGCCACGTACTGCTCCACGGGCAGCACATCAGCGGATTCCGACGCGGTCACTGCGGCACCCTGACTACTTCAGCGCGTCAGGCTCAGTAGGCGCCGGCGGACCTCGTCGGGGCCCAGGGTGGTGGCTACCGCGTGTAGGTCGGGGCTGCGGGTGGAGCCGGTGAGTGCTACCCGGACCATGGTGGCGGCCTCGCGGATGGAGCCGGGGTAGGTGCCGGGGTTCTTCTTGTGTTCCTTGGGGCTCGGGGCGAAGTTGTGTTTGGCGGCGAGCTGGCGGATCTGGTCGAACCACTCCCCGCCGTCGGTCAGTGGCTGGTAGGCCTCGGCGAAGTCGGCGAGGAAGGTGCGGACCAACTCCGGGTCCAGGCCGCCGAACCGCTCGTCGGCCGGGTCGGTGACCAGGTCGAACAACTCGGCGAAGAAGAACCCGTACGCGGGTCGGAAGTCCGACCACTTCCGTAGGTCCTTGCGCGGGTTGTCGACTCCGTCGCGCTCGACGGCCAGCGCGCGCAGGGCGAGGTCGCGGTTGGCGTCCAGCACGGTGACGATCTCCGGGTCGTGTGCCTCGGCCCAGGGGCGCAGGGCGTCGAGGATCTGCTCGCCGGTCAGGGTGGCGATGTGGTCGGCGGAGATGTCCTCCAGCTTGACCAGGTCGACCAGCGGGCCGGCGACTCCGCAGTCGGCCAGTCGGATCGGTTCGGTGAGTGCCTGGTCGAGCGGCAGTTCGGCGAGGCGGCCGTTGGCCAGGCCGCGTAGGTAGTACAGGACGGCGTCGGCGGGGTAGCCGGCGGCGATGTAGAAGTCGACGGACGCCTCGGGGTCCTTGCGCTTGGACAGCTTGCGCTTGCCGCCGGAGATCTGCTTCATCAGCGGCGCGATGTGCGCGTAGCGCGGGGTGGCGAAGTCGAGTGCGGCGAACAGCTGCAGGTGCAGCGGCACCGAGGAGATCCACTCCTCGCCGCGGATGACCAGCGTGGTGCGCATCAGGTGGTCGTCCACGGCGTGTGCGAAGTGGTAGGTCGGCAGCCGGACGGGCTGGTCGGACGACTTGAGGATGACCACGTCGTTGCGGTTGGCCTCGTGCTCCAGTGCGCCGCGGATCTCGTCGGTGAACCGGACGCGCTTGCCGATGGCGTCGTCCGGTGCGCGGAAGCGCACGACGTACGGGGTGCCGTCGGCCAGGGCGGCGGTCACCCGGTCGGGCTCGGCGTCGCGCCAGATCGCCCAGCGGCCGTAGTAGCCGGGCGGGACCTTGGCGGTCTGCTGGCGGCTGGTGATGTCGGCCAGCTCGTCGCGGGTGGCGAAGCACAGGTAGGCCTTGCCGGCGCGGAGCAGGTGCCGGACGTAGGTCAGGTAGATCTGCTCGCGGGCGGACTGGTGGTAGGGCCCGTACTCGCCGCCGGCGCCCTCGCCCTCGGTCGGCTGGATGCGGAAGTAGTCGAAGGCGCGCTCGAACTGGGCCAGCGCGCCGCCGACCTCGCGGGACTGGTCGGTGTCCTCGACCCGGACCAGGTACCGGCCGTCCGATCGCGCGGAGACGTCCTGGTCGATCATGGCGACGTAGACCCCGCCGATGTGCACGAACCCGGTCGGGGACGGCCCGAAGCGGGTGACCTCGGCGCCCGCCGGCAGCTGCCGGGGCGGGTACCGCTGTTCCCAGTGCGCTGGCTCTGGCAGGTCGGCGGGGAACAACGAGTCGACTACCGCGTGGTCGAGCAACGAAATCGTCCAATCCGGGGGTGACAACGCTCAGACAGTGTGGTCTGCCCAGTATCGACCAGCGGGGCTGGTCAGCCACGGTCGGGCGGTCAACATCGCCCTTGTAAACGATACCCCCGTAGGGTATCAATGGAAACCATGAACACCGCAACGAGGCTCTCCGCCTACGGTGTGGCGCTCGCTCTGGTCGCCGGTGGCGCCTGGGCGGTCGGCAGCGCTGTCGGTCCCCTCGACCAACCCGCTCGCGGCGCCGACGCCGCGGGCCACGGGGACACCCACAGCGACACCGTTGCGGAGACCGCACCACCACCCGGGCTCGCGTCGTCCCTTGGCGGCTACACCCTCACGCCCACCAGCACGACCATCGCCCCGGGAACGCCGACGGCCTTCGCCTTCCACATCACCGGCCCGGACGACCGGCCGGTGACCCGCTTCGACGTCGAGCACGAGAAGCGCATGCACCTGATCGTGGTCCGCCGGGACACCGCCGGGTTCCAGCACGTCCATCCAGAACTGGCCGCCGACGGCACCTGGACCGTCCAGCTCACCCTCACCGAGCCGGGCAGCTACCGCGCCTTCGCCGACTTCACCCCCACCGGCGGCGCCGGCACCACCCTCGGCGTCGACCTGGCCGTTCCCGGCGACTTCCAGCCGGCCACCCACCAGCCCTCCCGCGTCGCCACGGTCGACGGTTACGAGGTCCGGCTCGACGGCGACCTGGTCGCCGGCAGGTCATCGGCGGTCACCCTGACCGTGCGCCGCGACGGCCGGCCGGTCACCGACCTCGAGCCCTATCTCGGCGCCTATGGCCACCTGGTTGCCCTGCGCGGCGGCGACCTCGCCTACCTGCACGTTCACCCGGACGCCGGGGCGGACAACGGCATCCGGTTCCTCGCCGAGGTCCCCACCGCCGCTACCTACCGGCTGTTCCTCGACTTCAAGCACGACGGCGTCGTGCGCACCGCCGAGTTCACCGTGCCCACCCACGGAGGCGACCATGGCCACCGCTGACCTCGAGCTCGCCATCGGCGGCATGACCTGCGCCTCCTGCGCGGCGCGGATCGAGCGTGGGCTCAACAAGCTCGACGGGGTGCACGCCACGGTCAACTACGCCACCGAGAAGGCCAGGGTCACCCTTTCCGGCGACCTCGACCCGGCGGTGCTCGTCGAGCGGGTCGAGGCCACCGGCTACACCGCCACCCTGCCCGGACCGGCTCCGGCCGCGCCCGAACCGGCCACCGACCCGGTGCGGCAGCGGCTGATCGGCTCGCTGGTGCTGTCCGTGCCGGTGATCGCGCTGGCCATGGTCCCTGCCTGGCAGTTCACCTACTGGCAGTGGATCTCGCTCACCCTGGCCGCGCCGGTGCTGGTCTGGGCGGCCTGGCCGTTCCACCGGGTCGCGTGGCGCAACCTGCGCCACGGTGCGGCCAGCATGGACACGCTGATCTCGCTGGGCACCCTGGCCGCGTTCGCCTGGTCGCTCTACGCGCTGCTGTTCGGCACCGCGGGCGAACCCGGGATGACTCACCCGTTCGAGTTGACCGTGGCGCCCTCCGACGGCGCCGGCAACATCTATCTCGAGGTCGCGGCCGGGGTGACCACCTTCGTCCTCGCCGGGCGTTACTTCGAGGCCAGGGCCAAGCGCCGCGCGGGCGCGGCCATGCACGCGCTGCTCGCGCTCGGCGCCAAGGACGTCGCCGTGCTGCGCGCCGGCCGGGAGGAGCGGATCCCGGCCGAGGACCTCGTCGTCGGCGACCGGTTCGTGGTCCGGCCGGGGGAGAAGATCGCCACCGACGGCGTGGTCGAGGAGGGTGGTTCGGCGGTCGACGCGAGCATGCTCACCGGCGAGTCCGTTCCGGTCGAGGTCGGTCCCGGCCAGCCCGTGGTCGGCGCGACGGTGAACGTCGGCGGCCGGCTGGTCGTGCGTGCCACCCTCGTCGGCGCGGACACCCAGCTCGCGCGGATGGCCACGTTGGTCGAGGACGCGCAGGCCGGCAAGGCGGCCGTGCAGCGGCTGGCCGACCGGATCTCGGCGGTGTTCGTGCCGATCGTGATCGCCCTGGCGCTCGGCACGTTGGCGTTCTGGCTGGGCACCGGCGCGTCGCCGGTCGTCGCGTTCACCGCGGCGGTGGCGGTGTTGATCATCGCCTGCCCGTGTGCGTTGGGGTTGGCGACGCCGACGGCGTTGTTGGTGGGTACTGGTCGGGGTGCGCAGTTGGGGATTCTGATCAAGGGTCCGGAGGTGTTGGAGTCGACTCGGCGGGTGGACACCGTGGTGCTGGACAAGACGGGCACGGTGACCACCGGCCAGATGTCCGTGGTGGACATCGCGCTGGCCGACGGGGTCACCCGGGACCAGGTGCTCGCGCTGGCCGGCGCGGTGGAGCACGCCGCCGAGCACCCGATCGGCCGCGCCATCGCCGGCGCGGCCCGCGACCGGCTCGGCGACCTGCCGACCGTCGAGGGCTTCGCCGCCATCGAGGGCCGCGGCGTGCACGGGATCGTCGACGGGCACGCGGTGCTCGTCGGCCGCCCGGCGCTGCTCGCGGACTGGAGCCTGCACCTGCCCCCCGACCTCGCCGCCGCGCGGACCGCCGCCGAACAACAGGGCCGGACCGCGGTGGCCGTCGGCTGGGACGGGCGGGTCCGCGCGGTGATCGTGGTGGCCGACACGGTCCGGCCGACCTCCGCCGAGGCGGTGGCCCGGCTGCGCGCGCTCGGCCTGACCCCGGTCCTGCTGACCGGCGACAACGCGGCCGCCGCGCACGCGGTGGCCGCCGAGGTCGGCATCACCGAGGTGATCGCCGAGGTGCTGCCGGCGGACAAGGTGGCCGTGGTCGAGCGTCTGCGGGCCGAGGGCCGGGTCGTCGCGATGGTCGGCGACGGGGTCAACGACGCCGCCGCGCTGGCCACCGCCGACCTCGGGCTCGCGCTGGGCACCGGCACCGACGTCGCGATCGAGGCCGGCGACCTCACCCTGGTCCGCGGCGACCTGCTGGCGGCGGTGGACGCGATCCGGCTGGCCAGGCGGACCCTGCGCACGATCAGGGGCAACCTGTTCTGGGCGTTCGCCTACAACGTCGCCGGCCTGCCGCTGGCCGCGGCCGGGCTGCTCAACCCGATGCTCGCCGGCGCGGCGATGGCGGCCAGTTCGGTGTTCGTGGTCAGCAACAGCCTGCGGTTACGGCGCTTCCGGGGGTCCGCCGCCGGTGGATGAGGGGAAGCTACCCCGCCACGGATTGTGGTCGGTACATTGCAGTGGTGACTGAGGGAGAGGGGAGACTGGTCGCGGAGCGGTATCGCCTGCGACGGTCGCTCGGTCGGGGTGGGATGGGTGTCGTCTGGCTGGCGCATGACGAGTTCCTCGACCGCGAGGTGGCGGTCAAGGAGATCCGGCCCGGTGGGCGCGAGCTGCGGGCCGAGGACCCGGAGGTGCGGCGGGCGCTGCGGGAGGCGCGTGCGGCGGCGAAGCTGAGCAAGCATCCTGGGATCATCACCGTGCACGACGTGGTGACCGACGGTCGTGGTCTGCCGTGGATCGTGATGGAGCTGCTGGCCGGCCGCTCGCTGAGCGAGACGCTGGAGAGCGACGGGCCGATGTCGGTGGACCGGGCGGCGCGGGTCGGCGCGCAGGTGCTGAGCGCGCTGGACTACGCGCACAACAACGGTGTGCTGCACCGGGACATCAAGTCGGGCAACGTGATGTTGGTCGACGACCAGGCGGTGCTCACCGACTTCGGCATCGCGGTGATCGACGGGGACTCGGTGCTGACCGCGACCGGGCAGCTGCCGGGGGTGCCGGAGTACATCTCGCCGGAGCGGATCCGGGGTGAGGAGGCGTTGCCGGCGGCGGATCTGTGGTCGGTGGGCATCATGCTCTACGGCATGGTCGTCGGCCGCACGCCGTTCCACCGCGGGGACGTGCAGGCCACGCTGGGCGCGGTGCTGTCGGTGGAGCCGGATCCCGATCCGAAGGTCGGCCGGCTGGCCCCGGTGATCGACGGGCTGCTGCGCAAGCGGCCGGCCGAGCGGATGACCGCCAGGAACGCCATCGAGAAGCTGACCGAGATCACCGCGCTGCCCTCGGCCGCCCCGCTGGGGATGCGGGTCCGGCTGGAGTTCCCCACCCGGTCGGACAATCCGGCGGGTGATCTCACGGTCGCCGACGAGACCGTGCCGAGCACCCGCACCGAGGCGCCGCCGTTCATGCCCCGGTCGCATACCCCCGTGCCGGTCGCGCCGGACGCGCCGACGCTCGACCCGAGGCCCTACCCGCGCCGGCAGCCGGCGCGCCCACCGCGGTCGGCGCGCGGTCCGCTGATCGTGGCCGCCGCGGTCATCGTGGTGGCCGCCGTGGTGCTGACGGTGATCCTGACCAACCAGTCCAGCGAAGGCCAGGGCAGCGCGGCGAAGCCGAGCAGCACGCCGCGCGCCACACCGATGATCGAGTCGGATGTCCCGCTGGAGAAGCAGTCGGAACGGCTCGGCTTCGAGATCGACGTGCCGGTCGGCTGGGCGCGCAGCTCCTCGATCGACGGCCCGGTCAGCTCCGTGGTCTGGACGAGCGAGCCGACCGATTCGTGGGTCGGTCCGCTGACCGTGGTGGTGCGGCGGGACACCGACAAGCCCGGGGTGTCGGCCCGCGACTTCCTCGACGACGAGGGCGCCAGCCAGCGTGCGCGCCAGGGGACCATGGACTACGAACAGTCCGGCCCGGACGGCAACGACACGTCGGCGGATCTCGTATATACCTTCAATCGGGGCGGATACCACTACCACACGCAGACCAGGGCGATCACCTCTGGCGCGGTTTATCAGTTGACGTTCTCGCTGTATGCCAGCGACGCGAAAACCCTGGACGAGCAGTGGGCGGCGGCCGAACCGTTGATCAAGAAGATCCGGGGCAGTTTCCTGCTGAGTTAGTTCTCGGGGTGCGGATGACGACGCGGGCAGCGAGGTTGGGGACCGGTCCCCAACCGTCATGACTAGCATCCCGGTTCGTGTCCAACAAGCACGCGAGCCGGCCGTTCATCCTGCTCGCCGTTCTGTCCGCGGTGGTCGTGGCCGCGATTGTGGTCGGCGTGACCCAACCGCTGTCGGCCGCGCAGTTCGCCAACACCGGCCACTGGGTCTACAACTCTCTCAAGGGCATTGTGTTCCATGTAGACGGTGCGACGGCCAACATCGACGCCCAGCTCCCGTTGGACGCCGACCAGGGCAGCCAGGTCCTGCAGAGCGACACCAGTGGTTTCGTGGTCGGACAGAACCGGATCACCGAGTTCGACAAGGCCTCCCTCGAGGAGGAGCAGTCGATCGCGCCGCCGGCCAAGGAGACCCCGCTGGGCATCGAGGTCGTCGGCGGGCCGTACGCGGTCTACCGCGAGAGCGGCCACATCGTCCGGCTCGGCGACCCGGCCGCGTCGATCCCCACCGACGGCCCGATCGGCGACCCGGTGGTCACCGAGGACGGCACGCTGTGGTTCCACCGCGTCGGCAGGAACCAGATCTGCACGGTCGAGCTGGATGGGGTCACGCTCGCCGGCTGCCCGGTGTCCGCGCAGCCCGACCACCCCGGCGCGATGACCATCGTGGGCGAGCGGCCGGCCTTCCTGGACCTGTTCACCCGCACGCTGCACACCATCGACGGCGACACGCTCGACCAGGGGGTCGAGCTCGGTGTGCCGCTCTCGCCCAACGCCCGCCCGGCCGCCAGGGACACCGACGGCCGGCTGGCGATCCTGGACCAGGGCCCGGCGCAGAGCAGCCTGGTGCTGGTGGACCTGCGGACCTCCCCGGCCACGTCGAAGACGGTGACGCTGCGCTCGGGTGACTTCGACGGCCCGGTGTCCACCGGTGAGGTCATCGCCCTGGTGGACCGCCAGCAGGGCACCGTGCTGACCTTCGACACCGACGGTGAGAAGAAGGACGAGAAGCCGCTCAAGGACAAGGACGGCGAGCCGCGACTGTCCCAGGGCGAGGACGAGCGGATCTACGTCGAGGACGCCGACGGCAGCCAGGTGCTGGTGGTTGACGAGGACGGCGACGTGACCGACGTCGACGTGGTCGGCAAGCCGGCGACGCCCAAGCCGGACGCCAAGCCGGAAGGCACGCCGGAGCGGGGTCCGGGGGTGCCCGACGAGACCGACGCGCCGGACGAGGACGCCCGAGGGCCGGCCGGCCCACCGCCGGTCAATCCCCGCCCACCCGACGAGGAGACGGTCACCCCGCCCCCGCTGCCGCCAAGCCGGCCCGGCGCGCCGCCCGGGGTCACCGCCCGGCCGGGACAGGGCTCGGCGACCGTCACCTGGGGCGCCGCGGCGGACAACCGCGCCCCGATCACCGGCTACGTGGTGTCCTGGCGGGGAAGCAACGGCCAGACCGGGTCGGTGACCGTCGGCGGGGGCGTGCGCAGCGCGCCGGTCCCCGGCCTGACCGACGGCGTCCGCTACGTGATCTCGGTGGCCGCGACGAACCGGATGGGCGCCGGCCCGGCCGCGGCGGCCGCCCCGGTGACCCCGACCACGCCGGTCTCCCCGGCCGCGCCGCCGGTCAACCTGGTCGCCACCTTCGACGTGGACGACCGGCCGACCAGGACCGTCACGCTCACCTGGGACCAGCCCGCGCTCGGCGGCGGCACGCTAGTGCACTACCAGGTCAGCGCGACCGGCGGCCGGCCCATGGAGACGGTGACCGCGACCACGCACGAATACCCGAACGTGGAGGCGACCGAGGTCATCACGTTCACCGTTCGCGCGGTGACCAAGTCCCCGTCCGGGCAGACCCTCGTCGGCGCCCCGGCGACGGCGACCCACGAGGACGAGGTGCCAACTCCGGTGGTCCAGATCGCCCAGGGCGGGGAGTCCAGCACGGGCAACTGCGGTCCCCCGAACTGTTTCTGGGTCAACGCCACGATGTCCGGGTTCGAGGCGAACACCAGCCACCGCATCAGGTTGAGTTCACAGGACAACGAGAACGTGGTGACCGAGAACTTCACCACCGACGCCAGCGGAGCTGGCACCTACAACCAGCTGAACTATGACGTGCCGGGCAACCAGGTGTGGGTCTCGGTGGAAACGTCAAGCGGCTGGATCGAGTCCGACCCGATCACCTGGGAGGGCGGGACCCGGATGGCGCCGGCCATCAACCTGAGCAAGGGCCCGCTCACCGAGGACCACTGCGGGGAGTACGACGGCTGCGCCTGGATGTATCTCGTGTTGTCGGGCTTCGCGCCCGGGACCGAGTACCTCTTCATCCCGCACAGCGACCGCGAGGGCGGTTACTTCAACGAGGGCCACACGAAGACGACCGACGCCGACGGCGGCGGCGATCTGGAGGCCTTCGCCTACGCCGGTCCCGGCGAGACGGTCTGGGTCACGGTGGACGTTCCGGGTTACGGCCCGGTCGAGTCGAATCCACTGGTGTGGTGAGTGTTGAGGGGGAAAGGGAAATCGTGAATCAGACACCCGGTCAGGTGTACGAGCGGATCGCCGCCAACGTGCAGCGGGTCGTGCGCGGCAAGCCGCAGGTCGTCCGGCTGGCCGTGGCCGCGCTGTTCTCTGAGGGACACCTGCTCATCGAGGACGTGCCGGGGCTCGGCAAGACCACGTTGGCGCGCTGTCTGGCGCGCAGCATCGGCGGTAGCTGGAACCGCATCCAGTTCACCCCGGACCTGCTGCCAGGCGACATCACCGGAGTGCAGATCTACCACCAGAACGAGGAGAAGTTCGCCTTCCACCAGGGCGCGGTGTTCGCGAACGTGGTGCTGGCCGACGAGATCAACCGCGGCACGCCGAAGACCCAGTCGGCGCTGCTGGAGGTGATGGCCGAGCGCAAGGTGACCGTCGACTCGGTGCGCCACGAGGTGCCCCGGCCGTTCCTGGTGATCGCCACCCAGAACCCGATCGAGATGGCGGGCACCTACCGGCTGCCCGAGGCGCAGCTGGACCGGTTCCTGATGCGGTTGCGGATGGGCTACCCGGACCGGGCGTCCGAGGTGATGGTGGTGATGAGCGACTGCGCCGGGGTCGACCCGGACGAGCTGCCGGCGGTGGTGGACATCCCCACGCTGCGGGCCACCGTGGAGCAGGTGCGGGACGCACGGATCGACCACGCGGTGGTCGACTACGCGGCCAGCATCACCTCCGCGACCCGGCAGCACTCGGAGGTCAGGTACGGCGCGAGCCCGCGCGGCACGATCGCGCTCGTCCGCGCGGCACAGGCGATCGCGGCCACCTACGGCCGGCCGTTCGTGACCGTGGACGACATCAAGGAGGTCGCGCACTCGGTGCTCGACCACCGGCTGATCCTCAGGCCGGAGGCCGAGCTGCGCCAGCGCACTGGCGAGCACATCGTGACCGACCTGCTGGCCGAGATCCCGGTCCCGGTCGCGGTGACGAGCCCGCAGGGAGCCTGAGCATGCGGCTGACCCGGCGTGGTGGGTGCACCCTCGCGGCCGCGGCCGTGCTGGTGACCCTCGGGCTGGTCGCGGGGTACCCGGTGCTGGTCACGCTCGGCGCGGTCGCGGTCGGCGCGGTGGTCGCCGCGCTGCTGGTCGCCGGGCGCAAGCCTCGGGTGGAGGTCATCCGGGAGCTGTTCCCCGACCGGGTCGAGCGGGACGCGCGGGCGGTGATCACGTTGCGGGTGCACAACCCCGGCTCGCGGCGCCAGGCCGGGTTCATCGCGGTCGACCGGGTCGGCGAGGACCGGGTGACCGTCTCGGTGCGACCGCTGGCGGCCGGCGCGGAACAGCCCTATATCAACGAGTTGCCGACCAGGCGGCGCGGCCGGCACGAGGTCGGGCCGCTGACGCTGTTCCGGGCCGACGCGCTCGGGCTCGGCCGCTCGGAGCTGTCCCTCGGCGACCTGGCGACGCTGTGGGTCTACCCGCGCACGCACGCGGTCCGGGCGCTGGCCGGCGGGCTTCCCCTGCACCACCACGACGGCGAGGCGACCGAGACCTCGCCGCGCGGGTCGCTGGACCTGCGCGAGGTGCGGCCCTACCAGCCCGGCGACGAGGTCCGTCACCTGCACTGGAAGGCGACCGCGCGCACCGGGCAGCTGATGATCCGCGACTACGCCGACCCGCACCAGCCGCGGTTCACCGTGCTGCTCGACGACCGGCCGGAGATCGGCGGGCCGGACTTCGAGGAGGCGGTGGAGCTCGCGGCCTCGCTGGTGGTCGCCGCGGTCAACGCCGACCACCGGTGTCAGCTGGCGACCCCGAACGGGGTCGACGTGGTCACCACCTCGGGGCCCGACGCCATGCCGAGGTACCTGGAGGAGCTGTGTGTCGTGACCCAGGCCGAGCGGACCGGGCTGCCGTTGGTGCCCGGCGCGCTGGCGGGGGCGGGCGGCGGGACGCTCGTGGTGATCTCCTCGGTGGTCTCGGCCGCTGACGGCGCGGCGCTGGTCGGGATGCGACCGAGATACGGAGATGTGATCGTGCTGGCGATCGGCCGGGGCACGCCACCGGTTCCCGGGGTTCGGGTGCTTGGCGCGCCCACCGCCGTGGACGCCATTCGGCAGTGGCAGACGGTGATCGCGTGAACCGGGGACTCGCGATCTGGGTACTGCTGGCCACCGCGGTGCCGGGGATGTTGTTCGCCCCGGTGTTCGACGTGTGGGCGCTGGTGGCGCCGATCGCCGCCGTGCTGGTCGCCTGTTATCTGGTTTTCGAGCTGTGTCAACGGTTTCCCGCGCTGCGGCCGTGGCGGCCGGTGCTCGCGCTGCTGGTCGGCGCGCTCGCGTTGGTCGAGGTGGCGTTGTTCGACACCACGATCAGCGGACTGCCCACAATGGACAGCCTGCGGGCGCTGCTCGCCGGGGTGACCGACTCGTGGGAGCTGACCCTGCAGTCGACCTGGCCGGTGCGCCCGGAGGCCGAGCTGCTGCTGTTCGTGCCGTTGCTGGTGTTGTTCACCGCCATGATCGGCGTCGAGCTGCTGCGCTGGCCCGCGGTGGCCGCGTTGCCCAGCCTCGCGCTGTTGTTGGTCAGCCAGGCCTTCGTCGCGGTGTCCGGCGCGGTGGCCACCGGCGTGGGGCTGGTCTACGCGGCCTGCCTTGCCGGGCTGTTCGTCTCCCGCGTGCGCACCGCGGTCGCGCTGACCGTCGCGCTGAGCGTGGTGGCGGGGGCGGCCACCGTCGTGGTGCAGACCGGATCGGCGTACTCCGTGCAGCGCAACCAGTCCGCGCACGTGCCGCTGAGCAGGCAGGTCAACCCGCTGAGCGAGCTCGCCGGCCGACTGGCCGACCCGGACGCCCCGGTGTTCAGCTACACCAGCGACGTGCCGGTCGACCGCTGGCGGATGGTGGTGCTCGACGCCTTCGACGGCGTGCGGTGGACGGCCAGCGACCAGTTCCGCCGGCTCGGCGCCGAGGTCGGGCCGCCGGCCGAGGTGACCGTGCCGACCGAGTCGCACACCGCGCGGCTGACCGTCCCCGACGGCGAGCGCTGGCTGCCGAGCCAGGCCATGCCGGCGTCGGTGACCGGTGCCGCGCCGCTGATCGTCCAGGACACCGGCACGTTGCTGCTGGCCGAGCCCGGCGGGCAGCTGGAGTACGACCTGCGCTGGTGGGAACACGCCGGCGACCTGTCCGGCCTGGCCGACGCGGCGGTGTCCGCCGACGTGCCGCTTGGCGACCTCGGCGACGTGCCACCGGAGGTCATCGAGCTGGCGCACAAGGCGACCAGGGAGGCGCGGCCGACGTTCCGTACGGCGCTCACGCTGGCGCAGTACCTCAGCGACAACTACAAGGTCGCCACCGGCGACTCGTTGCCGACCGGGAGCGGCTGGCCGCAGCTGCGGGAGTTCCTGCTCGGGGACAAGCGGGGGACCAGCGAGCAGTTCGCCGCGTCCTATGTGGTCCTCGCGCGGATCGTCGGCATCCCGGCGCGGCTGGCCGTCGGCTATCGCGCCCCTGGCGGGCCGGGCGACGGCGAACTGGTGGTGCGCAACGAGGACGTGCTCGCCTGGCCGGAGGTCGCGGTGGACGGGTTCGGCTGGGTGCCGCTGGACCCGGTCGGCACGGCCAGCGGTGCCGGGGCGGCGCCGTCCACACTGGCGGAGGCCACGGCCAGGGCGCGGGCCGAGTTGCCGGCACCGGACAAGGAACTGCCCGACCCGCCGGTGGCCGAGCCGGAGCAGGACACGGCCGGCGGTCCGGGGTTCGACGCCTGGCCGGTGGTGCTGTGGGGCGCGGCCGGTCTCGGTGCGCTGATGGTGTTGCTGGTGCTGGCCATTCCGGTGGCCAAACTCGTGCGTACCGTGCGGCGCAGGCGGTTCTCCGGCACCCGAGGGGTGGTCGGCGCCTGGTGGGAGGCCAGGGACCTGTTGGCCGCACACGGCGCGCGGATCACCCCGGGGATGACCGCCCGCGACCTCGCCTCGGTCTCCGACGGGTCCGTTGTGGACAGTCTGCAGCGGTTGGCGGTTCAGTTGGACCTGGCTTTGTGGTCCGGTTTCGGGGCCAACGACGGCACGGTGGCGGCGGCATGGACGGCGGTGAAGGAGATCCGAGGCACGCTCGCCAGACGGTCGTTCGGCGCCCGCCTGCGGGCGGTGTTCGTGTTCCGATGAACCACTTGCTTGGCAGTGGCCCGGTGGCCGAGGTGTACGCCGTCGACGGCCGCGCGCTGAAGGTCTTTCCCGGCAAGTTCGACCGGCGCACGCTGGCCACGATCGAACGGGAACGGGTCAAGCTCGCCGACCTGGCGGTGCCGGTACTGCCCTTCGACGGGATCGAGGTGCTCGGCGGCAGCCGGCACGCGCTGCGGATGGAGTTGTGCGTCGACTCGCTGGCCAGCCGGGTGCGCCGCGACGGGCCGCTGCCGTCGGAGGAGGTGGCCGCGCTGTGCGCGTCGCTGTCGCACGCGCTGGCCGCCGTCCACGCGCGCGGCGTGCTGCACGGCGGGGTCAGCCCGGCGAACGTGCTGTTCCGCGCGAACGGCATGGCCGTGCTGGCCGACTTCGGGGTGGCCCAGCGGCAGGAGTTCCGCCGCGACGCGCTGGCCGGCATCGAGTGGGTGTCGCCGGAGTCGTTGCGCTCGGGCGAGCGGGCGGCGCCGACCGACGTGTACGGCCTCGGCGCGGTGCTGCACTTCGCGCTGACCGGGCAGTCGCCGCATCCCAAGCGGATCGGGGAGCCGACCAGCGAGCGGCTGCTGCGCGTGCTCAGCGATCCGGTGCCCGCGATCAGCCGGCCGGATGTCCCGGTTGGACTGTCCACTGTGATCGGTCGAATGCTGGCGCCCGATCCGCAGCTGCGCTCGTTGCCGTCCACGTCCGAGGTCACCGCCGAGCGCGCGCCCGCCAGGTCCGGGCGGGGCCGCTGGTACGCGACGGCCGCGGCCGCGGTGGTGGCGCTGGCCGTCGTGCTTGCGGTCGTGCTCTGGCCGGCCGACCCGCCACCGGAGACGCCAGCGGCGGCGCCCCCGCCGATCACCAGGACGGCGGGCACCGTGGTGGAGCTGCACGCGCCGACCGACCTGAAGGACCGGGTGGAGCTCACCTGGACGGCCAACGACGACGAGCTGTACTTCGCCGTCGTGTACTGGGAAGAGGGCGAGCCGGAGCGCGAGCCGGTGGTCGCCAAGTACGGCCACACGATGACCGTGCCCGTCGATCCGGCGCCGGCGAGCAGGTACTGCTTCCTGGTGCGGGGCACCAACGGTCCGGAGATTCACGAAAGCCAGACCAGGTCCGTACGAGGCGCGGTCTGCCACGAGTAAGGAGGCCGGTGTGGAGCGGGAACTGCAGCACTCGGGTGGCCTGCTGCTGCCCAAGGGACACGACAGTCTCGCGCGCGGCGTGGCGCGCGCGGTGCCGGGGTCGGTGCACGCGCTCGCCCTCGGCGGTGGGTACACCGTCGGCCCGCGCGAGGGTCGAACCGTCTACTTCGGACGCAACCGGCCACTGGTGCACGTCTGCATCGGCGAGGACGACCAACAGGTCAGCCGCCGACACGGCGAGCTGACCCACTACCGGGGCCAGTGGTGGTTACGCAACGCGGGCCGGCGGCCGATCCGGTTGCCGCGCGCGCAGTGGCTGTTCGCCGAGGAGGGCGCGATCCCGCTGGCCGAGGGCTACACCCCGCTGCACGTGCCGGGCTCGCGTGACCGCGAGCACCTGCTGGAGATCTACGTGACCGGCGCGGACGGCGACCAGCCCCGGTCGCGCCACGGCGACGACACCGACCCGCCGCAGCCCTACGCGCTCAGCCAGGACGAGAAGCTGATGCTGGTGATCCTCGGCCAGCACTACCTGCTGCGCGAACCCAACCCGAAACCGTTGACGTGGAAGGAAGCCGCCCGCCAACTGGCCGAGCTGCGGCCGGAAGCGGAGTGGACGCCCAAGAAGCTGGAGCGCCGGGTCAGCGGCGTGCGCGACCGGCTGTCCCGCCGTGGCGTGCCGCAGCTGACCAGGGAAGAGGTCGGCGAACCGGTCGGCAACACCCTCAACGACAACCTGCTCCGCGAACTCGTCCGCTCCACCGCCCTGACCCCCAAGGACCTCGACCTCCTCGACTGAGGCCCCGCCGCCCGGGCCCGCCCACCGCAGCGAAGGGCTCCTTCACTGCGGTAGACGCAGCGAAGGGTCCCTTCACTGCGGTGGATCGAGTAGGCGCCAGGTGGTGAGGGCGAGGTTGGCGCGGAGGAGGCCGGTGGGGGTGGTGAGGTGGATGCCGGTGGTTCGGCTGAGCTGGTCGAGTCTGCGGGCGACGCTGCTGTGGTGCAGGTGGAGCCGGGTGGCGGCCTGGCGAACCGAGCCGGTGGCGCAGTAGGCGTCCAGCGTGTCCAGCTCGTCGGGGTTGGCGGCCAGGGCGGCGATCGCGGCCACGTCGGCGTTGTCCCGTACGACCTCCTGGGGCACGTCGGCCAGCAGCGTCAACGCGCCGAGGTCGGCGTAGTGCACGACCGGTTGGCGCGCGGTGGTGAAGCGCAGCGCGGTGCGGGCCTCCCGCCAGGACAGGTCGGGACGCTCGGCGGCGCCGATGCCCGCGCGGACGCCCGCCGGCAGCGTCGCCGGGTCCATGGCGGCGGCCAGGATGACCCCGACACCGGCCAGCGGGGCCGCCTTCACCAGCCGGGCCGGGCAGACCGCGCTGGCGATCTGGTCGAGCGGCAGCGCCGAGCGCACGGCGAGGACCCGGACCGGCGGCCCGGCGGCGAACCCGAGCAGCCGCAGCGCCCGCGCCCTGGCCGCCTCGTCGCCATCGGCGCTGATCACCAGCTCGACCAGAGCCGGGTCGGCCATGGTGGTGCGGGCGGGGGCGTAGCGCTCGACGACGGTCGCCGCGGCGATGGCCAGCCGCTCGAGCAGCGTCTCGTCGAGCGCGCGCGGCTCGGTGGGGCGTTCCAGCCAGACGGTGCCGATCTCCTCCTCGTCGAGGGTGATCGGCATCGAGGTGGACGCTGGTTGGTGCGGGGCGTCGGTCTCCCCGCCGTTGGGCGCGACCCGGATCGCCTGGCCGGTGCCGTGCAGCCGGATGCCGGCGACGCACTCGGCCAGGCTGGCCGACGCCCTGGCCAGGGCCGGCAGGTCCACCCGGCTGCGCATCAGGGTGTCGTAGAACATCACCACCCTGATCGCGCCCTCGGCGTGCGCGTCCAGCTGTGACAGTCGTTGGATCAGGACCTCCATCCTGCCGAGGGTAGGCGACGATCGGCGCGCAAATCGGCGGGATGCCCGACGGGTGGCGGGTGATCTCGGGGGCGGCGGTCCGGAGTATGGTCGGCATGGATCCCGAACTGGCCGCATTCGTCCCGCTGTTCCCGAAGGCCGACCTGACCGACCCGCCCGCCGCGCGCAAGGGCATGGCCGCGCTGGCGGCCGGGGTGCCGACGCCGGCCATCCCCGGCCTGGAGATCACCGACCACACGGTGCCCTCCGAGCCGGACGTGCCGGTGCGCGTCTACCGCCCTCGGGACGCGCAGGGCGGCGCCATCATCTGGCTGCACGGTGGCGGCTGGGTCATGGGTGACCTGGACACCGAACACCCGTGGGCCACCCGGCTCGCGGACAACTCCGGCGCGGTGGTGATCTCGGTCGCCTACCGCCTGGCCCCGGAGAACCCGTTCCCCGCCGCGCTTGACGACGTCTACGCGGTACTGACCTGGGCCGCCGACAACGCCACCGAGCTGGGCATCGACCCGGCCAGGATCGCGGTCGGCGGGCACAGCGCCGGTGGCGGGATCGCGGCCGGGGTGGCGTTGCGGGCGCGGGACCAGCAGGGGCCGGCGATCTGCTTCCAACTGCTCAACGAGCCCGGCCTGGACAACCGGCAGGTGACCTGGTCGGCGAGGAACTTCACCGACACGCCCTGGATGACCAGCGAGAAGGCCGCCACCGCGTGGCGCCACTACCTCGGCTCGTCGCCGGCGACGCCCTACGCCGCGCCCGCGCTGGCCGAGGACCTGTCGGGCCTGCCGCCCGCCTACATCGCCGCCGCGGAGTACTGCCCGAACCGGGACGAGAACATCGCCTACGCGCAGCGGCTGCTGCAGGCGGGGGTGTCGGTCGAGCTGCACCAGTGGGCCGGCACGTTCCACGGGTCGCAGGCGATCGTGTCCGCCGAGGTGTCCCAGCGGCAGCTCGCCGCGCTCGGCGCGGCCCTGCGCCGCGCACTGGTGCCGTGAGCGGTACCGCCGGGCTGCTGCGGCCGTTCGCGGGAAGTTTCGCGGTCGTGGTGATCCTGCAGGTCATCGGCGCCATCGCGGGGTTGGCGCCGCTGCTGGCGGTGGTCGAGCTCGGCCGGGTGCTGCTCGCGCCAGGTCCCGTCGATGAGGACCGTGTCTGGTTCGCGGTGCTCGTCGGCGCGACCGGGCTGTTCGTCCGGCTGGTGTTCACCGCCGCGTCGGCCGGGGTCGGGCATCTGCTGGACGGCCGGGTGCAGCTGGCGGTGCGCCGGCGGCTGGCGGCCCACCTCGGGCGGGTGCCGATCGGCTGGTTCTCCCGGCGGCGGACCGGTGAGCTGGCGAAGGTCGTCGGCGAGGACGTGCACGCGGTGCATCCGTTCATCGCCCACAGTCCGGGGGAGTTGGTGTCCGCGTTCGTGGTGCCGGTGGTGTCGCTGGCCTATCTGGTCACCGTGGACTGGCGGCTGACGCTGATCACGTTGGTCCCGGTGGTGCTGGCGGTGGCGCTGGTGCCGCTGATGATGCGGCCACCGCGCCTGCGCGAGCAGGAGGAGTTCGACGCCGCGATGGGGCGGATCTCGAGTTCGGTGGTCGAGTTCGTGCAGGGGATCGCGGTGGTCAAGGCGTTCGGGGAGTCCGGGCGGGCGCACCGCAGGTTCACCTCGGCGGTGGACGGTTTCGTCGAGGTCTTTCTCCGGTGGGTGCGCGGTATCTCCGGGATCGCCGCGGGGATGCAGTTGGCGTTGTCGCCGCCGTTCGTGTTGTTGGTCGTGCTGCTCGGCGGTACCTGGCTGATCACCAGCGGTGGGCTCGCGCCCGTCGACCTGCTGCCGTTCCTGGTGCTCGGCCTGGGATTGACCGCGCCGGTGGCCGCGCTCGGCCACGGTTTCGACGAGCTGGCCGCCGCCCGGCGCGCGGTCGGCCGGATCCGGGACGTGCTCGCGGTGGCGCCGCTGCCCGAGCCGGCGCGGCCGGAGTCGCCGAGGGGGCATCGGGTCGAGCTGCGGGGGGTGCGGTTCGGCTATGCGGACGGGCACGAGGTGCTGCGCGGGATCGATCTGGTGCTGGCACCGGGGACGGTGACCGCGGTCGTCGGGCCGTCGGGCAGCGGGAAGTCGACGCTGGTGCGGCTGCTGCCCCGGTTCTTCGACCCGACGAGCGGTTCGATCACCCTCGGCGGGGTCGAGCTGCGTGCACTGGGCAGCCGGGCGTTGTACCGGACGGTGTCCTTCGTCTTCCAGGATGTCCGGCTGGTGCGTGCGTCGGTGCTGGACAACATCGCGCTCGCGGTGCCAGCGGCCGACGTCGACGCGGTCGTGCGCGCGGCCAGGCTGGCGAGGATCCACGACCGGATTCTCGAGCTGCCCCGGGGCTACGACACAGTGCTCGGCGAGGAGACCGCGTTGTCCGGCGGCGAGGCGCAGCGGATCTCGCTGGCCCGCGCGCTGCTCGCCGACGCACCCGTGCTGGTGCTCGACGAGGCGACCGCCTTCGCCGACCCGGTGACCGAACATGCGCTGCGGGACGCGCTGGCGACCCTGCCGGCCGATCGCACGATCCTGGTCATCGCCCACCGCCTGGAGACCGTCGCCGACGCGGACACCGTGGTGCTACTGGAAAACGGCACCATCGCCGAACACGGCCCGCCGGCCACCCTGCTGGCACAGAACGGAAAGTTCGCCGCCTTCTGGCGAAGCCGCGAACGCCCCGAATGGTCCATTCAGGACGTTGAGCGTCCCGAATGCCCCATTCAGGGCATTGCCGGCCGTGGGGGAGAGCGATGATCTACACGTTGACCAGGATTCTGGGGCGCGAACACGCCCGGCCGGTTCGGCGCACCATCGCGCTGATGACCTCGGCCGCGATCGCCGAGGGCCTGTCCTACGCACTGCTGGTTCCCGTGCTGGGTGCCCTGTTCGGGTCCGATCCCGCGGCCGCCTGGCCCTGGCTCGGTGCCTTCGGGGCCGCGGTCGCCGGGTACGCGGTACTGCGCTACCGCAGTGATCTGGCCGGCTTCCGCGTCGGCAGCACCATGCTGCGCGGCCTGTACTACCGCTTCGGCGACCATGTGGCCCGGTTACCCATCGGCTGGCACAGCGCAGGCCGGGTCGGCGAGGTCTCCGTGCTGGCCGGCCGCGGCCTGCTGCAGGCGATGAGTGTGCTGGCGCATCTGTTGGCACCACTCATCTCCGCCTGCGTGACTCCGCTGACGATCGTCGTCGTGCTGCTCGTGGTCAGCTGGCAGCTCGGGCTGGCCGCGCTGGCCGCCGCGCCGGTCGTGGCCATGATCCAGGTCTGGACCAGCCGCGCGACCGCCGCCGGCGACGCGGACACCACCGCCCGCGATCAGGACGCCGCCGCGCGCGTCATCGAGTACCTCCAGGCCCAGCCGGTCCTGCGCACCGGCGGCCGGACCGAGGAACGCTTCCGGCTGCTCGACGACTCGCTGCGCGCGGTCCGGCGCGCGTCCCGCCGGGCGACGCTGGCGACCCTGCCCGGTGTCGTCGGCCTGACCATCGTGGTGCAGGCGATGTTCACCATGGTGCTGGTCCTGGGCGCCGTCCTCGCGCTCGGCGGGCACCTCGGCGCGGTGGAGCTGCTCGCGGCGCTGGTCCTGGCCGCCCGCACCGCCGACCCGCTGCTGTCGCTGGCCGAGATCGGCGGCAGGCTGCGCGGCGCGCGGTCGGTGCTGGCGCGCCTGGACGCCATCCTGGCCACCGAGCCGCTGCCAGAACCGCCCGACCCGGTCCAGCCGCGCGGCCACGACCTGGAGTTCGAGTCCGTCGTCTTCGGCCACGGCGATCGCACGGTGCTCGACGGCGTGTCGCTGTCCGTGCCGGCGGGACAGCGGATCGCCGTCGTCGGGCCGTCCGGCGCCGGCAAGAGCACGGTGCTGCGGCTGCTCGCCCGGTTCCACGACGTGTCGGCCGGCGCGGTGCGCCTTGGCGGGGTGGACGTGCGGTCGATCGCCACCGACGTGCTGATGTCGCGGGTCGCGATCGTATTCCAGGACGTCTACCTGTTCGCCGGCACGATCGCGGAGAACGTCCGGCTCGGCCGCCCGGACGCCGGCGAGGCCGAGGTCCGGGCGGCCGCGACCGCCGCGCGGCTGGACGAGGTGATCGACCGGCTGCCCGGCGGGTGGGCCACCGAGGTCGGTGAGGGCGGCGCGCTGCTGTCCGGCGGCGAGCGCCAGCGCATCTCGATCGCCCGTGCGCTGCTCAAGGACGCCCCGGTCGTGCTGCTCGACGAGGTGACCTCCGCGCTGGACCCGGTCAACGAGGCGGCCGTGCACGACGGGATCGAGCGCCTGCTGGTCGGCCGGACGGTGGTGCTGGTGGCCCACCGGCTCCTGGCCGTCGAACGGGCCGACCGGGTGGTCCTCCTCGACGGCGGCCGGGTGGTGGCCGATGGCGGCCACCACGAGCTGCTCGGTCGTGGTGGCCGCTACGCCGACTTCTGGCGCGCCGCGACGGGGTAGCTCAGCGCAGCGTGCCGAAGAATGTCCGGACGTCCTCGACGAGCAGGTCGGGGGCCTCCATGGCGGCGAAGTGGCCGCCACGGTCGAACTCCGACCAGTGTGTGACGGTGTGCTCCAGCTCGATCGTGCGCCGGATCGACACGTCCATCGGGAACACCGCGACCCCGGTGGGCACCGTCGACCGGGCGCTCGCGCCCCAGGCGCCGGCGTGCGCGGTCTCGTAGTAGCTGTTGGCCGACGAGCCGGCGGTGCCGGTCAGCCAGTACAGCGTCACGTTGGTGAGCAGTTGGTCGCGGTCGACCGCGTCCTCCGGCAGCTTCGCGGCCGGGTCGGTCCACTCCTGGAACTTCTCCACGATCCAGGCCAGCTGGCCGACCGGCGAGTCGGTCAGCCCGTGCGCCAGGGTCTGCGGACGGGAGATCTGGATCATCACGTAGCCGGACTGCTCGGTCTTCATGTAGGTCATGGTGTCCAGCCGGGTCCGCTCGGCGTCGGTCAGCTCGGCCACCTCGTCCGCGCGGACATCGCTGAACGCGGACAGCCCGTTGGCGTGCACGCCGATGACCTTGTCCGGGTTGAGCCGGCCGAGCCCGGGGGAGATGACCGCGCCGGTGTCGCCGCCCTGCGCGCCGTAGCGGTCGTAGCCGAGCCGGTCCATCAGCTCGGCGAAGGCCCTGGTCACCCGGTTGGTGTCCCAGCCGGTGGCGGTGGTCGGCCCGGAGAACCCGGTGCCCGGGATGGACGGGATGACCAGGTGGAACGCGTCCGCCGGGTCGCCGCCGTGGGCCCTCGGGTCGGTCAGCGGGCCGATGATCTTCATGAACTCCACGATCGAGCCCGGCCAGCCGTGGCTCACGATCAGCGGCAGCGCGTCCGGCTCGGGGGAGCGCACGTGCAGGAAGTGGATGAGCTGCCCGTCGATCTCGGTGGTGAACTGCGGGTAGTCGTTCAGTGCCCGCTCGTGGACGCGCCAGTCGTAGCCGTCGCGCCAGTACTCGGCCAGGTCCCTGAGGTAGCTCACCGGCACCCCTCGGCTCCAGCCGACGTCCGGCAGGTCGGTGCCCCACCGGGTCCTGGCGAGCCGGTCCCGCAGATCGTCCAGGTCGGCCTGGGGGATGTCGATGGTGAAGGGCCGGATCTCGCTGTTGTGCTCCATGCCGTCGACCGTACGGACCACTTAGGACAGGTTCGGTCCTAGGCGGCTGGCAGGCTGTACCCATGTTGGAAACCTCGGCGCGCCTGTTACGCCTGCTCTCGCTGCTGCAGACCCGCCGTGACTGGTCGGGTGCCGAACTGGCCGACCGGTTGGACGTGACGACCAGAACCGTCCGCCGCGACGTCGACCGATTGCGCGACCTCGGCTATCCCGTGCTGGCCAGCGCGGGCACCGCCGGCTACCGGCTGGCGGCGGGCGCGGACCTGCCGCCACTGCTGCTGGACGACGACGAGGCCGTCGCGGTCGCGATGGGGTTGCGCACGGCGGCGGGCGGGTCGATCACCGGGATCGAGGAGACGTCGGTGCGGGCGCTGGCCAAACTCGAACAGGTACTGCCGTCCCGGCTGCGCCACCGGGTGAACGCCTTACAGTCGGTGACCGTGCCGCTGGCCAACACCGGCCCCACCGTCGACCCGAGCACGCTCACCGCCATCGCCGCCGCCTGCCGCGACTCGCTGCGCCTGCGGTTCGACTACCGCGCCCACGACGGGCGGACCGGGATGCGCGTCACCGAGCCGCACCGCCTGGTGCACACCGGCAGGCGCTGGTACCTCATCGGCTGGGACGTCGACCGGGAGGACTGGCGGACCTACCGGGTGGACCGCCTGGACCCGCGCACCCCGACCGGTCCCCGGTTCACCCCGCGCACCCCGCCCGACCCCGACCTCAGCGGCTACACCTCACGGGCGATCTCCACCTCGGCCTACCGCTACCAGGCCAGGTTCACCCTGCACGTCAGCGCCGAGACGGCGGCGGAGCGGATCACGCCGACCACCGGCGCGCTGGAACCGATCGACGAGCACCGCTGCACGCTGCGCACCGGGTCGAACTCCCTGGACGAGCTGGCCATCTACGTGACGACCAAGGGCTTCGACTTCCAGGTGCACGAGCCGCCAGAACTCGTCGCGCACATCGCCACCCTGGCCGCCCGGCTGTCCCGCGCGAGTTGACCGAGATCCCGACGGCGACGTCGTACTCCGGTCAACTCGTCACCTAGCCTGTCCACGTGGTCACAGATCCCCTGATCCGGAACATGTCGGGCGAGCTTGCCTCGGTGGTCCTCGCGACGAGGCTGCCGCCGCCGATCAGGGCCGAGACCCTGCGCACCGTGTTCAACGTGGTGCACACGACGGTCGGCGCGGCCGGGCACCCGATCGTCGACGGCGTGGTGCGCACCCACGAGCCGAGCACCGGCGGCGTGCCCGTGCTCGGCCGGACCGAAAGACTGGACCCGCACGCCGCCGCGCTGGCCGTCGGCACCGCCGCGCACCTCGACGACTACGACGACACCCATCTGGCGACGGTCATCCACCCCGGCGCGGCCTGCCTGGGCGCCGGGCTCGCCATCGGCCTCGGCCGTGACGTGAGCGGGCCGGAGCTCCTGCACGCGGTCGGCCTCGGCGTCGAGGTCCAGCTGCGGCTCGGGCTCGCGCTCACCGAGGCGCACTACGACGCCGGTTGGCACATCACCGGCACCTGCGGCGTGGTAGGCGCCGCGGTCACCGCCGGCCTGCTCGCCGGCCTCGACGAGCAGCTGCTCACCAGGGCGATCGACCTCGCGGTCAGCCAGACGGTCGGCCACCGCGAGGGTTTCGGCAGCTCCGTGAAGCCGATCAACGCGGGCAAGGCCGCGGCGAACGGAGTGCTGTCGGTGCTCCTCGCCCGCACCGGCTTCACCGCACCGGCCACGAGCCTCGACGGACCGCGCGGGTTCTTCGCGGTGCTGACGAGCAGTGCCGCGCGAGCGATCGTGCTGGACGGGTTCGGTACCCGGTGGCACCTGCTCGACAACACCTACAAGCCCTACCCGTGCGGGATCGTCTGCCACCCGGCGATCGACGCGGCGATCGAGCTGCACCCCGTGCTGGCCGGCCGGCGGGTGGTGGCCGGGGAGCTGCGCTGTCACCCGCTGGTGCCGGAGCTGACCGGCAACCCGGACCCCGGGACCGGCTTACAGGCACGGTTCAGCACCGTGCACGGGGTGGCGACCGGCCTGCTGGACGGTGCGGTCGGCCTGCCGCAGTACAGCGACGAGCGGGCGACCGCGCCGGAGGTCGCCGCCCTACGGCGCGCGATCACCGTCGCCCCGGACGGAGCCTGCCGCCGCGACGAAGCGATGCTGACCGTGACGCTGGAGGACGGCACCACCCACCGCCGCCACGTCGAGCACGCCCGCGGCAGCCTCGCCCGCCCCATGACCGACGAGGAACTGGCCGACAAGGGCCGCCGCCTCGCCGAGCCGGTGCTCGGGACCCGGGCAGCCGGCCTCGCCGCCGCCGTGCACGCCCTGCCGGACGCGCCGAGCCTCAAGCCCCTCCTGGACGCCGCCGCCCCCGCGCGGGTCACGACACCGGGACTCGTGGGTCGCGGCGTGGGGACTCGCGGGTTCGGCGGTGGGGACTCGCGCGGCGTGAGCGCCGCGCTGTGCGAGTTCGCGTACGAGCTGCGGTTTGCCGACCTGCCGGCTGGTGCGCGTTCGGCCACCGCGACCACCACCGGCAGCGCGCTGTGCCTCATGGTCGGCGCAGCCCGGCAGCCGGCCGTCGACGCCGCGGTCGACGCGCTCGGGGTGCTGTCCGGACCGGGCTCCGTTCCGTTGCTCGGTCGGCGCGAGCGGCTGCCCGGCATGTGGGCCGCGCTCGCGCACGGGATCGCCGGGCACGTGGAGGACTCTGAGGACTCTGAGGACACCCACCCGACGATGGTCGTCCATCCCGGAGCGCCGGTGGTCGCGGCCGCCCTCTCGGCGGCTGCGCGGTCCGGCTCCACGGGCGTGGAGCTGCTCGCGGCGGTCGCCGCCGGGGTCGAGGTCACGCTGCGGGTCGGGCGCGCGCTCGTGCCCGAGGCGCGGGACCGGGGGTGGCACCTGACCGGCGTCGCTGGGCCGGTCGGGGCCGCGGTGGCGGCCGGTCGGCTGCTCGGGCTCGACCCGGCCCGGCTCCGCGCGGCGGTCGGGCTCGCGGCGACCCAGTCCGCCGGGCTCGTCGAGGCGTTCGGCACGATGGCGAAGTCCCTCCCGCCCGGCAAGGCGGCGGCGGTGGGGTTCGAGGCCGCGGTCCTCGCCGAGCACGGGCTCGACGGGCCGACGGCGCCGATCGAAGGGCGCCGGGGGTTGCTCGCGCTGCACGTGGGTCGGGTCGACCCGGTGGCGATGGTCGACGGGCTGGGTGTTCGCTGGGAGCTGGCACGCGACGAGACCAGGCCGTACGCGTGCGGTGTGGCCGGCCACGCGATCCTGGACGCGGCCGGGGTCCAGCGCATGGCTCTCGGGCTGACCGAGCCGGTGCTCGGCGACCGGGCAGCGGACTTCGTGGCTCTTGCCTTCGATCCGACGGCCGCCTCCGTGGCCGAGCTGCTCACCGCCGGAACCCCGGCCGCGTGAAGAGCTGGTCGCCGCCAGGCCGTCGGGCCCGGTTCGACCGAGGGAGCCCATCATGACCGCACTGGTGACCGGAGCCGGCCGCAACATCGGCCGCGCGATCGCGCTCGGCCTCGCCCGCGTCGGCCACGACGTCGCGCTGCTCGTGCGCACGGACCGGGAGGGCGCCGAACGGGTGGCGGCCGAGGTGGCGGCGATGGGCAGGCGGGCGCACGTGTCGCTCGCCGATGTCCGCGACGGCGCCGCTGTCCGGTCCGCGGTGTCCACAGTGGCCGGTGCGCTCGGTCCGATCGGGGTGCTGGTGAACAACGCGGCGGTGCGGCGGGAGCAGCCGTTCGGCGAGATCGGCATCGAGGACTGGCACGAGATCCTGGGCATCGTGCTCGACGGCGCGTTCCACTGCAGCGCGGCGGTGCTGCCCGGCATGGTGGAGCGCGGGGACGGGCGGATCGTGAACATCGCCGGTGTCACCGGGCAGACCGGCGCGGCGATGCGGGCGCACGTGGTGACCGCGAAGGCCGGGATCATCGGCCTCACCAAGGCACTCGCGGTCGAGTACGCCGCGAGCGGGGTCACGGTGAACGCGGTGTCCCCCGGCCTGATCGACACCGTCCGGACCGGCGTTCCCCACCACCACAAGGAAAAGCACATCCCGGTCGGCAGGCAGGGTACTCCGGACGAGGTGGCCGCGGCGGTGTGTTACCTCGCCTCTCCCGAGGCGGCATTCGTCACCGGCCAGACGCTGAACGTCAACGGCGGCATCCACCTCGGCGCCTGACGGCGCCGCGATTTCTGCTATACAGACATCGCGTCTGATTGACGGTGGTTTTCGGCGATGGCTATCCTCACGTCCATATAACGGACTATCCGTCTGTATGGAGGACATCGTGCGGATCCGGCACATCGGCATCGTCACCGCGGACCTCGAGCGCAGCGCGACGTTCTACGAGAGGGTCTTCGGCTTCAAGCGGCTGGGCGACGTCCGCACTCCCGGCCACTTTCCAGGCAAGGCGCTCGACCTGACCGACGGCGAGATCAACTACTCCCTGCTGCAACCGCGGGAGGACATCGAGCGGTCGGCGTGGTCGCAGGGCGCGATGGGGCCCAACCACGTCGGCGTGGAGATCGAGGACACGGGCCGGGTGGTCGAGGTGCTCGCTGAACTCGGCGTGGAGATCTACGGCGCCGAGCGGGCCGACCCACCCCGGTTCTTCAAGTTCCGCGACCCGGACGGTGTCGAGGTCGACGTCGCGACGCCGGACCGCAGCTGGCGCATCGCCTGACGCCGGGTGCCGGCCCGGCCCGTCGCGTGGTTGGCCGCGACCTTCGCCAGCAACGCGCTGGTACAAGTCGCGGTCACGCTTGCCCGGCCGATGTCCACCTACCGCCTGCTCGCTGTCGACGCGGACGCCACCGCGGTGGGTGTCGTCGCGGCCGCCTTCGCGTTGCCGCCGCTCCTGCTCGCGGTGCGGCTCGGCCGGTGGTCGGACCACTCGCACCCGGGCCTGATGCTCATCGTGAGCGTGGCCCTCGCGAGCGGCGCGACGCTGCTGGCCGCGACCGCGACGTCCGTGGTCGGGATCGGCGTGTGCACGGCGGTGCTCGGCCTCGGCCACCTCGGCACGGTGGTCGCCACGCAGAGCCTCGTCGCCAAGAGATCCACTGTGGACGAAGGGGTCAACCGGTTCGGCCTGCTGACGCTGTCCGCCGCCCTCGGCCAGATGGCCGGCCCGCTGCTGGGCGGCCTGCTGGCCGGCGGCGCTGACCTCGCGTCGACTTCACGCAGCCTCACCGTCGGCGGGTTGGTTGGGCTCGTCGCGCTGCCGGCCGCGGTGGCCACGCTGCTGCTCGCCCGCGCGCCGGTTGGCCGGCAGCGGCAGCGGCCGCTGCCGGCCAACCGCATGGTGCGCATCGCCGGGATGCCGGCCGCACTGCTCGTGAGCTTCGCGTCGAAGGGCACCGCCGACCTGCTGCTCGCGTACCTGCCGCTGCTCGGCGCGGCGTTGGGCATCGGCGCGACGGGCGTCGGGGTGTTGCTGAGCGTGCACGCCGCGGCGTCGTTGCTGTCGCGGGCGGCCATGCCGTGGCTGGTGCGTCGGGTGGCGTGGGTGCGACTGGTCGTGGTGAGCATGGCGGTGAGCGCGGTGTGTGTGGCGCTGCTGCCGCTCGGCGGCGTGCCGGTCCTGCTCGCCGCACCGATGGCGGTGCTGGGATTCCTGCTCGCGCTCACCCAGACGATCACGATGGTCTGGGTCGTCGCGCTGGTGCCGGCGGACAGCCGGGGCAGCGCGCTCGGCCTGCGGCTGGCCGGCAACCGGCTCGGCCAGGTCGCGGTGCCGAGCCTCGCGGGGCTGCTCGCCGGGGCGGCCGGCATCTCACCGGTGTTCTACCTGCTCGCCGCCGTGCTCGCGGTCAGCGCCGCCACAGTGGCCCGCCACGGCCAGGACCCAAGAACCAACCCCGCCCCATGAATCCCTGTGCGAAGTCCCCACCCACCCAACAGCCACCTCAGGGGAACGTGACGCAATCCAGCCACTATCCACTTCGACAACCCCAGCCCGCGCTGGGACGCAACCAACACTCAAAAATCCCGGGGAGGCGGAAGAGTATCGCGCAACGCGTCGGCCATCTCCTCGGTTCGCTTGAGGGAGAGCCGGTTCAACGGGGCCGCGATCGCGATCGCCGCCCACCGGTTGGTCGCGTCGCGGAAGGCCATGGCCACCGAGCCGACGCCCTCCTCCGACTCCGACGAGTTCACCGCGTACCCGCGCCGGCGCACCTGGGCCAGCTCGCGGCGCAGCTCGTCGACCGTCGCGATCGAGTGCTCGGTGATCCGCTCGAGCTCCGTGTCCGGCGGATAGCTTCGGCCGAGCGCCGCCTCGTCCAGCTCGGCGAGCAGCGTCTTGCCCAGCGACGTGCAGTGCGCCGGCAGCAGCGCCCCGGTGCGCGCGGTCACCCGCAGCGCCTTGTCGCTCTCCACCGCGTCCAGGTACCGGACCAACCGCCCCTCGAGCACGGCGAGGTGCGCGGTCTCGCCGAAACGTTTGGCGAGTTTCTCCAGATACGGCCGCGCCTGCTCGCGGACGTCCAGCTTCCGCACCACCGTGAGGCCGACCTCGATCAGCGCCGGGCCGGCGTGGTACGCCCGAGACTCGGGGTCCTGCCGCACGAAGCCGTGGTAGGCGAGCATCGCCAGCAGCCGGTGCGCCGTAGAGTGCGCGACGCCGAGGTACTCGCGCGCCTCCATCAGCCGCACCGACGGCTGCTCCCGGAACAGCAGGATCAACCGCAGCGCGTTGTTCACCGACGACATCGGATAGTTCGGCGGTGACGGGTCGCTATCCGGACTCTGCGTCTGCATAACAGACGCATCGTAAGACCAATACGCATCTGCGGCGAACTGTGGGCACAGAGTGTTGACAGATGATCACCCAATTCCTACAGTAGGCGTCCTCTTATCGGACATCTTGTCTCTATGACAGACATAAGGTGATGGTGTAGTGCGCCTCGTGCACGTGGCCACCGGCGGGGTGGTCGCGCTCGTCGGACTGCTGGCGCTGCTCCAGGCGCTGAGCCTCGCCTTTGTCGGCACGAACGGCGAGCCGGGACCGGGCCTCTTTCCGGCGCTGCTCTCCGGGTTGCTGATCCTGCTCGGGCTCGCGCTGTCCGCGAGCTACCTGATCGGCAACCGGCGCCACGTGGAGCATATGGAGCGGCTCGACCTCGATCGCACGCGGATGGGTCGGGCGACTGTCGTCTGGGCGTGCTTCGTGATCATGGTGGTGCTACTGCCCCTCGTGGGGTTCCTGCCGGCGACACTGCTCCTGGTCGGCGTCCTCGTACTGGCGATGGAGAAACAGCGTAACGTCAAGGCGATCGCCGCCGTGCTGGTGCTGCCGGTGGCCATCTACCTGGTCTTCGCGGTCGCACTCGAGGTCCCGCTTCCGGTGTGGGGATTCGCCACATGAGCGCGATGCAGGGCCTCCTCGACGGCTTCGGTACGGCGTTCAGCCCGGTCAACCTGTTCTGGCTGATGATCGGCGTGATCACCGGCACGCTGGTCGGCATCCTGCCCGGCCTCGGTCCACCAGCGACGATCGCGATCCTGCTGCCGCTGGCCACCAACCTCGACCCGTCCACCGGTCTGATCATGATGGCGGGCATCTACTACGGCGCGAAGTACGGCGGCTCGACCACGTCGATCCTGTTGAACATCCCCGGTGAGTCCTCGTCCGTGGTGACCTGCCTGGACGGCTACGAGATGGCCAAGCAGGGCCGAGCCGGGCCGGCCCTTGGCATCGCCGCGATCGGCTCGTTCGTCGCCGGCACGATCGGCGTGCTCGGACTGACGTTCCTCGCGCCGGTGGTGGCGGACGTGGCGATCGAGTTCGGTCCGCCGGAGTACTCGGCGCTGATGCTGTTCGCGCTGATCCTGGTGATCATGCTGGCCGGCGAGTCGCTGCTCAAGGGCTTCATCTCGATGGCGATCGGCCTGCTGCTGTCCACCGTCGGTGTCGACCTGTTCTCCGGCGAGCAGCGCTACACCTTCGGCACCATCGAGCTGGCCGGCGGGCTGGAGTTCATCGCGCTGTCGATCGGGTTGTTCGCGATCGGCGAGGTGCTGGTCAACGTGGAGGAGAAGACCGGCCGGTCGATCTTTACGGTGCCGACCAAGCTCCGTGAGCTGTTGCCGAGCCGGGAGGACCTGCGTCGCTCCCGCGGCCCGATCGCGCAGGGCTCGGTCACCGGCTTCTTCGTCGGCCTGCTGCCGGGCGCCGGATCCACTGTGGCCTCGTTCGTCTCCTACACGATCGCGCGGAACACCTCCAAGCGGCGCAAGGAGTTCGGCAAGGGCGCGATCGAGGGCGTCGCGGCTCCCGAGTCGGCGAACAACGCCGAGACCGGCGGCGCGATGATCCCGCTGCTCACGCTCGGCATCCCGGGTTCGAGCACCGGCGCCGTCCTGCTCGGCGCCCTGATCCTCTACGGACTCCAGCCCGGCCCCCTGCTGTTCACCGAGAACCCCGAGGTGGTCTGGCCGGTGATCGCCAGCATGTACCTCGGCAACGTGGCGCTGCTGGTACTCAACCTGCCGCTGGTGCCGTTTTTCGCGCGGTTGCTGAAGCTGCCGTACTGGGTGATCTACCCGGGCATCCTGGTGATCTCCGTGGTCGGCGTGTACAGCGTGAACCAGTCGCTGTTCGACGTGTGGATGCTCGCGTTCTTCGGCCTGCTCGGCTATGTGCTGAAGAAGCTGGCGATCCCGCCGGCACCGCTGGTACTCGCGTTCGTGCTCGGACCGATCGCCGAGGACTCGATCCGCCAGTCCCTGATCATCTCCTCGAACAGCCCGCTCATCTACCTCCAGCGCCCGATCTCCGCCGTCTTCATCGGACTCGCGGTGCTGGTGTTGGCCAGTCTCTTGCTGGGGAAGTCGCGTCGGTTGCGGCGCCGGGTACTGGAGAACGACGACTGATCAGCTCCAACAAGGAGAGTCCAGATGCGCAAGAAGACCGTGACCGCCGCGCTCGCGAGCGTGGCACTGCTCGCGCCGACCGCGTGTAGCACCGCGGAAGGCGGTAGCGACGCGAAAACCGGCGAGCCCGACCGGGTGGAGGTGGTGTGCCACACCAAGGCGGGCGGCGGCAGCGACGAGTTCATCCGAGGCGTTCTCAAGATCATGTATGACGAGCAGGTGATCTCGGCGAACTGGCCGGTGCGCAACGTGCCGGCGGGCGACGGCATCGGCGCGATGTCCTACCTCGTCGCCCAGGAGGGTCAGGACAACGAGATCGCCACGATGACCCCGACCTGGATCGTCACCCCGATGACCGTGGCGGACAGTGACGTGTCGATCGACGGCCTGACCCCGATCGTCGGCCTGGTCAACGAGCCGACCGTGGTCGCGGTGCGGGCGGACGCGCCGTACGAATCGCTCAGCGACTTCGTCGACGCGGCCAAGGAAGACCCGAGCACGCTGATCCAGACCGGCGGCTCGACCACCGCGAGCGACTCGCTCACCGGCCTGGCGCTGCAGAAGTCGACCGAGGCGAAGTGGAAGTTCCTGTCCTTCGAGGAGACCGGCTCGCGCCTCACGGCGCTGCTGCGTGGCGACGCGGACATGATGCTCGGCAGCCCGGGTGACTTCAGCGAGCAGGTGCGGGCCGGCAAGCTGAAGGTGATCACCGTCCTGACCGACGACAAACTGCCGGAGTTCCCGGACGCGCCGACCGCGAAGGACGTCGGCATCTCGACCGGCGATCTGCCGCTGCAGTTCCGCGGCATCCTCGGCGCGCCCGGCGTGAGCAAGGAAGCGATCGCCTACTACGAGAAGGTCTTCAAGAAGATGCTCGACACCGAGGCGTGGAAGGAGCACGCGGCGGAGGAGGGCCTGGTGACCGACTACCGCAACAGCAAGGACTTCGGGGAGTACCTCACCCAGCAGCGCGAGGTGCTCGGTGGGCTGCTCGAGGACCTGGGCCTGCGGAAGGACCAATGACAGCGTGACCACCCCGACCGCCACCCTCGCCGAGTTCGCCGCCGGCCTGGCCTACGGCGACGTCCCGGACGACGTCCGGCACGAGGTCGCCCGCTCGCTGGTCGACTGGCTCGCGGTCACCCTCGCCGGGGCGGCGGAGCCGGGGTCGGCCCGGTTGCGTGCGGTGGCGCGGCGGGTGGCGCCGGTGCCGAGGGCCACCGTGGTCGGCACGACCGAGCGGACCACCGTGCCGTACGCCGCGCTGCTCAACGGGTACGCGGCGCACGTGCTGGACTTCGACGACACGTACAACCCGGCGCGCACCACAATCCACGGCGGCTCGGTCACCTGGCCGGTGATCTTCGCGCTGAGCGAGGATGAGTCCACAGTGGACGGGAGGCTCGCGGTCACCGCGTACGTGGCGGGGTTCGAGACCACCGCGCGGGTGGCGGCCGCGGCCGGCCCGGCCCACTACGAGGTCGGCTGGCACGTCACCGGCACCGCGGGCCACGTCGGTGCCGCGGCCGCCGCCGCCCGCGTGCTCGGGCTGGACGCGGCGCCGACCGTGCACGCGCTCGGCACGTCTGCCACCCAGGCGGCCGGCCTCAAGGAGCTGTACGGCAGCGACTGCAAGGCACTGCACCCCGCCAAGGCCGGGATGGACGGGCTGGTCTCCGCACTGCTGGCACAGGAGGGCTTCACCGCGACCCCGACCAGCATCGAGGGCGCAAGAGGCCTGCTGCGGGTGTTGAGCCCGGACCCCGATCCGGCGTGGCTGACCGAGGGGCTCGGCTCGTCGTGGCACCTGGCGGCCAACGGGTACAAGGCCTACGCCAGCGGCTCGCTCACGCATCCGGCGGTCGACGCCGTGCTCGCCATCCGTGCGCGCGACGGCTTCGCCGCCGGCGACGTGGTCCGGGTCGTCGCGACGGTGCACCCCTACGCCGCGACGGTGACCGGCAACCCGGCGCCGACGACCAAGACACAGGCGAAGTTCAGCCTGCAGCACTGCGTCGCGGTCGCCGTGCGGTCCGGCAGGCTGACCCCGGCCGACTTCGAGCCCGACGTGGTCGGCGACCCCGAGGTGGTCCGGCTGCGCGGCCTGGTCGAGCCGGTCGTCGACCAGGACGGCGGCAAGCGGTCGGCGACCGTCGAGGTCGTGCTCGCCGACGGCCGGGTGCTCCGCGAGTCGGTGCGGGACAACCGGGGCACGCCGGACAACCCGATGACCGACGACGAGCTGGAACGCAAGCTGCTCGACGTCGCCGTCCCCGTGCTCGGCGCCGGCCGGGCCACGGAGCTGGCCGCGCTGGCCTGGCGGGTCGCCGAACTCGACGACGTCGCCACGCTGATCGCGACCACTGGTCCGCCTCCCCGGGATTTTTAGGTGTTGGTTGCGTCCCAGCGCGGGCTGCGGTTGTCGAGGTGGATGGTGGCTGGATTGCGTCACGTTCCCTGAGGTAACTGCTGATCAGGGCCGGACTTCGCGCAAAGATTCGACGGACAGGCTGCTATACGGGCAGGTTCTGCAGTCCACGTAGGACACGGTCGAGTAGCGGCAGGTCGGGGCGGGCGGCGTAGTCGACCTGGTTGCGGTGCACGTCGATCAGACCGAGGCCGGCCATGTCATCCAGCAGCACCCGCACCACGCCGAGCGGCAGGGACATCAGCGCACCGACCTCGGCGACGGACCTGGATCGGCGGCACAGCACGGCGATCGACCGGTGCTCGCTGCGCAGGGTGTCCAGCAGCTCCTCGGCGCGCGCCGACGTGGACACCAGGGTCTCGATCCCCAGTTCGCTCCGGTCGCTCCGGGACCTCGTCCGCCCGCCGGTCCACGCATACGCGCGGACGGCCGATGGCTCCTCATCGTCACGAGCCGTCCAGTCGCCGGCGTTCATCAGCCGGCGGCTAGCTCGGCACGCAGCTGCGGGGTGAGGATCTGGCCGACCTGGTCAACCAGCACGGTCATCTCGTAGGCCAACTGCGCGATATCGCAGTCACGCTCGGCCAGTACCGCGAGGGCTGCGGCGTCGCGGATCGACGTGATCAATAACGAGCCCTCGTCCATCTGCACGATCGTGCGCACCACCCGGCCGGCGTCGAAGGTCCTGGACGCGCCGAGGTTCAGGCTGGTGATGCCCGCGGAGATCGCGGCCAACTCGTCCGCTCGCTCCGCCGGCAGCCGGGCGGACAAGGCCAGCACCAGGCCGTCAACGGAGATCACCAACGCGTGCGCGACACCGGGCACGTTGTCGGCGAAGGTGTCTATCAGCCAGCCGAAGCGGCCCACCTGGCGGTCGTCTTGCTTCCCGGCCTCGGTCATCTCCTACTGTCCCCCTCTTCCCTTTGCCCACTACGGATCCCGGACTGGAAACCGCTCAGGAAGCCGCGATTCCGCGCGGCGTCCCTGGACGGCGTGGCCGGCGGCTCGCTTGCCGGGCTGGCGAGTAGCTGCCCCTTCGGCACTCGCTTGGGCAGTCCGTTCGGGCCCGTCGATGGCGGGCCCGTCGAGGGCTGGGTGGTGACCGGCCGCGCGGTCGCCCCCCTCGGCGTGCCGGACCGCTGCCTGAGCCAGGTGAACTCCGCCGGCTCGGGCTCGGCCGGGACATGCGCGGCGAAGAGGACGGAAGCGGGGGTGCGGGCCGACGGGAACTCCGGCAGCCGCACGTTGATCCCCGCCGACTCGAGCTGGCCGACCACGGCGGCGACGGGCTTCGCCGCCGGGCCGGCCGGTCGGTCGGCCCGGCGGTCGGGCGCCTGGCCGGCCACGATCACCAGCTCGGTCGGTACCAGCACGCTCGCCCGCAGGCCGGACATGCCGTCCTGACGCGGGGCCAGGTGCACCCGAATGCGGTACTTGGCGGTCAGCCGGCCCACCACGAACAGGCCCAGCTGCCGCGACGCCGGCACGTCGGTCCCACTGATGGCGACGCGACGGTTCGCCTCGCGCAGCTCAGCCTCCGCCATGCCGAAGCCCTCGTCGAGGATCTCGACGACCGCCCCGCCGTCATCGGTCACCCAGCCGGAGATGACGACCTGGCTGTCCGGCGGCGAGAACGCCGCGGCGTTGTCGATCAGCTCGGAGATCGACCGGATCAGGTCGCCAACGGCGAACGCCGCGATCCGATCCTGCGGCGCGGACTGGATGATCGTGCGCTCGTAGTGCTCGATCTCCGAGACCGCGGCGCGCAACACGTCGCCAAGCGGCACCGGGTCGGCGAACTGCCGGTGCAGCGCGCCATCGGACAGAATCATCAGGTTCTCGTTGTTGCGCCGCATTCGGGTGGCGAGGTGGTCGACCTTGAACAGGTTCGACAGCTTGTCGGGATCCTCCTCGCCCTGTTCCAGCTGTTCCATCAGCCGCAGCTGGCGTTGCACAAGGCTCTGGCTGCGGCGGGACAGGTTGGTGAGGATGTCGCTCAGGGTGCCGCGCAGGCGCGCCTCCTCACCCGCCGAGCTGACCGCCTGGCCGAGCACGGTGTCGAACGCCCTGGCGAGCTGGCCGAACTCCTCGGTGGTGCGCAGCGGCACCGGGGGGATCGTGACGTTCTGTCCGGCCCGGATGGACCGCACCGCGGCCGGCAGCTGTTTGTCCGCCACGTCCAGCGCGGTTCGGCGCAGCTGGCCGACCGACCGCAGCAGGTACCGGCCGAGCCCGCCGCCGATGCCCACGGCGAGCAGGACCACCAGGACCAGCAGTACCGACACGATGACCCAGCGAACCTGGTAGCTGTTGGCCAGCCTGGCCGACTCCGAACGCAGCTCGGTCGCCACGTACCCGGTGACCTCGGTGGTCAGGCTCGCGGAGGTGCCGAACGTGTCACGCCACTGCTCCGGGGTGAACGGCAGGCCGACCTCCTCGGAGCCGCGGGCCTCGACCACCAGCAGCGTCCGCTCGGTTTGGGCGGAGCCGGTCACCGTCCCGTCGTACCGGTCGAGGAACTGCTGGGGGGCGACCGACTGGAACTCCTCGAGGTTGGTGTTCAGCTGGATCTCGGCCTCGGCGAGGGTCTCCTTGCCGTTGTCCGACAGCGAGCCGTCGTCCATGCCGAGGAGCCCCGTGGCCTGCTGGAGGCTGACCTGCTCCCGGGCGGACTGGAGCTCGTTGAGCGCGATGGCCGTGTTGGCCAGCGACTCGTCGGGGAACCGCCCGACCAGGGAGCGGTCGAACTCCAACACCGCACCGGTCAGCCCGGCGTAGGCGTCCTGCGCGTTCAGCGCACTCTGCTCGTCGTCGCCGGTCAACTGCTGGCGTGCGTAGCCGAGCACGCTGATCATCCCGGACAGTTCGCGGTAGCGCTGCGACGCGTTCTCGCCGAGGTTGGGCGTGTCCCGGACGGTGTCCCGCATGGTGGCCAGAGCGGTGTCCGTCGTGCGGGTCACGGCCGTGAAGTCGCCGTCCGGCCATACGGCCGCGTTGCGTTCGCGCTGCACGGCGGACAGGGTCCGCACCAGCTCCACCCGCAGGTTGGCGACACGTTCGATGTCGTCGTAGGAGTTGGCGAGCTGGACGTCGGCGGTGACTCGCAGCACGCCGAGCACCAGCGCACCGACCACTGGCAGGACCAGCACCATGCCCAGCTTCACGAGCAGTGGCCAGTTGCGCCACTGTACGATTCGGTTCCTGAAGGCGCGCCAGCGCGACACGTGCGGTTGTCGGTTGTGCGCCGCGCTCACGGGATCTCCTTCGGCTTGAGTGATCCCGACGACGGGTTCGTGGCGACCGTAGGGATCCGTCTGATGAGGATCAAGGGCGGATTATGTCATCGTCCGGGCGCGGTGTGTAAAGAAACATCGGTATTTGCCTGAAGCTGCTGTCGCCACGTCGACGACCGAGGAGCTGGTCAGACCTTCCGCGAGCTGGACGGCGCCGGCGACGGGCAGTGACGACGGGCAGTGATCATGACCCGAGTTCGCCGGCGCCCGGTCTGATCTCCCTGGCCGGAGGGACCGGGTCGGGACGCGCGAGCGCCGACTCCGGCCTGACGTGCGGGAGGACGTCCTCCGGCGGGTGCGTCACGTGCGAGCCGGTCACGTCCTCGACGCCGCGGCCGGCGGTGGCTACTCGGGGGCGCTCTGGTCGAACAGGTGGACCGCGTTGCCGCTCGGGTCGAGGAAGGTCGCACCCTTGCCGCCCGGCATGTCGATCTCGCCCTGCCAGTCGAGCTCGGGGTGCGCCTCGCGGAAGGCGTCCACACTGTCCACGGCGTAGAAACCGCCAGCGCCCCAGCGGGGTCCGGCCTCCGGCGGCACGTCGAGCATCAGCTCGACCTCGGTGCCGGGGAGGGCGAACGCGGCGGTCGACTCACCCTCCCGCCAGGACTCGTCGAACCCGAGGGTGTCCCGGTAGAAGGCGACCGACGCCCCGATGTCCTTGACCGGCTGGTACAGGAACGTCAGCTTCATGTGGATGACCGTAATCGCATTACGGAAACCCGTCAACCGGTTATGCTCGGGGGATGCGCGAATGGGTCCCCATCCCCGGTTCGGTCAAGGCCAGGCTCATCGAGGCGGCCATCCACCAGTTCGAGGTCACCGGCTACGACGCGGTCAACGTCGTCGACCTGGCCAGCAAGGCCGGCGTCACCACCGGCGCGCTGTACCACCACTTCGGCTCGAAGCTCGGCCTCTACCTGACCGTCCGTGAGGACATGGAGAAGCGGATCGTCGAACGCATGGCGGGCGCCGCGGCGACCGCGGGGGATCGTGGGCACCCCGCGGTACGGGCCGCGCTCCTGGTGGCCTTCGACGCCGCCGTCCGGTTCACCGTGTGCCGGATCCTGGGCGAGCGGCCGCCGGTGGAGCGCGCCGATCCGGTCGCCGGCGCGCTGCGACCGTTGCTGACCAAACACAAGGCCCCCGCCGCGGACGTGCTCGCCGCGGCGTGGCGGGCCGCGCTCCTGGCCGTCGCCACGGACACGTCCGCGACGGCGGCCAGGGCGGCACTCAGGTACGTACTCGACCCCGGGTAGGTGGTCAGCTCACCGAGGCGAAGGCGGAGGCCCAGAGCACGCAGATCACGAGCCCGACCAGTGAGCAGACCAGTCCGGCGATGGCCAGGCCCTTGGGCATTCCCGGCGTGCGGCCGGCCTTGGAGATGCCGACCCCGCCGAAGATGGTCCCGAGAATCACCATCGGCCAGGCGAGCACGCCGATCCACGGGAGAAACGAGAACAGCAACCCGACAATGCCGAGCACCAGCGACGCGACCCCCATCCCGTTGGTGGGCGGCACATAGTGTCCAGGCGCCGGGTAGCCCTGCGGTTGTTGCGGGTAATTGGTCACGTTTCCTCCCCAGTAGTTCCTACTGGCGAGCAAGTCGTCACCACCCACGTCTCCGTTACCGGTGAACACCGGAATGTCACCTGTTAGTGCGACAGCCACACCCATGCCCTGAATGGGCCATTGGGGACGCTCAACGTCCTCAATGACCCATTCAGGGCAGGTGTCAGGGGGTCGCGGTGGAGCGGCCACGCAGGCCGGTCGGCACGGCGTCGGTCGCGTCGGTCGACTTCCTGGTCGTGCGCGCGCGGCCGGTCGGGCTGGTGCCACTGGCCGGCCGCACCGCGGTGCCCGCCGCCTGCCCGGCCATCGGCGGCATCATCGGCGACCCGGCCGGCCCGGTCTTGGCCGCCGCCCCGCCGGACGCGGTCTGCACCCCCGGGCTGACATCCGCCGCGGCGACCGGCGCGCGTTTGGCGGCCAGCGATTTGCCGACCCCCGGCAGCCCGCTCCCGCCGAGCGTGCCGTAGGGCAGCGACGAGCCGCTGAGCGTCGGCGCGTTGCCCGCACCGGGCGCGCCGGCGCCGGAGGTCAGGTTGGCCCCGGTCGCCGACATGGTGTCCAACCCGGCCAGCGACGGCATGCCCCCGCCGCCATAGCTCCCGGCGTAGTCCCCGGCGGCGCCGCCACCACCGCCCGCCTGGCCGAAACCCATGGTGGTGGCCAGCGTCTCCAGTTCCGACATCGCGCCCGAGGTCGCCGTGAGCGCCTTGACGATGTCCTCCGGCGAGTTGCCATCGGCCGACGGCTTGATGTCCACGGTCGGGATGTCCGGCCGCTTGACCCCGGCCGCCGACGCGGTCTTCGCGATCGCCATGTCGAACTCCGCGCCGAGCGCGGTCATCACCGCGCCCGCCGCCTGCTGGAACCCCAACGCGGCCCACTGGGTCAGCGGGGAGGACAGCGCGGCGTAGTACTGCGTCTGCAGGGCCAGCACCTCCTGGTGGGTCCTGGCGATCGCGCCGGAGAGCGTGGTCAGCGTCGCGGACACCTGGGAGGCGTCGATCCGCGCGCCCCACGAGGCCAGCTCGGCGTCGTCGGCCTGGACCCTGGTCGCCCAGTCCTGGGCCGCCTGGTCCTGCCAGTGCGGCAGCAGCGACTCCGACCTGGTGCGCAACTCGGTGCGCGCGCTGTCGATCCAGCCGCGCACCTCGGTCCACATCCGCGCCGCGTCGAGGTAACCCGGGGCGTTGGCGACCTCGGCGGTGCTCATCGCGACGAGCATCTCCATCGGCAGCAGGTTGTACGGGATGGCCATGGCCGTCACTCCTGTTCGGGTTCGTCCTGCGGTCAGGCGGTGCCGGCGGCCGGGTCGGCTTCGGCGGGGGTGGTGTCGGGCACGGCGCCACCGGCGCCGGCGCCGGTCACGGTCTTGACCAGGCTGATCCCCTGGTTGGCGACCTTGGTCCCCGCGCCGACGATCTCGGCGGCCGAGGCCAGGTCGGCCCACTTGTACTCCAGCGAGATGTGGTGCACGTTCGTGGCGTGGCTGATGATGTCGTTGGTGACCCTGGTCAGGTAGTCCGCCGCGGCCACCGACGCCATCTTGTCCACAATGGACATCGCGAAGCCCTCAACGAGCCCTGGTGGGTTGATCGGCGCGCCCACCCGGCCCAACGAGCCCGGCATCGGGGGCGCGGTGAGCTGCTGGGCGGTCATGGCCATCGCGGCCGGGTCGCCGTCGATCTTGTTCATCGGTCTGCTCCTCTGGAGGGGTCACCTGCCACAGGTGCTCGTCGAGCACCCGCAGTGCGTCGTTGTCGCTGTCCCAGCCGCGTCGCGCCGCCGGCCTGGGTTGGCTCGCGCCCGCCCGGCCGGCCAGCGCGACGCCCGGGGTCACCGGACCGGTCACCGCGCCACGACGCGGTCGTGGCCGGGACTCGGTGCGGTCGCTGTTCCCCGGCTTGATCCCGCCAGCCGTCCTGGCGGCCGCGGCACCGGCCGCGCCGGACTGCGGCGGCATCATCGGCGGCGTAGCGCGGGCACCGGTCGCGGTCCCCGCGCCACCGGCCAGG
>NZ_BAAGXS010000044.1:0-11375 GCF_054779715.1 Actinophytocola sediminis | reverse complement strand
GCCGCGGCCGACGCGCGCGAGCCGGGCCGGGCAGGCGGCACCCTTGGCGCGGGCGGCAACACCCCACCCACCGCGGCCTGGCCGGCCGAGCGGAGCGCCACCGCGCAGATCGTGCACACCGGGCCGCGGGTCGCCGGCACCGTGGGGATTCCGGCGACCGTGCTGGCCGCCTACCAGCGCGCCACCGACCGCACCGGCCTCGTACAGCCCGGTTGCCGGTTGCCGCTGGAGTTGCTGGCGGCGGTCGGGAAGGTGGAGTCCGGGCACGCGCGCGGCGGTCAGGTCGGCGCGGAGGGCACGACGATCCACCCGATCCTGGGCCCGGTGCTCGACGGCGCCGGCCCGTTCGCGGCGATCGGCGACACCGACGGCGGGACGCTGGACGGCGACCCGGTGTGGGACCGGGCCGTCGGGCCGATGCAGTTCATCCCCGGCACCTGGGCGCGCTGGCAGGCCGACGGCAACGTCGACGGCCGGACCGACCCGCACAACGTCTTCGACGCGAGCCTGGCGGCGGCGCGGTACCTGTGCGCCGGCGACCGGGACCTCGCCACCCCGGCCGGCCTGGACAGCGCGATCCTGTCCTACAACAACTCCACGAGCTACCTGTCGCTGGTGCGCGCGTGGATGGTGGTCTACCAGGACGGCGCGGTCTCGGTCACCGACATCACCGCCACCGGCCCGGTCGTGCCGGCGGCCCTCCCCGCACCCCCGGCCACCCCGGCCCCGCCGGTGCCGACCCCGCCAGCACCACCGACGACCCCACCCCCGACTCCGCCACCGACAACGCCCCCGACAACGCCCCCGACCACCCCGCCCCCGACGACCACTCCGCCGCCGACGACGACCGAGCCACCGCTACCGGCCGAGCCGCCAGCCGAGTCACCGGCCGAGCCGGCGCCGACTCCCCCACCGGGCGGCGGCGGCCTGTTGTGCGGACTACTCGGCGGGATCGGTGGCCTGCTCGGCCTCGGCGAGCCCTGCTGACGATCAGTTGCGCTCCAGCCGAGGGGGACCGCCCTGCGGCGGCTGCTGGCCCATCTCGCCCTGGTCGAGCACCGTGGCCGCGGTCGCGGTGTCGCCCTCGACCGTGGCCATGATCATCACGTCGTCGCCCTCCTCGATCTCGCCGACCAGCTGGGTGTCCTCGTCGATGGTGTAGGTGCGCTCGTAGCCGTCCGCGCTCTTGGCGGTGACCGACGTGTCGCTGATCGCGGTGACCTCGCCGTTCTGGAACTCGCCGTGGTCGAGCTCGCTCATCGGACCGCCGACGATCCGGCCACCGCCCTGCGGGCCACTGAGGCCGGCCTCGTCGCTCACCGAGCCGCTCGCCGCGTAGATGGCCACCCCGCCGCCGGCCGCGATGACGACCGCGACGGCCACCGCCACCCCGATCCGCCGGGGCGTCCACCGGCGACGCTGCTCCGGTGGTGGCGGCGGCGCGCCCCAGGCCGCCTGTTCCGGCGGCGGCGGGGCGGGTGGCTGGACAGGACCGGGTTGTTGTTCGGTGTTCATGGCCACCAACATCCGGCAGCTTCCTGTGCCCTGGCTGTGCCCGGCGTTGGCCTTCGCTGTGACCCGGGTGGCTCTCAGTCAACGCACAGTGTTTCCACAGGGTCCCCATACCGGTGGCGCTGACGATGGCGACATGAAGAGCGAGCTGCGGCGCCCGGACGGGCAGCCGGTGCGGGTGCTCGTGGTCGACGACGAGGCCACCCTGGCCGAGCTCGTCTCCATGGCTCTGCGGCTGGAGGGCTGGGACGTGCGCAGCGCGCTGGACGGCACCACCGCCGTGCGCACCGCGCGCGAGTTCCGGCCGGACGCCGTGGTGCTGGACGTGATGCTGCCCGACCTCAGCGGACTGGAGGTGCTGCGCCGCATGCGTGGCGACGCGCCCGCGCTGCCGGTGCTGTTCCTCACCGCGCGCGACGCCGTCGAGGACCGCATCGCCGGGCTCACCGCGGGCGGCGACGACTACGTGACCAAGCCGTTCAGCCTGGAGGAGGTCACCCTGCGGCTGCGGGCGCTGATGCGGCGCACCGGGATCACCGAGGCCGGCGCGGGCGCCACGCTCGTCGTCGGCGACCTGACCCTGGACGAGGACAGCCGGGAGGTGCACCGGGCGGGTGAGCCGGTCGAGCTGACCGCGACCGAGTTCGAGCTGCTGCGCTACCTGATGCGCAACCCACGCCGGGTGTTGAGCAAGGCACAGATCCTCGACCGGGTCTGGAACTACGACTTCGGCGGGCAGGCCAACATCGTGGAGCTCTACATCTCCTATCTCCGCAAGAAGATCGACGCCGGCCGGCCGTCGATGATCCACACCATGCGGGGCGCCGGGTATGTCCTCAAACCGGCCGGCTGAGCGGCGCGGGTTCGAGTCCTGGCCGCTGCGGCGGCGGCTGATCGCCGAGCAGATCATCCTGCTCGCCATGGTCTGCGTGATCATCGTGGCGGTGACCCTGTTGGCGCTGCAGGCTTTTCTCATCAACCAGCTCGACGACCGGCTCGCCGAGGCGAGCGCGCGCGGACAGCGGGCGCCGGTGGTCAACGATCTGCCGAGACCGGACCAGCCGGAGATGACCGGTGCGCAGGGTCCCGGCACGCTGACCGCCGTGCGCTACCCGGACGGCCGCCGGTTCATGGCCCGCCAGCTCGCCAGCGGAAACCTCGGGGCGATCCCGGAGAACCTGCACGGCGTGTTCGACACGATCCCGACCGACAACCAGAGCTACACCCGAGACCTCGACCCCCTCGGCGACTACCGGCTCACCGCGGTGGCGTTCCCGGACGGGCGGGTGCTGGTCACCGGACTGCCGATGTCCGATGTGGACAGAACGGTGATGTCGGCCGGCTGGATCCTCGGTGGAGTCTCCCTGATCGGCCTGCTGGCCGCGGCCGGCGCGGGTGCGCTGATCGTGCGCCGCACGCTGCAACCGCTGCAGGACGTTGCCCGTACGGCGGCCAGGGTGGCCGAGCTGCCGCTTGACCGGGGCGAGGTCGCGATCGCCGAGCGGGTGCCGGCAAGGCACACCGATCCGCGGACCGAGATCGGTCAGCTCGGGCTGGCGCTGAACCGCATGCTCGGCCACGTGGACAACGCGCTCACCGCCCGGCACGCGAGCGAGACCAGGGTACGGCAGTTCGTCGCGGACGCGAGCCACGAGCTGCGCACCCCGCTGGCCGCTGTGCGCGGCTACGCCGAATTGGTGCGCAGGGGCGGCGACGCGACCCCGGAGGTGGCGCACGCCATCGGCCGGGTCGAGTCGGAGGCCGCACGGATGACCACCCTGGTCGACGACCTGCTCCTGTTGGCCCGCCTGGACTCCGGCCGGCCGCTCGAACACGCCACAGTGGACCTGTCCAGACTGGTGCTCGACGCGGTGAGCGACGCGCGGGTGGCCGGCGCGGAGCACCACTGGCGACTGGCGCTGCCGGCCGACCCGATCACCGTGACCGGCGACGCCGCCCGGCTGCACCAGGTGCTTGGCAACCTGCTGTCCAACGCCCGCACGCACACGCCGGCCGGCACGACCGTCACCACCGGACTGTCCAGATCGGACGGCGAGGTCGAGCTGACGGTGACCGACAACGGCCCCGGCATCCCGGCCAGCCTGCTGCCGGAGGTGTTCGAGCGCTTCGCGCGCGGCGACTCCTCCCGTTCCCGCGCGGCCGGCAGTACCGGACTCGGCCTGGCGATCGTGGTGGCCGTGGTGGCCGCGCACGGCGGCGAGGTCGGCGTGACGAGCGCGCCGGGCCACACCGAGTTCACCGTGTGGCTGCCGAACTAGCTCACAGGCTCCGCACAGCCGGGACACACCGAGGGCCAAGCCGGCGCCCCGAACGTGGACGCCATGACGCTCACGTTGCCCGGCGCAGGCCGGGAGCCCATCGTGCCGACCGGCGACCGCCCCGTCCTGGAGCTTGTCATCCCCGTGCACAACGAGGAACGCGACCTCGACGGTTGTGTCCGCCGGCTGCACGAGACGCTCACCGGCTGGTTCCCGCACCGGTTCCGGATCACCATCGCGGACAACGCGAGCACCGACCAGACCCTGGCGCTGGCCACCCGGCTCGCCGCCGAACTGTCCGAAGTGGAAGTGACGCACCTGGCGGAGAAGGGCCGGGGCCGCGCGCTGCACGCGGTGTGGTCGGCCTCCGACGCCGCCGTGCTCGCCTACATGGATGTCGACCTGTCGACCGATCTGGCCGCGCTGCCACCGCTGATCGCGCCGCTGCTGTCCGGCCACTCCGACCTCGCGATCGGCAGCCGGCTGGCCAGGGGCGCGCGGGTGGTGCGCGGACCGAAGCGGGAGCTGATCTCCCGGGGCTACAACCTGTTGCTGCGCGGCACCCTGGCCACCCGGTTCTCCGACGCGCAGTGCGGCTTCAAGGCGATCCGCGCCGACCTGGCGCGGAGGCTGCTGCCGCACGTCGCGGACACCGGCTGGTTCTTCGACACCGAGTTGTTGGTGCTCGCCGAACGGTCCGGCCTGCGCATCCACGAGGTGCCGGTCGACTGGGTCGACGACCAGGACAGCCGGGTGGACATCCTCGCCACCGCGCTCGCGGACCTACGCGGCATCGCCCGGCTGGCGCGCGCGCTGGCCACCGGCCGGGTCCCGGTCACCGCGCTGCGCGCCCAGCTCGGCCGGGACGCGGACGTGCCGACGAGCCTGGTACGCCAACTGGTCCGGTTCGCCGCCGTCGGGATCGCCAGCACGGTGGCGTACCTGCTGTTGTTCACCGCGCTGCGCACCGGACTCGGCGCCCAGGGCGCGAACCTGGTCGCCCTCGGGGCGACGGCCGTGGCGAACACGGCGGCCAACCGGCGGTTCACCTTCGGGGTGCACGGCTGGGCGATGGCCGGTCGGCACCAGTTCGAGGGCCTGGTGGTGTTCGGCCTCGGCCTCGCGCTCACCAGCGGGTCGCTCGCCGCCCTGCACCAGTTCACCGACGCCGGCCGAGGGATTGAGCTCGCGGTGCTCGTCGGCGCCAACCTCGCGGCCACCGTGCTGCGTTTCCTGCTGCTGCGCGGCTGGGTGTTCCACCCCGGCCGCAATCGCTGACCGCCCAACGGATCGAGGACATCTGTGACCGCCACACTCACCGCCACCACCGAGGTCGAACAGCGGTCGACACCGCGGCACCGGCCGCTGGTGTGGCTGCTGCTCGCCGGCACGGCCGTGCTGTACCTGTGGAACCTCACCGCGTCCGGCTGGGCCAACAGCTACTACGCCGCCGCCACCAAGGCCGCGACCGGGAGCTGGCAGGCGTGGCTGTTCGGGTCGCTGGACGCCGGCAACTCGATCACCGTCGACAAGCCGCCGGCGTCGCTGTGGTTGTCCGGGCTGTTCGGTCGGGTGTTCGGCTTCTCCAGCTGGAGTGTGCTCGCCCCGCAGGCGATCGCCGGCGTGGCCGCGGTGGGCGTGCTGTACCTGACGGTGAAACGGGTGTCCGGGCCGTGGGCCGGGCTGCTCGCGGGCACCGCGCTCGCGCTGACCCCGGTGGCGACGCTGATGTTCCGCTACAACCTGCCGGACGCGCTGCTCACGCTGTTGCTCGTGGCCGCGGCGTACGCGGTCACCCGGGCGATCGAGCAGGCGGGTTGGCGGTGGCTCGCGCTCGCCGGAGCGTTGGTCGGGTTCGGCTTTCTCACCAAGATGTTGCAGGCGTTCCTGGTGCTGCCCGCGTTCGTACTCGCCTATCTGGTCGCCGCACCGGTTTCCCTCGGGCGCCGGCTGGCGCACGTCGGCGTGGCCGCGGTGTCCACTGTGGTCGCCGCGGGCTGGTATGTCGCGCTGGTGGAGTTGTGGCCGGCGGACTCGCGGCCGTACATCTCCGGCTCGGCCACCGACAGCCTGTGGGAGCTCACCCTGGGGTACAACGGTTTGGGCCGGATCTTCGGCGGCCGAGGTGGGGGTGGCGGACAGGCCAACATCGCCTTCGGCGGCGAGGCGGGTGCCGGGCGGATGTTCGGCGCGGCGTTCGGCACCGAGGTTTCCTGGCTGTTGCCGGCCGCGATCATCGCCGTGCTGGCCGGGTTGTGGTTCACCCGGCACGCGGCGCGTACCGACCACACCCGCGCGGCGCTGTTGTTGTGGGGTGGGTGGCTGATGGTCACCGCGCTGGTGTTCAGCCTGATGACCGGGATCGTGCACCCGTACTACGCGGTCGCCCTCGCACCCGCGATCGCCGCGCCGCTGGGCATCGGCGGCGTCGCGCTGTGGCGCGGCCGGGCACACCGGCCGGCGGTGCTGACCATCGCCGCGATCGTCGCGGTCACCGCGGTGTGGACGTTCATCCTGTTGGCCCGCAACGAATCGTGGCTGCCCTGGCTGCGCTGGACGATCCTCGCCTGCGGTGTGCTGGTGGCCGCCATGCTGGCCGTCGGCGCCGCCACCCACTGGCTGGCCGCCACCGCGGTCGTGGTCATGCTGGCCGGCACCGGCACGTTCGCCGTGGCCACCGCCGCCGAGAGCCACACCGGCTCCATCCCCCTGTCCGGCCCCACCGCCGGCGGCCAGCTCACGGGACCCCCAGCAACCACCACCGACGACGTCATCGCCCTGCTCCGAGACACCGACACCACCTGGGCCGCCGCCACCGTCAACGGCACCGAGGCGGCGAACCTCGCCCTGGCAAGCGAGAAGGAGGTCATGGCCATCGGCGGCTGGAACGGCAGCGACCCGTCCCCCACCCTCGCCGAGTTCCAACAACACGTGGCCAACGGCCAGATCGCCTACTACATCGAAGGCCAGGGCCCCGCCGGCGCCACCGAGGTCACCGACTGGATCACCGCCACCTACACCCCCACCGCCATCGACGACCACACCATCTACGACCTCCGCCCCTGACCTCGCGAGTCCACCTCGAGGCGCTGTGCCACCGCGTGCAGCGCCGCCGCCCACGGGTAGGTCGGCAACTGCCGCACACCCTCACCAGGTGGGTTGGGCACGAAGCCGCCCTCGCCGAGGAGCACCTCGACATCGGCCTCCCGCAGCGCGCGAACACTGCGCGCGAAGGCGGGATGAGCGGCGAGCGCGGTGTTCACGAACGGCAGGATCGCCAGCGGCGTCCCGAGCCCGATGGCTTCGCTCACCAGCCCGAGCGCCAGGTTGTCGCAGATGCCGGCGGCCAGTTTGTTGATCGTGTTGGCGCTCGCCCCGCCGACGACGAGCGCGTCCGGCTGCGGCAGGACGTCCGGAGTGCCGGGTTGCCTGTAGTCACTGCGCACGGGATACCCGGTCCGCGCCTCCAGCGCGGCCTGGTCGATGAAGCGCGTGGCCATCGGCGTCGCGACGACACACACCGTCCAGCCGTCCTCGTGTGCCAGGTCGACCAGCTTGCCGACATCACGCGCGGCCAACGTCCCACAGGTGATGACATACAGCACGGGTGACGAGTTCATACCGTGATTCCAGCGGGTTACCAGCTGCCTCGGTGGTCGGGGATGGTGAAGATCAGGGGGACGGCGGCCAGCAGTAGCGCGGCCAGGACGACGAACGCGTGTGCCTGGGTCATCGCCGGGTTCGTGCTGTTGGCCAGGACCGCCGTGGTGACCGACACCGCGATGATCGCGCCGCTCTGCCGGAACATCCCGCGCAGCCCGGCGATCGAGGACAGCTGATCCGGCGCCAGCGACAGCCCCGCGTTGTTCGACGCCGGCACCGACAGGCCCATGCCCAACCCGGTCAACCCGGCGGAGAACGCCAGCCACGCGTACCCGGACACCCCCGGCGGCGGCATCGCCATCGCCACCAGTCCGATCACCATCAGCGTCAGGCCGGCGGCCATCGGGATCCGGTGCCCGGCCCGCCGCAGCGCGAGCACCGCCAGCGCGGCCACGCAGATCATCCCGGCCCCCCGCGCGGTCAACAGCGTGCCCGCCGCCAGCGGGTCGAGGTGAAACCGCTGCTCGGCATACAGCGGCACCAGCGAGCCGAACCCGATCGCCGCCCCGCCGAACAGCAGGTTCAGCACGTTCATCACCGCGAACGACCGGCCCCGCAGGAACCGGATCGGGATGAACGGCGCCCGATGGCGCATCGTGTGCCGCACGAACAGCACCGCCGACAGGACCGCGCACACCTCCGGCACCAGGAACCACGGGCTGGTCAGCCCGAGATCGAGATTGGTCAGCCCGTACATCGTCGAGAGCATCAGCACGGCCAGCAACACCAGCCCGCCGAAGTCGATCCGGCTGGCCTCCCGGCGCGGCGACTCCGCGATCAGCTTGGCCGCCAGCACGAACAGGATCACCCCCATCGGCACGTTCACCAGGAAGATCGCCCGCCAGTCCAGCCAGGTCACCAGTACCCCGCCGAGGATGGGCCCGACGATCGTGCCGATCGGGAAAATACTGGTGAACATGCCGACCGCGCGGTCGCGGTGCCGGCCGAAGTGGTCGGCGATGATCCCGGTCGCCGACGGCAGGAACGCGCCCCCGCCGAGCGCCTGCAACGCGCGCAACCCCACCAGCAGGTAGATGTTGTTGGCGAACCCGCAGGCCAGCGAGGCCAGCGTGAACACCGTGATGCCCACCAGGAACACCCGCTTGCGCCCGAAATGGTCGCCGAGCTTGCCGGCCATCGGCATGGCGATGATCTGGCCGAGCGAGTAGACGGTGATCGTCCAGCCACTCCAGGTGAGTTCGGCACCCAGGTCGGCCTGGATCGCGTTCAGCGCGGTGGCGACAATGGTTTGGTCCATCGACGCCATGAACAGGGCGATCGCCACGACGGCGAACACCAGGTGCCGGCGCGGCAGCGGATCCGGACCGACGGGCTCGGATGCGGTGCTCTGCGTCTCTCCTACGCTTCGCATCCGCATGTTTCGACAATAATTTGCTTGCCGACAAGCAAGCAATCGGTTTGTGACCGATCCGACGGGAGGCAGTTGTGGATGCCGAAGCAGTGACCCGGCTGCGGCGGGTCATCGGTCGACTCGCCCGGCTGTTCAACGCGTCGTCCGCGAGCGAGAACCTGACCCCGACCCAGGCCTCGGTACTCGGCCTGGTCGCCCACCGCGGCCCGATGGGCCTGGCCGAGCTGACCGAGATCGAGGGCCTCAACCCGACGATGCTCTCCCGCATCGTGTCCAAGCTCGACGGCGACGGCCTCATCCGCCGACTACCCGACCCGGCCGACCAACGCGCCGTGCAGCTCCAGGTGACCGCCGCCGGCAAACAGGCCCACGAGCGCATCATCCAGGCGCGCACCGAGACCGTGATCAAGATCCTGGACGGCCTCCCGCCCGAGGTCAGCGACGCGCTGCGGGACGCGCTGCCGGCGCTGGAGGCGCTGGCCGAGGGCCTGCGCACCAACCGGGGCTGATCAACACCGGCACCTGCGAACTCGACTCATCCTTGAGTTCCCTTGGAGGCCCGCGGGCGAATCTCGGACGCAACGCCTAGCCCCAAGGAGTCGCCGTGACCGCTGCCACCAACGCAGCCGGGACCGCCACCTCGGCAGCACCGGCCGAATGGGTGAGCTGCCGCCAGTGCCGATCCCTGGTCTACGACAAGCGGTTGAGCCGAAGCCTGCGGGTATGCCCGGACTGCGGACACCACGGCCGGGTCGACGCCCGCCAGCGCGTGACCCAGCTGCTCGACCAGGGCACCGTGCAGATCCTCGACCTCCCGGTGCACTCGGCCGACCCGCTGGAGTTCACCGACTCCCAGCCCTACCCGCAGCGCCTGGCCGGCGCCCGCCGCAAGACCGGGCTGGACGAGGCCGTGCTCTGCGCCACCGGCAGCATCGAGGGCAACCCGCTGGTCGTGGCCGTGATGGACTTCGACTTCATGGGCGGCAGCCTCGGCGGCGCGGTCGGCGAGCTGATCACGCTGGCCGGCGAGACCGCGCTGGAGCGCCGGATCCCGCTGCTGATCGTCACCGCCTCCGGCGGCGCCCGGATGCAGGAGGGCGCGGTCGCCCTGATGCAGATGGCCAAGACCAGCGCGATGCTCGGCCAGCTCGACGAGGCCGGCATCCTCACCATCACCCTGGTCACCGACCCCACCTTCGGCGGCGTGGCGGCCTCCTTCGCCACGCTGTCGGACGTGATCATCGCCGAGCCGGGCGCCCGGCTCGGGTTCGCCGGCCGGCGGGTGATCGAGCAGACCATCAAGCAGACCCTGCCGCCCGACTTCCAGACCGCGGAGTTCCTGCTGGCCAACGGCCTGATCGACATGATCCGGCCACGCCAGGAGCTGCGCGGCACGCTGACCAGGCTGCTGGCCATCGGCTCGCCTGCCGGCCGGGACGGGCACCTCACGGTCGAGGAGCCGGCACCGCCGGTGACCGAGACGCCGGCCGCCGGCGAGCGGGACCCGTGGCAGGTCGTGCAGCGGGCGCGGGACCTGAACCGGCCGACCACCACCGACTACCTCGGCCTGCTGCTCGACGACTTCGAGGAGCTGCGCGGCGACCGGCTCGGCGCGCAGGACCCGGCGATCATCGGCGGCCTCGGCCGGCTCGCCGGCGTGCCGGTGGTGATCGTCGGGCACCAGAAGGGCCACACCGCGGCCGAGCTGTCCGCGCGGAACTTCGGCATGCCGACCCCGGCCGGCTACCGCAAGTCGGCCCGGCTGATGCGCCTGGCCGCCAAGCTCGGCATCCCGCTGGTGGCGCTGATCGACACCCCGGGCGCCTACCCGGGCAAGGAGGCGGAACAACACGGCCAGGCGATCGCGATCGCGGAGAACATCCGGCTGATGGCGTCGCTGCCGGTGCCGGTGGTCAGCGTGGTCACCGGTGAGGGCGGCAGCGGCGGCGCGCTCGCCCTCGGCGTCGCCAACCACGTGCTGATCTGCGCGAACGCCGTGTACTCGGTGATCAGCCCGGAGGGCTGCGCGGCGATCCTGTGGAACGACCCGGCCGCCGCCCCGCGCGCGGCGCAGGCGCTGCGGGTGACCGCGCCCGAGCTGCTCGAGCTCGGCATCGTCGACCGGATCGTGCCCGAGCCGGCAGGCGGCACCCAGGCCGACCCGGTGGCCGCCGGGCACCACCTGCGCACGGCGCTGCTGGAGAGCCTGCGGGCGCTGCTGCCACTCACCTCGGCCGAGCTGATCGCCGAACGCCGGGCCAGGTTCCGCGCGTTCGGGGCCAACCAACCAACACACCGGAAGGTAGGACGATGACCCACCGACTTCCCCGTGCCGTGCCTGGCGAGCCAGAACCGGGCCAGACGGTCGACGAGGTGCTCGCCGCGGTCCGCGGCGCCGCCGCCGACCTGCTCGCCAGCTCACCCCGGCCGCCGAGCACGCTCAACGTGCGCGTGGGTGACGTCGCCGTGGAGATGGCCTGGCAACCGCCGCAGGCCGCCCCCGCGCCGGCGGGCGCCGTCGTGCCGTTGGCGGTGGCGGTGCCCGCGCC
>NZ_BAAGXS010000043.1:0-105235 GCF_054779715.1 Actinophytocola sediminis | reverse complement strand
GACCGCGGCTCTGGCCCGTGGTCGCCACGGGTGCCCCGACCGGGCTGGCCGCGGCGATCCGCCGGCTGCCCAGCCAGGCCGCCGCCACGCTCGCGACGAGCACGACCGCGGCGCCGAGCACCGGCAGCACGACCCCGGGCGCGAACGCCGACGCGGCGTCGATGAGCCCGGCGGTGTGCACCTGGTCCAGGACGAGCCCGCCGAGCAGGTACCCACAGGCGATGCCCGGCACCGCGGCGATGGCGGACAACACCAGGGTCTCGGCGGCGACCATGGTCTGCAACTGACGCGGCGTCGCGCCGACCAGCCGCAGCCCCGCGAGCTCCCCGCGCCGGCCGACGAGGGTGACGCCGATGGTGGAGACCATGGCGAACAGCACGATCGCCACCACCCAACCACCCATGATCAGCGGGAACTGGGTGAGGAACGGCGCGTCGGCCGCCGTGGTCGTCGGGGCCAGCCCGGTGCCGAGCAGCGCGGCCATCGCGGTCACCAGCAGCAGGCCGACGAACGAGACCAGGGCGGTCGCCAGTGCGGCCGAGCGGTGGTGGACGAACGAGCGCAGGACGAGGGTCAGCATGGGTCAGCCCACCACCGCGTCGTTGGCCGCCTGCTCGGCGGACTCGACCAGCGTCGCCATCCTGGCGGCCACCGCGCCCGCCGACGGCCGTGCCAGCCGGTCGACGATGCGCCCGTCGGCCAGGAACAGCACCTGGTCGGAGTAGGACGCGGCGACCGGGTCGTGGGTGACCATGATGATCGTCTGGCCGCCGTTGGCCAGGCCGCGCAGCAGCGTGAGCACCTCGCGGGCGCTGCGGATGTCCAGCGCGCCGGTCGGCTCGTCGGCGAAGACGACGTCGGGGTCGGTGATCAGCGCCCGCGCCACGGCGACGCGCTGCTGCTGCCCGCCGGAGAGCTGGTCCGGCCGGTGTCCGGCGCGCTGGCCGAGACCGACGTTCCGCAGCAGGGCCGAGGTGCGCCGAGGGTCGGTGCGCCGCCCGTCCAGCCGCAGTGGCAGCTCGACGTTCTCTCCCGCGGTGAGCGCGGGCAGCAGGTTGAACGACTGGAACACGAACCCGACCCGGCGGCGGCGCAGCCGCGCGAGCTCGACCGGGCCGGCCTGGGTGAGGTCGCGGTCGTCCAGCTCGACCAGCCCCGAGGTCGGGCGCTGTAGCCCCGCCGCGCAGTGCAGCAGGGTCGTCTTGCCGGAGCCGGACGGCCCCATGATCGCGACGAAGGACCCCCGGCCCACGTCGAGGTCGATGCCGCGCAGGGCGTGCACCGGGCCGGCATCGCTCGGGTACTGGCAGGTCAGCCCACGGATCCGCAGGACTGGCTTGGTGTTCATGACAGGACTCCCCTCGATATGTATGTTCGTTTGAAACGAACGTTTACATGATACGGTACCCGTCATGGGTCATCGGGAGAACCTGCTCACCGCCGCACGGGAGTGTCTGCTGCACAACGGCTACGCGCGGACGACCGTGCGCGAGCTGGTCGCGGCGTCCGGCGCCAACCAGGCGTCGATCAACTACCACTTCGGCTCGAAGGACCAGCTGCTCACGCAGGCGATCTACGACCTGAACGAGGAGTGGGGCCGCCACCTGTTCGCCGCGCTCGAGGACGCCGAGGGAGCGCGGGAACAGGCGGCGCGGGTCGCCAGGTGGCAGCGCATCATCGAGTCGATCCAGAAGAACCGCGAGCTGTGGTTCGTCAACTTCGAGACGGTCGCGGTCCTCCAGCACAACGACAAGATCCGCGAGATGAACGCCTCGGCGCAGCGCACCGCGCGGGTCGCCCTGGCGCACGCCTTCGGTGGCCTCGGCCAGGACGCGGACCCGGCGGAGGTGCACGCCGTTGGCGCGCACTACTACTCACTGCTGGTCGGCGTCGCGCTGCAGTGGTTGACCGATGCCGACGAGGCGCCGACCGCCGAGGAGATCGTCCGCGCCGACCGCGGCTGACCAGGTCACCACATGATCCTGTCGTGCACCAGCCGCAACTGCTCGCGCATGGTGGCCACGCCGGGCAGGTCGATGCCGGCGAACGCCTTGACCAGCGCGGCGTCGGTGATGGCGAGGACCAGGTGGTTGACCCCGGTCGAGGCGATCTCCGTCCTGATCTTGGCCAGGCACTCCTCCGGGGTGCCGGCCACGGACAGCTTGTCGGCCAGCTCCGGCGGGGTGAGCTCGAACGCACGGTCCACCCGGCCCTCCCCCACCGCGGCGATGATCTCGGTCAGCGACGCGGGATCCACGTCGTTGCGCGCCAACTGCTCGGCCGGCATCGACGACGCGTACAGGCCGACCATCGCCCTGGCGGCGTCCTTGGCCGCCCGCGAGTCCTCGCCCGTGGCGAACACGACCCACGCGCCGAGGTCCAACGACGACACGTCGCGGCCGGCGCGCTCGGCGCCGATCCGCACGTTCTCCACCATGTACTCGTAGGCGCGCCTGGTGTAGCTCAGCGCATGGTGCACGCCGTCGGTCAGCTCCCCCGCCGCCTGGAACGACTTCGGGCCGCGCATCGCGCCCAGCTTGACCGGAACGTGCCGCTGGACCGGCCGGGCGAAGGTGAACAGCCCGTCATAGCGGTAGAACTCGCCATCGTGGCTGATCGCCCCCTCGTCGAGCAGGGTGCGCACCACGGTGTGCGCCTCCTTGAGGCGGGACAACGGTTTCGTCCGCGCCCAGTCGATGCCGTACTGCGCGAGCAGCCCGAAGTTCCCCGACCCGAGCACACATTCGGCGCGGCCCCCGGTGAGCTCGTCGAGGGTGGCGGTCGCCTGGGCGATCAACGACGGCTCCCGCAACGTCACCGCGGACACGCTCGGACCGAACCGGATGTTGGTCGTCTTGTCCGCCGCCGCGGCGAACAACAGCCAGAGATCCTTGTGCCAGGTCTCGTCCGCCGCATAGCAGGCGTAGAACCCGAGTTCGTCGGCGAGCTTGATGGACTCGATCGTGTCGTCGAGCGGGTAATCAGGCAACAGCACGAAACTGAACCGCATGATTCTCCTCCCAGAACAGTCGACCAGCCCAGTGTGGCTCCCCGCCGGTGACTACCGGAAGGTCACGCGCGATCGCCGAGAGCCACGATGTGGTCCGGCAGCCGCTCGTCGTCGCCGTACATGAAGTGGTTGCTCATCCGCTCCGAGAACCGGCTCGCCTCGGTCGTGCGGCCGACCGCCTCCGCCACCTGACGGACCAGCATCGGGGACGCGCCGCAACACACGCCGAGGTAGTTGACGTCCAGGTCGTGCGCCTCGGTCGCGAAGGCGCCCAGCTCGTACCTGTTGGCGGACAGCGGATCGAGCGCGGTGGGGAACGTGCGACCGTGCGGGGAGGGGACGCGTGCCCGGTCGTCGGTCAGGTTGAAGAACGTCGGCTCCTCGACGGTGGTCCGGTACGGCACGGGCAAGGCACCGACGTGACAGGACACCGCCGCCCGGATCTCCTTGAGCCACGGCAACATCGTGTCCGGCCCGCGGAAGCAGTTCATGCCGACGACGTCCGCGCCTGCCTGCTCGAGTCGCTGGCAGGTCTCCACGATCCCGACGCCGTCGGCCAGTTCGTTCAGTGCCATCGGCGCGATGGTGAGCACCACCGGCAGGCCGGTCGACGCCGCCACCTCCAGCGCCGCCAACGCCTCGCCCGCGTAGTAGAACGTCTCGCCGATGATCAGGTCGGCGCCGCCGTCAACGGCCCAGCCAACCATCTCCTCGAACATGGCACGCACCTCGGCCTGCCGGCCGGTGTCCGCCGGGTCCCACACGTTCGTGTTGGAGATGTTGCCCGCCATCAGGTCCCCGGGTCGCGCGTCGGCGACCTCGCGGGCGATCCCCAGTGCCGCGCGGTTCAGCGGCTCGAGCAGATCCTCCTTGCCGATGACCCGCATCTTCTCCCGATGCCCGTTGTAGGTGAATGCCTCCACCACATCGGAGCCGGCTCGTTGGAAGTCGACATGCAGGGCGCGCAGCGCGTCGGGGTGTTCCAGCGCCACCTCGGGCACGAACTCCCCGGCGGTGAGATAACCCCGTCTCTCCAGCTCGAAAAGAAATCCCTCGGCGCAGATCACCGGGCCGGCATTGAGGCGTTCGGTCAGGTCGTTGGTCGACATTGTGCGGCTCCATCGCTCGTGGATCGGCTACGTGCGCGCCGCAGACGGTCTCCTGACTTCCGGATGTCGGCTTTCCTCGCCTTCCCAGGACATGTCCCAGTGGCGTCATGAGGTTCGCTATCCGGTCACAGTGGCGAGGACCGCGCTGGATTCACACCAGACTTCCCGTTTTCTGCCGCGCGTCGAACACGCTATCCACCTGCCACAGGATGGTCAATTGTTTCATATTATGGAACCGGTGCAGTCACTTCTCGTGCCGGAGCAGATAGATGTCCAGTAGCCAGCCGGCCTCGTGTTTCGCGGCGGTGCGGGCGGTTGTTATCGCGGGCAGGACATCGGCGAGTTGGCCGGCGGCGAGTCGTTCGCTCGGGGTGCCGAGATTGGCGCCCCACCAGATGTGCCAGCCGGCCGGGTCGACGGCGCGTAGTTCCTCCAACGAGCGGCTGAGCAGGACCGCGATGTTGGGCTGTCGCTGCCGGATCGCCTCGACAAGACGGCGGCCGGTGGTGATGTGCAGCGGTTCGCCGATGCCGTGCGGCACGATGCGGTGGCGGGCGGCGAGCGCGGACAGGCTCGACACGCCCGGCACGACCTCCAGCCGGGCGCCGACGGTGTCGGCGACGCGGGCCAGCACGCGGATCGTCGAGTCGTAGAGGGCCGGGTCGCCCCAGACGAGGAAGCCCGCGTCGCCGTCGTGGTCGGCCAGCGCGGCGGCGTAGCGGGCGGCGCGGGCCGCGTGCCAGTCGGCGACCGCGTGTGCGTAGTCCGCCGCCGTGCGGTCCCGCTCGGCGTCCTCGACGACCACGATCGTCGGGTCGCCGCGCACGTGGCGGCCAAGCAGCGCTGTTCTGGCGGCGGCCAGCGGGTCGCCGTCCGGGCGCTGTTTCTCGGTCACCACGAAGAAGTCGACCTCGTTCATCGCCAGGACCGCCTCGACGGTGAGCTGGTCGGGACCGCCGGGGCCGACGCCGATGAGCACCACCCGTCGGCTCACGCGCCGTCCTCGAGGTCTCCCTCGACCGACAGGTAGACCGCCTGCAGCTGGGCCAGCACCTCCGGGTCGGGCTCGGCCCACAGCCCGCGGTCGGCCGCCTCGTGCAGTCGCTCCACGATGCCGCGCAGCGCCCACGGGTTGGCCTGGCGCATGAACTCCTGGTTGGTCTGGTCCAGGACGTACTCGCGGGCCAGCCGCTCGTACATCCAGTCGTGCACGACACCGGTGGTCGCGTCGAAGCCGAACAGGTAGTCCACGGTCGCGGCCAGCTCGAAGGCGCCCTTGTAGCCGTGCCGTTGCATCGCGCCGATCCAGCGCGGGTTCACCACCCGGGAGCGGAAGACGCGGTTGGTCTCCTCCTGCAGCGTGCGGGTGCGCACCGCGTCGGGGGACGTGGAGTCGCCGACGTAGGCCTTCGGGTCGGCGCCGGTCAACGCCCGGACCGTGGCGATCATGCCGCCGTGGTACTGGAAGTAGTCGTCGGAGTCGGCGATGTCGTGCTCGCGGGTGTCGATGTTCTTCGCGGCGACCTGGATGCGGCGGTAGTTCGCGCGCATGTCCTCGGCCGCCGGCCGGCCGTCGAGCCCCCGGCCGTAGGCGAAGCCGCCCCAGGCGGTGTAGACCTCGGCCAGGTCGGCGTCGTCGCGCCAGGTGCCGGACTCGACGGCCTGCAGGATGCCGGCGCCGTAGGAGCCGGGGGCCGAGCCGAAGATCCGCGCGGTGGCCCGGCGTTCGTCGCCGTGCTCGGCGAGGTCGGCGTGCACGTGGGCGCGGACGAAGTTCTGCTCGGCCGGTTCGTCCAGCGCGGCGACCAGCCGGACCGCGTCGTCGAGCATGCCGACCACGTGCGGGAAGGCGTCGCGGAAGAAGCCGGAGACCCGCACGGTCACGTCGATCCGCGGTCGGCCCAACTCGGCCAATGGCAGCACCGCCAGCTCCCGCACCCGCCGGGAGGCCTCGTCCCAGACCGGCCGGACACCAAGCAGGGCAAGGACTTCGGCGATGTCGTCGCCGGAGGTGCGCATGGCCGAGGTGCCCCACACCGACAGGCCGACCGACTTGGGGTACTCGCCGGTCTCGTCCAGGTAGCGGGCCAGCAGCGAGTCGGCCATCGCGACACCGGTCTCGTAGGCGAGCCGGGAGGGCACCGAGCGGGGGTCGACGGTGTAGAAGTTGCGGCCGGTCGGCAGCACGTTGACCAGACCGCGCAGGGGCGAGCCGGACGGGCCGGCCGGGACGTACCCGCCGTCGAGCGCGTGCAGCACCGCGTCGAGCTCGTCGGTGGTGCGGTTCAGCCGGGGCACCACCTCGGTGGCGGCGAACGCCAGCACCCGGACGACCTCGGGGTCCTCGTGCAGTCCGGTCGCCGCGGCCGGGTCCCAGCCCGCCGCCTCCATCGCCTCGACGAGCGCGCGGGCCTTGGCCTCGACGGTGTCCACGGCACCGGTCTGCTCGGCGCCCTCCTTGAGGCCGAGCGCGGTGCGCAGGCCCGGCACCGCGGCGGTCTCGCCGCCCCAGATCTGTTGGGCGCGCAGGATCGCGAGCACCAGGTCCACCCGCGCGGCCCCGGCGGGTGCCTGGCCGAGGATGTGCAGCCCGTCGCGGATCTGGGCGTCCTTGACCTCACACAGCCAGCCGTCGACGTGCAGGATGAAGTCGTCGAACTCGGTGTCGTCCGGGCGGTCGTCCAGGCCGAGGTCGCGGTGCATGTGCGCGGCCTGCATGAGGGTCCAGATCTCGGCGCGGATCGCGGGCAGCTTGGCCGGGTCCATCGCCGCGATGTTCGCGTGCTCGTCGAGGAGTTGCTCCAGCCGGGCGATGTCGCCGTAGCTCTCCGCCCTGGCCATCGGCGGCACCAGGTGGTCGACGATCGTGGCGTGCGCGCGGCGTTTGGCCTGCGCGCCCTCGCCGGGATCGTTGACCAGGAACGGATACACCAGCGGCAGGTTGCCGATGGCCGCGTCGCTGGCACAGGCGGCGGACAGCGCGGCGTTCTTGCCGGGCAACCATTCCATCGAGCCGTGCTTGCCGAGGTGCACGACGGCGTGCGCGCCGAAACCATGCTCCAGCCAGCGGTAGGCGGCCAGGTAGTGGTGTGATGGCGCCAGGTCCGGGTCGTGGTAGATCGCGACCGGGTTCTCGCCGAACCCGCGCGGCGGCTGGATCAGCAGCACGATGTTGCCCGACCGGATGGTGGCGAGCACGATCTCGTTGGCGTCGTTGACGAACAGCGCGCCCGGCGCCGGTCCCCAGGCCTCGGTGACCGACTCCCGCAGGGCGGGGTCCAGCGCGGCGAACCAGCGCGTGTAGTCCCCCGCCGGGATGCGCACGTGCGCGTCGGTGAGCTGGCCCTGGGTGAGCCATTCCTCGTCCTGTCCGCCGGCCGCGATCAGCGCGTGGATGAGCGCGTTGCCCGCCTCGGTGTCGTCGGCGAGGTCGATGGCCGGCAGGTCGCCGATGTCGTACCCGGCGGCCCGCATTCGGCGCAGCAGCCGCACGGTCGACACTGGAGTGTCCAGGCCGACCGCGTTGCCGACCCGGCTGTGCTTGGTCGGGTAGGCCGAGAGCATCAGCGCGATCCGCCGCTGCCCCACCGGGGTGTGCCGCAGCCGGGCGTGCGCGACCGCGATGCCGGCCACGCGGGCACAGCGCTCGGGATCGGCGACATAGCGCGGCAGGCCGTCGATGTCGGTTTCCTTGAACGAGAACGGCGCGGTGATGATCCGGCCGTCGAACTCGGGGATCGCGATCTGGCTCGCGGAGTCCAGCGGGGTGACGCCCTCGTCGGCGGCCAGCCACTCGGCCCGGCTGGAGGTCAGGCACAGGCCCTGCAGGATCGGGATGTCCAGCGCGCGGATCCGCGCCACGTCCCAGGCCTCGTCGTCCCCACCCGCGCTCACCCCGGCCGGGGTGCTGCCGCCGGCGGCGAGCACAGTGACCACCAGCGCGTCCAGGGTGCCGAGCGCGGTGTACAGCTCGTCGGGCGCCGAGCGCAGCGACACGGAGAACACCGGCACGCCGACCGCATCGCCGGTGGCGTCGACCGCGTCGGCGAGCGCGTGCGCGAAGTCGGTGTTCCCGCTGGTCTCGTGTGCCCGGTAGTAGAGGATGCCGATCCGGGGCAGTTCGCCGGCGGGGATCGCGCGGTCGGCGAAGCCCCACGCCGGCACGGTGACCGGCGGCTCGAAGCCCTCGCCGGTGAGCAGCACGGTGTCGGAGAGGAAGGCGTGCAGCTGGGCCAGGTTGGCCGGCCCACCCTCGGCGAGGTAGCGGTGCGCGTCGGCCGCGATGCCGGCCGGCACCGTGGACAGGCGCATCAGCTCCGCGTCCGGGGTCTGCTCGCCGCCGAGCACCACCAGCGGCACGGCGCTGTCCCGCAGGATGGCGAAGCCGTCGCGCCAGGACTCGGGGGTGCCGAGCAGCCGCACGACGACCACCTGGGCGCCGTCGACGACCGAGGCCAGGTCGGCGAGGTCGAGCCGGGCGGGGTTGGCCCAGCGGTAGTCGGCGGCCGACGCCCGCGCGGACAGCAGGTCGGTGTCGGACGTGGACAGCAACGCGACAGTGGGCGTGACACTGGGCATGCGGTTCCTCCTGGCGGGGTTCGCGCCCCGCGTGGCAGGTGGTGGCCGCGGTCAGTGTCTGGCTGCCCGGCTGGTGTCAGCCGGTGCACAGTGGCGGAACCGCCCCGGAGTCACACCGGGTTCCTGAGTCCGCGACCGGCGGACACGCTCCACCCTAACCGCTGGCGAGCACACAGTCGCCGCAGTACCCGCCGCCGGGGATCCGGTAGTAGAGGCAGCAGGAGGACCGGACGAACTCGCCGGCCAGCTCACCGGTGCCCGCGAGCGGGCCGGCGAGCAGGGCGGCACCGTGCTCGCGCGCGGCCGGGGCGAGGTCGGGACGGGCGCGGCCGATCATGCGGGCCGCGCCGAACACGGCGGAGGTGATGTTGCCGGACAGGATCTGCCGGGACAGGGAGTACCGCTGCGCCAACACCTCCGCGAGCGGCGTCAGCACGTCGGTGAGCAGGTCGCTCACCGACGGTTCGGTGTCCGCACCGGTCAGCGTGAGCGGCCACGGTCCCTGGTCGACCGGCTGCCACCAGGCGTCGTCGAGGGTCGGCCGGGGCAGCGGCACGCCGAGGACGCCGGCGCCGAGCACCGGCGAGATCAGCCTGGCGAACAGGCCCAGCGACATCGTGGACGCCGCGACCCGCCGCTCGACGTCCACAGTGGACAGTCGACTGAGCACGGTGTGCACGTGCCCCACCCGCTCCGCGAGCACCGCCGTCGCCAGCAGGTCCCGCAGCGGTCGCCACGGACCGGGCCCGGTCTCGCGGCGCACCGCGAAGAACGGGCCGAGCTCGGACAGGACGGAGTCCGCTGCTGGCATGTGGTCATCGTGGCACGGACCAGGTGGCACGATGGGCCGGTGGCCGCCCGCACCTACGCCGACCGCTGCCCGGGAGTGTTCCGTCCCTGGGTGGCGCAGGACGGCGCGCTCGTCCGGCTGCGCGTGCCCGGCGGCCGGATCGGTCCGGACGCGCTGCTCCGGGTGGTCGAGGCCGCCGAGCGGCACGGCGACGGCACGGTGCTGCTCACCAAGCGGGCCAACCTCCAGCTGCGGGGCATCGCCGGCGGCGTCCCCGACAGCCTGGTCGACGCGATCGCCGCGGCCGGGCTGCTGCCCTCACGCACCCACGAGCTGGTCCGCAACATCCTCGTCTCGCCGCTCACCGGCCTGGTCGGCGGCCGGGTCGACCTGCGGCCGGTCGTGCGGGCGCTGGACGAGGCGCTGCTGGCCGACCCCGCGCTGGCCGTGCTCGGCGGCCGGTTCCTGTTCGTCCTCGACGACGGCCGGGGCGACCTGGCCGGGCGGGACCTCGACCTCGGGCTGGTCGCGGTGGACGCGACCAGGGTGCAGCTGCGGGCCGGCGCGGCGGGCTGGGGACCGGTCGTGCCGGTCGACCGGGCCGCGGCGGAACTGGTCGACCTCGCCCGCGCGTTCGCACGGTCGCGCGGCACGGGGCCGAGCGCCTGCTGGCACGTCGACGAACTGCCCGACCCGACGGTCGTGCTCGGTGCCCGCGCGGCCCGCGACCCGGCGACCGAGGTCGAGTCCGCGCCGCCAGCGCCCGGCCGGCACGGGCCGGTCGAGGTGCTGGCCGTGCCGGCCGGGCTGGTCCGCCGCCCGCTGGCCGAACAGCTGACCGGTGCCGCCGGCCTGGTCGTCACCCCCTGGCGCAGCATCGTGGTGGAGGAGTCCGTATGACCGCTGGGTTCACCGCGCCGACGCCGCGCTACGACTACGTCCGGGACGGCGCGGCGATCTACGCCGAGTCCTTCGCCACCATCCGCGCCGAGACCGACCTGGCCCACCTGCCGGCCGACGCGGAGAAGGTCGCGGTGCGGATGGTGCACGCCACCGGCCAGACCGACCTGCCGGCCGCACTGGTGATCCACCCCGCGCTGGTCTCCTCGGCCCGCGCCGCGCTGCTGGCGGGCGCGCCGATCCTCACCGACGCGCACATGGTGGCCTCCGGGGTCACCCGCGCCCGGCTGCCACGCGCCAACGACGTCCGCTGCCTGCTGCGCGACGAGCGGGTGCCGGAGCTGGCCCGGGTGCTCGGCACGACCCGCAGCGCCGCCGCGGTGTCGCTGTGGGGCGAGTTGCTCGCCGGCTCGGTCGTCGCGATCGGCAACGCGCCGACCGCGCTGTTCCACCTGCTGGAGTTACTGGCCGACGGCGCCGCCCCACCGGCCGCGATCGTCGGCGTGCCGGTCGGTTTCGTCGGCGCGGCCGAGTCCAAACAGGCACTCGCGTCGTTCGCGGCCGACCACGGGATCGACGTGCCGTTCCTGACCGTCCACGGCCGGCGCGGCGGCTCGGCGCTGGCCGCCGCCGCGCTCAACGCACTCGCCAGGGAGCGGGAGTGACCGGGCGGCTCTACGGCGTCGGGCTCGGTCCCGGCGACCCCGAACTGGTCACCGTCAAGGCCGCCAGGATCATCGAGCACGCCGAGGTCATCGCCTACCACCAGGGGCCGAGGAAGCGCTCCAACGCGCGCCGCATCGCCGACCCCTACGTCCGCGCCGGGGTGATCGAGGAGCTGCTGGAGTACCCGGTCACCACGGGCATCACCGACCACCCCGGCGGCTACGCCGGTGCCATGGCCGACTTCTACGAGCACTGCGCCAAGCGCCTGGCCGCCCATCTGAGCGCGGGGCGGGACGTGGTCGTGCTGGCCGAGGGCGATCCGCTGTTCTACGGCTCGTACATGTACGTGCACGACCGGCTCAGCGAGCACTTCGAGACCGAGGTGGTGCCGGGCGTGCCCGCGTTCACGGCCGCGACCGCCGTGCTGGGCACCCCGCTGGCCAGGCAGACCGACGTGCTCACCGTGCTGCCGGGGACGTTGCCCCGACCCGAGTTGGCCCGCAGGCTGGCCGACACCGACGCGGCGATCATCATGAAGCTGGGCAGGACCTTCCCCGAGGTGCGGGCCGCGCTGGTGGAGGCCGACCGGCTCGACGACGCCTGGTACGTCGAACGCGCGTCGATGGCCGAGGAACGGTGGCTGCCGGTCGCCGAGGTCTCGCCGGCCGACGTGCCGTACTTCTCGTTGATCGTGGTGCCCGGCGACACGCACACCGCCGAGGCTCCATCGCCGGCACCCGTGCCGGCCGGCGCCGAGCTGGTGGTCGTCGGCCTCGGCCCCGGTGCCGACGAGTGGCTCACCCCGGAGGCCGCGGCGGTGCTCGCCGAGGTGGACCACGTCGTCGGCTACGCCCCCTATGTCGACCGGGTGCCGCAGCGGGCGGGGCTGCGTCGGCACGCCTCGGGCAACACCGTGGAGCTGGACCGGGCCAGGTTCGCGCTCGACCTGGCCGTTGGTGGGGCGCGGGTGGCCGTGGTGTCCGGTGGGGACGCCGGGGTGTTCGGCATGGCGTCGGCGGTGTTCGAGGCGGCCGAGGATCCGGCCTACGCGGCGGTGCACGTCCGCGTCGTGCCCGGGGTCAGCGCGGTGCAGGCCGCGGCGGCGCGGGCGGGGGCGCCGATCGGCGCGGACTTCGCCGTGCTGAGCCTGTCCGACCGGCTCAAGCCGTGGTCGGTGATCGAACGCCGCATCCGGGCGGTGGCCGAGGCCGACCTGGTGCTGGCGGTGTACAACCCGCGTTCCCGCGCGCGGCCGACGCAGGTCGGTGAGCTGCGCGAGATCCTGTTGGCCCACCGCGATCCGGGCACCGTGGTCGTGGTCGCGCGGGACGTCGGCCGGGCGGGCGAGTCGCTGACGATGACCACGCTCGCCGAGCTGGACCCGGAGTCGGTCGACATGCGGTGTCTGCTGATCATCGGCGCGAGCAGCACGCGGGTCAGCGCGGCCGGCCGGGCGTGGACTCCGCGCTATGTCCGGGACTGACGTTCCCTCGCCGGGTCGTAGAGGTAGGACTCGGCGCCCGCCACGCCGGTGCCGAGCGCGGGGCCGACCATGATCACCGCGGCCTGCCGGAGCGCGGCGGCCTCGACCTGGTCGGCGATGTCGGCGAGGGTGCCGCGCAGTACCAGCTCGGCCGGCTGGGAGACGTTGGCGACCACCACGGCCGGGCAGTCCGGCCCGTAGTGGGCCACCAGTTCCTCGGCCAGGATCCGGGTGCGGGTGATCGCCAGGTGCAGCACCATGGTCGCGCCGGTGGCGGCGAACGCGGCCAGGGTCTCGCCCGAGGGCATCGCGGTCGACCTGGCGCGGGTCCTGGTGAGCACGACCGACTGGGCCACCGCCGGCACGGTCAGCTCGTGTCCGATCCGCGCCGCCGCGGCGGCGTAGGCCGGCACGCCCGGGGTCACGTCCCACGGCACGCCGGCCGCGTCGAGCCGCCGGGTCTGCTCGTAGAGCGCCGAGTACACCGACGGGTCGCCGGAGCACAGGCGCACCACGCGCAGTCCCGCCCGCTGGGAGGTGACCAGGTCGGCCACGATCTGGTCGAGATCGAGGTGCTGGGTGTCGACCAGCCGGGCGTCGGCGCGGCAGTGCCCGAGCACCGCGCGGTCGAGGTAGGTGCCCGGGTAGAGGCAGACATCGGCCGCCCGCAACAACTCCACCGCCCGCAGCGTCAACAGATCCGCGGCTCCCGGCCCGGCGCCGACGAAACGCACCAGGGTCATGGTTTGGTCGCCGTCCACTGGGTCACCGTACGGGCTGGTGTCCAGCCGGTGAGTCCGCCGAGGGGTGCGGCGTGCTCGACCGCGATCCGGGTCAGCTCCCCGCCGCGCTCGCCGTACGCGCGAGCGAGCACCGCCTCGGTCTCCACCGTGACCCCGTGCACGACCAGCCGCCCGCCCGGCGGCAGCGCCGACCAACAGGCGTCCAGCACACCCGGGATCGTCGCGCCGCCGCCGACGAACACCGCGTCCGGAGTGGACAGTCCGGCCAGCGCATCCGGCGCCGCACCGGTGACCACCGCGAGGCCCGGCACCCCGAGCCGGCCGGCGTTGCGCGCGATCCGTTCGGCGCGCACGGCGTCCCGTTCCACCGCCACGGCCCGGCAGGTGGCGTGCGCGCGCAGCCATTCGATCGCGACCGACCCCGCGCCGGCACCGACGTCCCACAGCAGCTGTCCCGGCTGGGGCGCGAGCCTGGCCAACGCGACCGCCCGCAGGTCCCGCTTGGTGAGCTGACCGTCGTGCTCGAACGCGTCGTCCGGCAGGCCCGCGAGCAGCCCATGTGCCGGCCCACCGACGCACTCGATCGCCAGCACGTGCAGCGCGGGCGCGTCCCCGGTCCAGTCGGCCGCGTCGACCTGGCGCACCGACTCGTCGTCCCCGCCGAGGTCGGCCAGCACGGTCAGCCCGCTCGCCCCGAAACCGCGCTCGGTCAGCGCCCGCGCGACCAGCGCGGGGGTGTGCTTGTCCTGGGACAGCACGAGAATCCGTCGCCCCGGCGCGAGGTGGCGCACCACCGTGCCCGGCTCACGGACGACCTCGACCGTCTCGGCCGGCCAGCCGAGCCGGGCGCGGGCGAGCGCCACCGAGGACACCGCCGGCACCACGACCACCGACTCCAGGCCGAGCAGGTTCAGCAGCGTCGTCCCGATGCCCGCGACCAACGGGTCACCCGACGCGAGCGCCACCACCGGCCCGTCCCCGGTCAACTCGGCGAGCAGTCCGGGCAGCCGCTCGCGCAGCGGCGAGGGCCACGCCACGCGCCGCTGACCGGCGATGTCGGGCAGCAGCCCGAGCTGGCGCGGCGCGCCGAGCACCACCCCGGCCGCCCGCACCAACTCCCTTGCCGGCTCCGCCAGCGCCCGCCAGCCGTCCGCGCCGATGCCAACCACGTGCACCATCACGGCAGGTCACAGTACGTCAGGCCCGTTGGTGGTGACCCAGGAGTTATGCTGCGATCACCAGGCCCGAGGTGCCCGCGCCGCGCTGACCGCGCGGCCGGGAGAATCGGGAAGCCGGTGAGAATCCGGCACAGGGCCCGCTGCGGTGACCCGGACGTCGATCCGGGAAGTCCGAAGACCGGCCTCGGCGCCTGCCGACGGGCGTGATCCCGCGCCCGTCCACCGGTTGGCACTGAGCGCGGGAGCCCCGAATGCCACAGCAGTACCCCTTGTCGGCCGTCGTCGGCGCCGACGACCTCGTCCTCGCCCTCCTGCTCGCCGCGGTCGCCCCCGAGGTCGGTGGGGTGCTCGTGCGCGGCGAGAAGGGCACCGCGAAGACCACCGCCGTCCGCGCGCTGGCCGCGGTCCTGCCGCCGGTCGACGTGATCGCCGACGACCGGTTCGCCACCGATCCGCTTGACCCGACGCCGCTGTCGCCCGACGGTCCGTTCCCAGCCGACGCCAGGGTGGAGACCCGGCCGGTGCGGCTGGTCGAGCTGCCCGTCGGCGCGACCGAGGACCGGGTGCTCGGCTCGCTGCACCTGCAGCGCGCGCTGGCCGAGGGCGTCGCCGAGTACGAACCGGGCCTGCTGGCCCGCGCGCACCGCGGCATCCTGTACGTGGACGAGGTCAACCTGCTGCACGACCACCTGGTCGACGTGCTGCTTGACGCGGCGGCCACCGGCCGGGTCAGCATCGAGCGCGACGGCGTCTCGGTCGCGCACGCCGCGCGGTTCGTGCTGATCGGCACGATGAACCCCGAGGAGGGCGAGCTGCGGCCGCAGCTGTTGGACCGCTTCGGCCTCACCGTCGAGGTGGCCGCCTCCCGCGATCCCCGAGTACGCGCCAGGGTGGTGCGCTCGCGCCTGCGGTACGACGCGGACCCCGACGGCTTCGTCGCCGGGTTCGCGGCCGAGGAAACCCTGACCCGGGAACGGATCGTGGCCGCCCGCGCGCTGCTGCCGACCGTCGAGCTGACCGAGGCGACCCTGCTGCGCATCGCCGAGGTCTGCGCCGCGTTCGAGGTCGACGGGATGCGCGCGGACATCGTCATGGCCAGAACCGCCGCCGCGCACGCCGCGCTGGCCGGCCGCACCACGATCACCGCCGAGGACCTCAAGGTCGCCGCCCGGCTCGCGCTGCCCCATCGGCGCCGGCGCAACCCGTTCGACGCGCCAGGACTCGACGAGGACCAGCTCGACCAGCTGCTCGACGAACCAGCGCCCGAGCCGGAACCCGACCCGCCGGCCGGCGGCGACGATCCTGGCGACCGGGACATCCCGCCACCGACCGATGCCGATGGCCCGGCCGGCAACGGGCAGTCCGCGCCGTCGACCACCGCCCCGGTCGGCGAGCCCTACCGGGCCCGGCTGTTCACCGTCCCCGGTGTCGGCGGCGACGAGGCCGGCCGGCGGTCCACCGCCCGTACCGACACCGGCGGCCGGGTCGGCGCGCAACGCCCCGCCGGCCCCACCGGCACCCTGCACCTGCTGGAGACCCTGCGCGCGGCGGCCCGCCACCAACACCGGCGCGGCCGGCGCACCGGCCGGCTGCTGCTGGCCGCCGAGGACCTGCGCGTGCCGATCAAGGAGGGGCGCGAGTCCAACCAGGTGCTGTTCTGCGTCGACGCGTCCGGCTCGATGGCGGCCAGCCGCCGGATGCGCGAGGTCAAGACCGCCATCCTGTCCTTGCTCACCGACGCCTACCAGCGCCGGGACAAGGTCGGCCTGGTCACCTTCCGCGGCGGCGGCGCCGAGCTCGTGCTGCCGCCGACCGGGTCGGTCGAGGTGGCGGTCACCCGGCTGCGGGAGCTGGCCGCCGGCGGGCGCACCCCGCTGGCCGAGGCGCTCACCCGGGTCGCCGAGGTGGTCCGGGTCGAGGCGATCCGCGACCCGCGCCGCCGCCCGCTGCTCGTGCTGGTCACCGACGGCCGCGCCACCCACGGGCCGGACGCGCTCGGCCGCGCCCACCGGGCCGCGGCGGCGCTCGGCCGTACCGGGCTCTCGTCGGTGGTCGTGGACTGCGAGACCGGCCGGTTCCGGATGGGCCTGGCACGCAGGCTGGCCGAGCTGCTCGGCGCCGTGCACGTGCCGGTCGGTGAGGTCAACGCCGCCGCGCTGACCACCGCCGCGCGGGCCGCCTGATGGCACAGGGACAGCCGCCCGTCGTCCCCGAGGACGGGCTGACCACCAGGCAACGCCGCAACCGCCCGCTGCTGATCGTGCACACCGGTGACGGCAAGGGAAAGTCCACCGCCGCCTACGGGTTGGCGTTGCGCGGCTGGAACCAGGGCTGGGACATCGGCGTGTTCCAGTTCGTCAAGTCGGCGAAGTGGCGCATCGGCGAGCAGACCGTGCTGGAGCGGCTCGCCGTCCTGCACACCGAGACCGGCGAGGGCGGCCCGGTCGAGTGGCACAAGATGGGCGCCGGCTGGTCCTGGTCACGCAAGGAGGGCAGCGAGGAGGACCACGCCGCGGCGGCGGCCGAGGGCTGGGCCGAGGTCAAACGCCGCCTCGGCGAGGAACGTCACGACCTGTATGTCCTCGACGAGTTCACCTACCCCATCCAGTGGGGCTGGGTCGACCTGGCCGACGTGGTGGACACCCTGGCGGCCAGGTCCGGCCACCAGCACGTGGTGCTCACCGGCCGGCGGGCCGACCCACAGCTGGTCGAGCTCGCCGACCTGGTCACCGAGATGACCGTGGTCAAACATCCCTTCCAGACCGGACAGAAGGGCCAGCGGGGCATCGAGTGGTGAGCCGGCCACTGCCCAGGATCGTCGTGGCCGCACCGGCTTCCGGGCACGGCAAGACCACGGTCGCGACCGGCATCATGGCGGCGTTGCGCCGGCGCGGGCACGTCGTCAGTGGACACAAGGTCGGCCCCGACTACATCGACCCCGGCTACCACGAGTTGGCCACCGGCCGCCCCGGCCGCAACCTCGACCCGTTCCTGGTCGGCGAGCACCGGCTCGCACCGCTGCTGTCCCACGGCGCGGCCGGCGCGGACGTGGCGGTGATCGAGGGCGTGATGGGCCTGTACGACGGCAGGCTCGGCACCGGCGGCTTCGCCTCCACCGCACACGTCGCCGAGGTCACCGCGAGTCCGATCGTGCTCGTGGTGGACGTGTCCCACGCGGCCAGGTCGATCGCGGCCGTGGTGCACGGCATGCGGACCTTCGACCCGGCGGTGCGCATCGTCGGCGTGGTGCTGAACAAGGCGGGCTCGCCCCGGCACGCCGCCGAGGTGCTCGACGCGTTGGCCGGCACCGGGCTGCCCGTCCTCGGGGTGCTGCACCGGGATGACGGCGTCGTCGTGCCGTCCCGCCACCTGGGACTGGTGCCGGCGGCCGAGCGGCCGGACGCGGTCGCCGCGCTGGACCTGCTCGCCGACCGGACCGAGGCCAACCTCGACCTCGACGGACTGCTCACACTCGCGCGCGCCGCACCGAACGTGCCGGCGGCACCGTGGGACCCGGCCGCCGAGGTCACCCCGGTCGGCGATCGACGACCGCTGGTGGCCATGGCGGGCGGGCGCGCCTTCACGTTCCGGTACGCCGAGACCGAGGAACTGTTGCGCGCGGCGGGCTGCGCGGTCACCACGTTCGACCCGCTCACCGACGACCGGCTGCCCGCCGGCACCAGCGGCCTCTATCTCGGCGGCGGGTTCCCCGAGGTCCACGTCGGCGAGCTGTCCGGCAACACGAGGCTGCGCAAGGAACTGCGCGACGCGATCGGATCGGGCATGCCGACCGTGGCGGAGTGCGCCGGGCTGCTCTACCTGTGCCGCACCCTCGACGGCAGGCCGATGGTCGGCGCACTGGCGGCCGACGCCGCGATGACCCCACGACTCACCCTCGGCTACCGCGACGCGGTGGTGGCCGCCGACGGGCTCGCCGGCGCGGCCGGAACTCCCTTGCGTGGCCACGAGTTCCACCGCACGGCGGTCACTCGGGACGCCGGGGTCGACCCCGCGCTGTTCATCGAGGGCAGTCCACACGGGTTCGGCTCCGCCACGGTCACCGCGTCCTACCTCCACGTGCACTGGGCGGGCCATCCGGGCCTGGCCGAGCGGTTCGCCGCCGCCGTGCACGCGTTCGGCTGACCCCACGCGCCAACTGGAGGTACTGCCGCCACGTTGACCAGTGGTAACGTGAGTCGACCCTGGACAAGGAAGCCGGTGGGATTCCGGCACAGTCGCGCTACTGTGACACCAGTTCGGCCGTCGACCGACGGCCATGGCGGGTGGAGTCAGACCCGAGCCCAGGGATTGCCCAGCACACGGGACGCACATATCCCTGAGGAGGCACCACATGAGCCAGTCAGTTCCCGTCACGCCGGAAGTCCGGATCCCCACGATTCCACTCGGCCAGATCGCCCCGTGGGCGGTCCTGTTCGGTGTGCTCGCCTTGATCGCGCTGTTCTTCGTCAGCGCCGACCAGGGCGCGGTCAACGTCTTCGCCGGCAACGCGATCCACGAGTGGGTCCACGACGGCCGGCACCTGCTCGGCTTCCCCTGCCACTGAGCGGAACCGAGCACCCATGACCGCACGCAACTTTCTCATCCGTGGTCTCCTCGCCGGACTCGTCGCCGGCCTGATCACGTTCCTGGTCGCCAACGTCTTCGGCGAACCCTCCATCGACGCGGCGATCGCGATCGAGGAGGCGGGCGCCGAGGAACAACCCGCGCACACCCACGGCGAGGAGGAAGGCACCGAGGTCACCAGGACCACGCAGAAGACGTTCGGCCTTGGCACCGCGACCCTCGCGGTCGGGGTCGCCCTCGGTGGTCTGGTCGCGCTGGTGGCCGCCGCCATGGTCGGCCGGATCCGCAGGCTGACGCCGACACAGTCGACCGCGCTGGCCGCGCTGGTCGGGTTCGTGTCGGTGGCGCTGGTGCCGTTCCTGAAGTATCCGGCCGCTCCGCCCGCGGTCGGCAACGAGGACACCCTCGGCTCGCGCACCGGCCACTACTTCCTCTATCTGCTCATCTCGGTGGTCGCCGCCGCGCTCGCGGTCGCGCTCGGCCGTTACCTGAGCGAGCGGCTGCGGATCGTCGAGGCGGTCACGCTGGCCGTGGTCGCGTACCTGGTGGTCGTGGTCGGGGTCGGGTACCTGTTGCCGACGGTCAACGAGATCGGCGAGTTCCCCGGCCACACATTGTGGGAGTTCCGACGCGCGTCGCTCGTCACACTCACGACACTGTGGACAGTCATCGGCGTGGTGCTCACCGCGCTCATCGGCAGGCTGTACGAACGGGAGGTGCTGGCGGCCGAGCGGCGGGACCTCGCGGCCAGCCTCTGACCACAGTGGTCAGCCGCGAGCCAGCACCCAGTCGGCCGCGTCGGCGGGATCGCTGACCGTCGGCACGCCGCCGGGACTCTCCCGGCGGCGCACGACGACCACGGCCAGACCCAGCTCGTCGGCAACCTGGAGCTTGGGCCAGGTGTAGGCGCCGCCGGAGTCCTTGGTCACCAAGGAATCCGCGCGGTGCCCGGCCATCAGCGCGCGCTCCCCCGCGAGGTCGTAGGGTCCACGACTGGTCACCAGGGTCCACGGCTCGGGCAGTGCGAGCTCCGGCACGTCCACCACACGCACCAGCGCGGCATGGTCGGCCAACGGGTCGGCGAACGCCGCGAGCTCCTGTCGGCCGACGGTCAGGAACGGTCGCTTTCCCAGTAGCGCCACTGTTTCCGCCGCCTCCCGGTGTCCATTGACCCAGTGCCACCTGTCCGCGCCGGGAGCGTCCGTCCATCCCGGACGTTCCAGCCGGACCAGCGGCACCCCGGACTCGGCACACGCGGCGACCGCGTTGGCGGTCATGCCCGCCGCGAACGGATGCGTCGCGTCGACCACCGCGGTGACCGCGTGCTCGGCCAGATAGGTCGACAACCCGGCGACCCCACCGAAACCACCGATCCGCACCGGTCCGACCGGCAACCGTGGGCGCGCCACCCGCCCGGCCAACGACGACACGAAGTCCACGCCGGCACCGGCAAGCAACTCGGCGAGCGCCCTGGCCTCCGACGTACCACCGAGCACGAGAACTGTCATCGCTGATCTCCCACAGGCACACTCGGAGTAATTGTAGCCATAATGACAATTCACTCTTTTTGGTAGTAACTAGCCAGCTCGACCGCACCGCCCTCGCATTCTGACATAGTGACGCCGGCCACTGAAGTGGACCGGTTGTGGGTGACGAGAAAGGGTGATGATCTATGAGCATCGAGGCAGTCGATCGGGTCGGACTTATCTTCACGTTGTTCGACGCCAACGGCAGCGGCGAGATCGAGGCGAACGACTTCGAGCTCATGGCGGATCGGGTCGTCAAGGCCGCGCCGCGGTCCGACGACGCGGCCAAGGAGGCGATCGTCGCCGCGTTTCGTCGCTACTGGGCCACCTTGGCCGAGGAACTCGACAAGGACCGCAACGGGCGGATCAACCGCGAGGAATACCAGGCGATCGTGCTGTCGCCGGCGCGTTTCGAATCCACGATAGCCGAGTTCGCGCAGGCACTCGCCCACCTGGGCGACCCGGACGGCAACGGCCTTGTCGAGCGTCCGGTCTTCACCGCGCTCATGATCGCCATCGGGTTCGCGCGGACGAACATCGACGCCCTCTTCGACGCCTACGAGCCGAACGGCGACGACCAGGTCGCGGCATCGACCTGGGAGTCCGGTATCCGGGAGTTCTATCAACCGGACGCGGCCGACATCACCGGCGACCTGCTGGTGCCGAGCGCGGGATGACCGCACCCGTCGGAGGACGAGTCGTGCTCGGCGACGATGTCGGCCTGACGGCACTCATGGTCGCCGCCGCGCGCGCGATCGAGACCCACCGCCCGGACTCGCTGGCACAGGATGAGTACGCGGAACACTTCGTGCGCGCCGCATCGGCATGCGCGAGTTGGCCGTTACGCCCCCAAGAGGTCCCCGATGGCGCGCGGAACCCGTTGTGGGAAAGGCTGGGCCGCTACTTCGGTCTGCGCACCAGAGTGCTCGACGACGTGATACTCGCCGCGGGCGACCGTCAGGTCGTGCTGCTGGGCGCCGGCCTGGACACCAGGGCGTTCCGCCTCGACTGGCCGGCCGACTCCGTCGTCCACGAACTCGACCGGCCGAACGTGCTGACGTTCAAGCAGAAGGTGCTGGACGGTCTCGGCGCCCGCCCCCGCGTCGACCGCCACGCGATCGCGGCCGACCTCCGCGAGGACTGGGCGGGACTGCTGCCCGGCTTCCGACCGGACGTGCCGACGACCTGGCTGGCGGAGGGCCTGCTGATGTACCTGCCCAGCGACGCGGAACGCCGCCTGATCCAGACCGTGGCTCACCTCTCGGCGCCCGGCAGCACCCTGGCCTACGAGATCAAACTGATCCCCGAACCCCCCACGATGCGCGACAACCCGGTCTACACCACCGCCAGGGCCCAGATCGGCATCGACCTACTGGCCCTGTTCGACCCCGACCCCCGACCGGACTCGGCCGCCGCGCTCACCGCCCTCGGCTGGACCACCGACATCCGCACCCCCTTCGACTACGCCCACCTCCACGGCCGCGGCCCACTCCCCGAACCGCACGACGCACTGGCGACCAACCGCTGGGTGATCGCCAGAAAACCCCGGTGAGCAACCAGATCAGGCCGACATGCCGAAGACGCCCGTCGGCGGTGTCGGTGAGCGCGTCGCGGTCTGGTCGGTGGTCGGCGGGGCGTCGCCGACGAACCGGGCGAGCGCCGCACCCTGCTCGACACGGCCGGGGAACGAGTCGCCAGCGACCCGGCGCGTGAGTTCGGCCAGCGGCAGCTCCGCGCGGGAGGCGACCACGATGACGTTGCCGAAACGTCGTCCCCGCAACACCCTCGCCTCGGCCAGGACACAGACGTGCGGGAACACCGCCCGCGCGGTGGCGACCTGCGCCCTGGCGAACGCCAGTTCCCCACCGTCGGCGATGTTGGCCGCGTAGACCCCGCCGGGCCGCAGCGCGCGGGCCGCCAGCGACAGGTACTCCACCGAGGTCAGGTGGGCCGGGGTGCGCGCGCCGGTGAACACGTCCGAGACCACGAGGTCGAAGGCGCCCGCCCGCGCCTCGGCGAGCACGGCCCTGGCGTCCCCGTGCCGGATCTCGACCGGCCAGGCGTCGTCGAGCGGCAGCCAGGCACGCACCAGGTCGATCAGCGCCGCGTCGACCTCCACCACCCGCTGAGTGGACTCCGGCCGCGTGGCGGCGACGAAGCGGGGCAGGGTGAGCGCGCCGCCGCCAAGGTGCATGACCGCCACCGGAGCACCGGCGGGCGCGGCCAGATCGGCCACATGCGCCAGTCGCCGCACGTACTCGAACTCGAGCCGGGTGGGATCCTCCAGGTCCACGTGGGACTGCGGGGTGCCGTTGAGACACAGGGTCCACGCGCCCGGCACGTCCAGGTCCGGCACCAGCTCCGCGACACCCGAGTCGACCTCGCGCGTCACGGTGTCGTCGGATTCCCGGAGCTGTCCCACACCCGCCAATCTAGCCGCCGGCTACCGCGCGAGGTGGTGGGGACCGATGACGGACAGCAACCGCAGCTTCTCGTGGCTTTCGCTGCCGGGGACGGCGGTGTAGACGAGCAGGATGTGTGACTGGTCGGGGTCCAGCAGGGTCTGGCAGGTCAGCTCGAGGTGCCCGACCTCGCCGAGCAGCCCGTCTACTCGCGACTGCGCGACGAGGACGACGCCGCCCGCATCTGGCGGATCTCCGAGGACCTCACCAACGCCTCGTTCCCGGTCGTCGAGCCGGCGAAGTAGGGCACGCTCCACCGCGCCGAACACCGCTGTCACCCGGTTGGTTGTCGGGGTCTCCCCTGACTCCGTTGGTGGGCCAGGGTCACCTCGACCGCCGCGGGACCGAGCAGCGAACGGGCCCTCGCCGGGAAGAACCGGACGAAGTTGTCCAACACGACGCGGGCGGCGGTCAACGCCGGAACCGTGCCGATCACCCTCGCGATTCCCCGGAAGACCGCCGGTCCTGGCAGCCGAGGACAGATCTCCCCGGCCAGCGCGACGTATTTCGCGGCGTTGCGGTAGTTGCGTTTCCGGACGCACTCCAGCGCCGCCTCCCAGATCAGGAACATCATGGCGAAGTCCTTGATCGCACCGGACATCCGCCCATGCGTGCGCGCCAACTCGATCAGCTTCACCGCGGCGTGGTAATAGGCCTCGTAGTCGTACCGCAGCTTGTTGGTCAGGCGGTCGCCGGGATGGTCGCGGTAGAGGATGCCGACCATGGCCACGTCCCTGATGCGCGCCCCGTTGAAGATCTGCCGGCACAGGAGTTCGACGTCCTCGAGCAGAACCAGCGTCTCGTCGAAGGCGCCGTGCTCGCGCAGCAGCCGGCTGCGGTAAAGCGGCTGGGCGGTTGCCAACGATGGCATGCCGGTGCCCCGGAAGTGGTATTCGTACGCGTTCTTGGCCATGAGGTCCACGGTCCGCTGGAACTCCGCCGCCGGGAACTGCGACTCGTCGACGAAATCGTAGGCCGCCGGCTCGTGCAGGGCCGTGTAGACGATGTCGGTCTCCGGATGATCCCGGAAACATGCCATCGACCGCTCGATCTTCTCCGTGGTGATGATGTCGTCGGCGTCGAGAAACTGCACGTATTCGCCACCGGCCGACTCGAACCCCACGTTCCGCGCCGCGCCGGGCCCCGAGTTCGCGATGCCGACGACCGTGACAGCGTCCCCGAACTCCGCCTCGATCACCGCCCGGCTACCGTCGACCGACCCGTCGTCCACCACGATCACCTCGACGTTCGGATACGTCTGGCGCAGTGCGCTCCGCACGGCGTGCGGCACCCATGGCATGCCGTTGTAACAGGGAATGACGACGCTGACCAGTGGCACCCTGTCCATATTCCCTCCCCGACTCGACGTATCAGCCAGATTGGCACACGAACGAGCCCGCGGGCTGTCAGGAATTCCCCCCGCGCCGGCAATACCTCAGCTCACCAATGACGCGATGGCCCGAGCACACTGAATGGATTCGGTATGACTCGAGTCGACCTCGAGGTCATACTCGACACCCTTGTGCACGACGTCGGCCTGCGACTCCGCCATCCCGATCACCCGGTCGCCCCTGGCGATCTCCCGGCCAGCCGCGATGTCCGGCGCGCACCGCACCCCGACCCACAGCACCTCCAGACCTGCCAGATACGAACGAATGCGTTCCTGGGAACCGCCGCCGAGGAAGACCTCATCCAGGATCACGCGCGCGCCGGCCCTCGCCATCGCGGCGATGCCCACCAGCCAGCAATGCTCGAGCTTTCTGAACTCGTCGCCGACAACGACCTCGCCGTTCGGTCCGAATGCCAGTCCCGCCGCGCTGCCGACAAAGGACGGCGGCAGTCGCTCGATCAGGTCGTCCACCCCGAAGCTCATCCATGGCTGGGGAAGCAGGTGTTTGAGGCACCGCACAATCCCGGACTTCCCGGAACTCGAGCCGCCATTGAGTACGATGACCTGTGTCGTCACTTGATCGGTTCACCTTTCCGGCCGGAACGTTGGCAGGCGCCATTGTCCCAGGCCGGGTCAGCGGCAAGCGCCGCCAACGACATGCCGGGGTTCGTGGCCGCCGCGGCCGCGGCGGCCACCAGCGGGCCAGGCAGTCCGGCGGACCGCCGGACGATGTCGGCCACGGCGCGTGGCTCGGCCGACACCGCCTGCTGTCCGAGCCGTGCCGCGAGCAGCATCCGCGCGTCGGCCGGACCGAGTGGACCGAGCAGCAGCGAGTGCGCGTCGACCGCGGCGACCAACCCGGACGGGCGGTGGCGGCTGGTCACCACCACCAGGCTGCCCGGCGCGCCGGGCAGCAGCGGCAACACCTGCTCGGTGTCGTGGGCGTCGTCCAGCACCACCAGCACCCGTCGTTCGGCCAGCACGCTGCGGTAGCAGGCCGACAGCGCGGCCAGGCCGGTCGGCACGCTCCGGCCGGGGACCTCGAAGGCGAGCAGCAGCTCGCGGATCGTCTCGGCCGGGTCGGCCGGGCGCGTACCGGCGGACCCGAGGAGATCGGCGAACAGCTGCCCGTCGGGGAACCGGTCCCGGACCCGGTGGGCCCAGCCCACGGCCAACGCGGTCTTGCCGGCGCCGGCCGCCCCGTGGATCACGATCGTGGCGGCCGCCCGCCGCCGCCCGGCGGCCAGGCCGTCCAGCGCACGCAACTCGGCGGTCCGGCAGGACAGCCGAGGCACCGTGGGCGGCAGCTGGCGCGGCACCGGGATCCGGCTCGACCTGAACCGCCGCGCCTGGCTGAACGCGTACTCCAGCACGGTGTGGCGGGGCTGCCAGAACTCGGACACGCCGGTGGGCACCGACAGGTTGGCGCTGGAGCCGTGCGCGTCGGCGTACTCCCGGAAGCTCTCGACCAGCCCGCGGACCGTGGCCCACGCGGGCGGCCGACGAATGGCGCCATTCAGGATCGCGCCGACCTGGCTCTTACTCAGCTGTAATCGGCCGCCGAGGACTCGTAGGCTGGGGCCGCTGGCCTGCCGCCACATCAGGTTCAGGTCTCGGCACAGCTGCTCCAGCAGTTCGACCTCGGTACCTCGAATCATCGCGACCCCATGTGCCTCGCCACCACCACCGCTGGACCGGACCGACGCTGTCAAACCGGACTGGCCCTCGACTGGACGGGCACTGGACGCGCACTGTCCGGTGGTGTCCGGTCATCAGCGCGGCGCGCGGTCCTCAACTGCGCGAACGGGCGCGCTGTCCGGTGGTGTCCCGCGATCGGCCCGGTGTGGCCCGGCGACGGTCATCATTCTCGCCACCGAACCGAAAGCTCAGCTGGGAGGAACACCGTGCTCCAGTACGTTCGCAAACTCGCGGCGGCCATGACGATCGTGGTCAGCTGCGTCGCCGGCCTGACGCTCACCGCGGGTCAGGCCGGGGCGGCGCCGGCGCAACCGCAGAAGGTGACCTTCGGCATGACCCTGACGAAGGTCGACAAGTCCCACGCCACGAGCGCGTTGCCGGAGACCATCTACTGTGGTGGCTACGTCACCACGCCCTACCAGTCCGGCGGCGCGGTGCGGGTCGACATTCACGGCGAGTGCACCGCGCAGGTGGACAACATCTACCTGGTTCCGGCGATCTACTACAGCAACGGCGCCAACGTGGCCGAGCGGGCGGAGAACTTCCCCCTGACCGCGAGTGCGGACTTCTTCGCGGTCACCGGGTGTCTCGGCCTCAACCTCGACTACTTCGGCTTCGGCACGGCGGTGTTCACCAAGGCCGGCTATGCCAACTCGCCACTGTGGCTGTACGGCCAGACACCGGTCGCCTCGATCTTCTGCTGATTGTCCTTTTCGGACCTGTGGGGCAGGGCAACGAGCCCTGCCCCGCTTCGCTCAGATCCCTCGCCGGCCGGGGTGCCAGAAGCTGTTGTTCATGCGCTCGTTGTCGATCGAGCCCATCGCGGTGGACAGCGTGCCGTAGGAGTTCCCGAACGTGGCGCGTACGCCGGGCGCCTGGCTCGCGGCGTACAGGTTGCCGATGGCGCCGGAGAAGGCGATACCGGTGGCCATGCTGGGCGCCGCGCGGAACGCGACGCCGGCGCCGACCGCGGCGACACCGCTTCCCCAGAAGCGCGCCATGTCGGCGCCGTGCTGGTTGGTGTTGGTGGGGTCGGTCATGTCAGCTCCTCGGCTGGTTGGTCGGATGCGGACTTCTCGAAGGAGGCGACCATCTCAGCGGGGACGCCGATCCGCATGAGCCAGGAGGAGAACGAGTCGGCCTCGGTGAGGGTGGCGAGCCAGGGCGTCTCCTCGAGGCTGGGCACCTCTTCGCGCTGTGCCTCGCCGGCCGCGCCGTCGAGCGACGCGACGAGCTGCTCGTCGATCCCGATGCGGACCAGCCAGGCGGCGAACGAGTCGACCTCGGTCAGGGTGGCGAGCCACGGGGTGTCCGCGATCGGCGGGACCGACTCCTCGGCCGCGGTCTCGGTGTGCGCGGTCGGGCCGATGAGCAACGTCGTCAGCGTCTCGTACTTGGTTTCCGGGGTTTCGGACTCCCAGCCCGGCCCGAGGTGCTCGGCGAGTTCCTGTTGGCAGGGTTGCGCCCAGTCCGCTCCCCATCGCTGCCGCGCCCAGTCGATCCACTGTGGACCGTGTTGGTCGTCCAGCTGGGTAAGAACTTCCGGCTCCACGCCCGCTATGGGTTCGGTTGCCATCGTGCCTCCTGTCCTGCGCGGCGCCGCGCATGCCGCCAACGCTACGCGCGGACGGCACGCGCACTCGCGCACGAAGAGGCAGCCTTCGGTGCGGTATACGCACCCGACGACCGGTCCAGAGTGGACGGCCAAACGGCTCAGACGCCGTAGTACCACTCGTACTCGACCATGCGGCCGGCGGGGGTGAAGTCGTCGAAGTCGCCGGCGTCACGGCACTGCCGCAGGTAGTCCAGTGCTTCTTCTGGACCGTTGGCGCTCAGGTAGGCCTCGGTTTCGTCGAGCCCGGCCCCGCACAGCATCTGGATGTCGATGGCCGACGAGGTGTCCATGCTGGTGCGCTTCGCGCGCCACAGGAGCGGCACGTCGGCCAGCGACCCGATGCCGAACAACTGCGCGCTGACCAGCCTCATCAGCTCGTGATCGGTCTCGATGTCGTCGGCGGCGGACTCCCCGGCGTAGGCGGCACGTTCGATCTCCGTCTCGTGTGCCAGCAGCGCCCTGAGCTCGGGCAGCACGCTCGGGTCGGGGCGCAGGCCGTAGCGGGCGAGGCATTCGTCGGCATTCACTCGTCGAGTCTCACATCGAGCCGGGGGCGCCGGAAGCCGTTTTCGTCATCAGCCGATCGACAAAGGTCAGCAGTCGCATGAGCAGCCACAGTCGCAACAACCGTCCTCGCCGCAACAGCCGCAGCAGCCGGACGGGTCGCAGCAGTCGCCGTTGCGGCACCGGCCCTCCTTCGGCTCCCCGGTCCACGGGTCGTGGAACTCGCCAGCGCAGCAGTACTGGCACGAGCAGAAAAGCAGGGCCGCCATGCCACATCCGGCGAGCGTGCCGCGCCGCCTGCCCCGTTTCGGCCTGTCCTCCGGGGGCGGTGATGGCTGCCATCCTGGCAGCGGCGGGCCCTGCGGCCGGGGATGTCCGTGTGCGTCACCGAACGCGCGCGTCACCGCGTGCTCCAGTTCGTGCACCAGCAACGCGTGCACCAGCAACGCGTGCACCAGCGACCGGTCGGTGAACGTCACGTCCCGCAGCGCCAGCCGGACCCCGGTGACCGCGTCCACACACAGCCGCCGGATCTCGCCGAGGTCGGTGCCGGTCGCCTGGATGGGGTTCCACGCGCCGCACCGCTCGTCCTCAGCCAGGTCCTCGACGGCGTCCAGCAGGTGCGCGACCCGGCCGAACAGCCGGCCCGCCTCCCGCAACGGGCCGGCGTTGTCCGGCTGGCCGGCGAGCACCGCCGTGTGCGCGAACGCCTCGGCGGTCGCGGTCTCGGTCGGTTCGGTGGCCAGCAGCACCGAACTCCCAGTGTCCACAGTGGACTCCACGGTCGACTGCCGGAGCACCGAGTCCAACAGCACAGCGGTGTCGAACCCGACGCGGTCGCCGGTCGCAGCGCCCTGTCTGGCCCACCGCGTGGCCACCCGGCGCGCCACGCCCGCGACCGGTCGCCTGCCGAACGCGCCGTCCCGGTCCTCGACGTGGTCACGCATCTTGGCCGACGCCAGAACCAGCGACACCGCCGCCGCCAGGCGCGACGCGTCACCGTGCGCGACGGTGGCGGCCCGCATCCCGCGCAACGGACACGGCCCGGCCGTCCGCCGGCCACCGACACGCGCCGACTGCGCCTCACCCAACGCGGAGAGCACGAGGCCGTCGTAGTTGGTCACCGTGCGGGCGAACTGGCCGTGGTCGTCGCGCAGGGCGAGACACAGGCCGCACAGGTGCGCCAGCCACGACTCCCGCAACCGCGGCGACAACCGGTGCCGACATGGCCGGATGATCCCGAACAACCGCACTCCCCCACCCCAGCCCGACGATGTCCAGACGGGACGCTACCCACGTCGCGTCCGCCGTGTGACGGAAACGCGCCAGTCGATGCGGGTGCTCACGAGAAGTACGCACGGGTGATGTCGGCGAGTGCGGGTTCGAGCACGGACTGCTTGGTGCTGTCCGGGGGGACGTCGTTCTCGACACCGCGACCGGCCAGAATGGTGAGGGCGAGACAGAGTTGCCCGCTGGTGCTGCCGGCGACCGGCAGCGTGCAGAGGCGGTGGTGACTGGATCGATCGCCGGTGCTGGTGGTCGATTTGGCCTGGCGCCCGGCCACCTGCCGCTGCTCGCCATCGCTGTCGAGGGAGTCGTTCGGTGCGACCACGATGTCGACGAGCACGGTGTGGTCAGGCTCCACGAACGAGCACTGCGCCTGTTCACCGGCAGGACCAGAGATGACCGGGACCAGGTTGGCATCGACTCGGGTGCGCAGCGCCTGCCCGGCCAGGGTGCACGCCACCCCGGGGTCGGCAGCCGCTGCCGGAAGTACGTCCTGGGGATCGTCTGGCACGTCCGCCTCCGCCCCAGGCCGACACTCTGTCTCAAAGGGATAGTCGACGCACGCGCCCGCCAGTGGCTGGTCCGGCTCGTCGGACTCGTACCCGAGACCGATCAGCCTGGGCACCGCCGCCTCGGCGGCCGCCCTCGTCGTCGCACAGAGGTCACCTGGAGCCGAACGCGGACCGGCCCGGCCGACGAACGAGACGACTCGGCGGAAGCTGACCGGAACGACGACCTGGCAGGAGTCGGTTCCCGGTTCGGACACGTCGAGGTAGGCTTTCATGCCGTTCAGGTCCAGCAGCGCCGAGCGGTACCGCTCACCACGGTCGAACTTTTCCCCGAGCATGACCGAGACATGGTCACCGAGTTCCGCGATGTCGATCCGGCAGCCGTCCGTGGTGGTGGGCTGTGGCGCCACCCCGGCGGGCGCGCCGACGGCGGCTGGATCCAGCAGAGAACACGGGTCCAGCCGACGCAACGAGGCCAGCACGGCACCTTCGTCCCGATCCGGTGGCACCTCGACGGTCGGCGTCGCGGGCGTCGACGGTTCCGACCGCGGATCGTCCGGTGCGCAGCCCGCGATCATCACCAGCGCCACGAGACCGAGCAGCGATGACCGGCCCGTCCTCATGCTGGCAACAATCTCCGTACGCGTCTCCTGGAGGATTTTCGTCCGCACGAAGAATAGTGGTCGACGACAGCCCAACAAACCCACGCCCAACAATGGACGGCCAGGCGCTCAGCGCACGGCGTAGGTGGCGGGCACGAGGTCTCTGCCGGGGAGGCGGACCACCACGTGGTGGTCGTCGATGCCGATCAGGTCGCCGGGAAGTCGAGGATGCTCGCGGCGTTGCGCATCACATCCGTGTCAGCCGTGTACCCCTCTGGCATTGTGCCCCCCAGGTCGCTCTCAGCAGCACGACTCTGACACAGCGCAAGATCGCTCACCAGCAGTTCGAACGAACTGGCGGAAATCGCGGGGAAGTACTGGCCAGTGCCAGACAGCGGGTCAGATCGTGACGGCGATCAGCAGGACGACGTCGAGGATCGCGATCACGACCGTGAGGCGGAACGCGATCGGGCGTCGTGGGGCGCGGATGGCGGCCACGGTGGTGGCGGCCGCCAACGCGGCCCCGGCCGTCACCACCGTCAACGTGAACAGCGCCGACGCGGCCGCCGGTGCGATACCGAGCACCACCGACGCCACCGCCAGCGACGCGGCCATCACGAGCACACCGTTGCGCGGACCGAGCCGGTGCGGGAGCCCCCGCACCCCGGTCCGCGCGTCCGCGCTCAGGTCGGGGAGCACGTTCGCGAAATGCGCCCCGAATCCCAGCAGCGCGCTGACCACCGGCACCCACCACGGCGGCCACGGTTCCCCCGGCGACGCGGCATACACCCCGACGGGTAGCGCACCGAACGCCACGAGATACGCGGCACCAGACCAGATCGTGGCCTTCAGGCCGAGGTTGTACGCCCATCCGCCCGCGACCCCGAGCAACAGCGCGCCACCGGCGACCCATCCCAGCGACACCGACAACACGATCGTGGCCGCCGCCGCCACGATCGCCGCCACCGCCACGACGCGCACCGGAACCAGCCCGGCCGCCGCGGGTTTGTCCGGCCGGCCATTCGTGCGGTCCCGTGCCGCATCGACCCAGTCGTTGGACCAGCCGATCGACAGTTGCCCGGTGAACACCGCGGCGCCGAGCAGGAACAGGCGCCAGCCGTCGAGCCCGCTGCCCACACCCAGGAGCACGGCCACCACGGTCACCGCCAGGCTGGGCAGCGGGTGGCACGACCCCGCGAGACCACGCACCATCCCCAGCCAGGTCATCTGCCGAGTGTAGGTGGAGCACCTACATTTGATACGGTGACGACCATTTCGGCGGTACACGGTGTCCTTCCACCGCATCGCTATCCACAGGAACGGCTGACGGATCTGTTCGCCCAACTGTGCCTTGTGGACTCGACCGCGCGGACGGTGGCTGCCCGGTTGCACCGCAGTGCCCGGGTCGGCGCGCGCCACCTGGCACTACCCATCGAGCGATACCCGGAACTCGCCGGGTTCACCTCGGCCAACGACGAGTTCCTCGCGGCCGCGGTCGATCTTGGATGCGCGGCCGCGCTGGGCGCGTTGGCCGACGCCGGGCTGCGACCGGCCGATGTGGATCTTGTGGTGTCCACGACGGTCACCGGGATCGCGGTGCCCTCGCTGGAGGCGCGGATCGCGGCGCGGATCGGTATGCGGTCGGACGTCAAGCGGGTGCCGATCTTCGGTCTCGGCTGTCTGGCCGGCGCGGCCGGGATCGCCCGGTTGCACGACTTCCTGCGCGGCTGGCCGACGTCGGTGGCGATGTTGGTGTCGGTCGAGTTGTGCTCGCTCACCGTGCAGCGGCAGGATTCCAGTGTGGCGAACATGATCGCGGCCGGGCTGTTCGGCGACGGCGCGGCCGCGGTCGTCGCCGTCGGCACCGATCATCCACTCGCGGCGGCCGGGCCACGGGTCGTGGACTCGGTGAGCCACCTGTATCCGAACTCCGAGCGCGCCATGGGCTGGGACATCGGCAGCAACGGCCTGCAGGTCGTGCTCGGCGCGGAGGTGCCCGACCTGGTGCGCACCCACCTGGCCGACGACGTCAAGTCCCTGCTGGCACCGCACGACCTGGACGTCGACGACATCGCCCGCTGGATCTGCCATCCCGGCGGGCCGAAGGTGATCGAGGCCATCCAGTCGGTGCTCGGCCTCGACGAGGACGACCTCGCGCTGACGTGGCGTTCGCTGCACGAGATCGGCAACCTGTCCTCCGCGTCGGTACTGCACGTCTTCGCCGACACGCTCGACCACCGGCCGGCCTCCCCTGGCGACTGGGGCGTGGTGCTGGCCATGGGCCCGGGGTTCTGCGCCGAGTTGGTGCTGCTGCGATGGTGAGCCAGGTGTGGTACTCGGTGCTGGTCGGTCTGGTCGCGGTGGAGCGGCTGGCCGAGTTGGTCGTCGCCAAACGCAATCTGGCGTGGAGTATGGCTCGCGGTGGCCGCGAGACCGGGTTCGCGCACTACCCCTTCATGGTCGTGCTGCACACCGGACTGCTGGCCGGCTGTCTGCTCGAGGTGTGGCTGGCCGACCGGGACTTCGTCCCCTGGCTCGGCTGGCCGATGCTCGCGTTGGTCGTCGGGTCGCAGGTGCTGCGGTGGTGGTGCATCCGGGTCCTCGGCACCCAGTGGAACACCCGGATCGTCGTCGTTCCCGGGCTCGCCCGGGTCACCGGCGGGCCCTATCGCCTGTTCCCGCACCCGAACTATGTCGCGGTCGTGGTCGAGGGGTTCGCGCTGCCGCTGGTCCACGACGCGTGGCTGACCGCCGTCGTCTTCACCGTGTTGAACGCCGGCCTGCTGACGGTGCGGATCCGCGCGGAGAACGACGCGCTCCGGGCCGCGTATGCCTGAGCGGATGCACGATGTCGTGGTGGCCGGCGGCGGGCCGGCTGGGCTCGCGGTCGCGTTGGGCTGTGCCCGCGCGGGCATGGACGTGGTGGTCTGCGAGAAGCGGGCCGGCGTGCTCGACAAGGCCTGCGGGGAAGGGCTGATGCCCGGCGCGGTGCGCGCACTCGCCGCGCTCGGCGTGGACCCACCGGGCCATCCGATCGGTGGAATCACCTACCGACAGGGTGATCTGGTCGCGCACGCCGCGTTCCGCAGCGGCACCGGACGCGGGGTCCGGCGCACCCACCTGCAGGACACGCTGCGGGCCGCGGTCGACCACGCCGGGGTGCCGGTCCTGGCGTCCCCGGTCACCGGCCTCACCCAGTACGAGGACCACGTGCGCGCCGGTGACCTGCGGGCGCGGTACCTCGTCGCGGCCGACGGGCTGCACTCCGCGATCCGGGACCTCGTCGGCCTCACCACCGCGCGGGTGACACCGGTCCCCCGGTGGGGCCTGCGCCGGCACTTCGCGCTCGCCCCGGCCAGCACCACCGTGGAGGTGACCTGGGCGCACCGGTCCGAGGCCTACGTGACGCCGGTGGCGCCGGACACGATCGGCGTCGCGATCCTGTCCTCGGTCCGGGGCGGCTTCACCGACCAGCTCGCCGCCTTTCCCGACCTGGCGGCCCGGCTGTCCACCGCGACACCGGTCTCGCCGGTCCGGGGCGCCGGCCCGCTCCGGCAGTGGACCACGGGCCGGGTGGCGGGGCGGGTGCTGCTCGTCGGGGACGCTGCCGGCTACATCGACGCGCTGACCGGCGAAGGGCTCGCGCTGTCGCTGACCACCGCGGCCGAACTCGTCCGCTGCCTGCGTGCCGGCCGGCCCGGCGACTACGAGCGCGCGTGGACCCGCACCTCACGCCGGTCCCGCTGGCTGACCGAGTCCCTGCTGTGGGCCAGGAACCGGCCCGCGCTGGCCAGGCGGATCGTGCCGATCGCCACCCGCGTCCCTCGGCTGTTCGCCGCCGCCATCGACCAGCTCGCCCGCTGATGCCAGGGCGCGCCGGCGAATGGGACCTGGTCGTCGTCGGGGCCGGGCCGGCCGGGTCGACCGCGGCGCTCGCCGCGTTGCGCGCCGACCCGGCCGCCAGGGTGCTGCTGCTGGACGCCGCCGACTTCCCCCGCGACAAGGTCTGTGGCGACGGGGTCGCGCCGCAGGCGCTGGACGTCCTCGCCGGCCTCGGCGTGGACGTCGCCGCGCTCACGGCGGGCACCGCTCCGATCGAGGACCTGCGGCTGACCTCGCCGCGGGGCGTGACCGCCACCCGCCGCTTCGCCCGCCCCGCCTCGGTCATCCCGCGCGCGCTGCTGGACGCGCGACTCGTGCACGCCGCCCAGGAGGCGGGTGCGGTACTGCGCCGGCACCGGGTCCGCACGCTCACCGCCGCCGGCGACGGGGTCGACCTCGACGGCGTCATCCACGCCAGCACGGTCATCGGCGCGGACGGCGCGGAGTCGGTCGTGCGCCGGCAATGTGGCGCGCGTGGGGCGCCGGCCGGCACGACCGCCATCGCGCTGCGCGGCTACACCAGTGCTCGGCCATGGCCGGCCGGGGAACAACGGCTCGTGATGGCCACCGCGCACTGGCCCGCCTACGCCTGGGTCTTCCCCGTCGGCGACGGCACCGCGAACGTCGGCTACGGCGAGCTCATCGGCGCCGCTCCCCCGACCAGGGCCCAGCTGACCGAACGCCTGCACGACCTGCTGCCGGACTGTCCGCCGGTGGCGCTGCGCGGGCATCGCCTGCCGCTGTCCCCCGGCCGCCCCGACGTCGGCGCGGGCCGGGTGCTGTTGGCGGGGGACGCCGCGTCCCTGATCAACCCCCTGACCGGCGAGGGCATCTACTACGCGGTCCGGTCCGGTCTCCTCGCCGGTACGGCCGCCATGACCGCCAGGCCCGTCGACCAGTACCGGCGAGCGCTGCGCCGCGGCCTTGGCCGACACCTCCGGCACACCGACGCGCTCGCCCGGCTCACGCGCACGCCGTGGCTGGTCGACCTGGCCACCGCCGCCGCCCGCGACCGCCAGCGCGCGTTCGACGAGCTGGTCGAGATCGGCCTCGGCGCGGGCACCGTCAGCACCACACTGGCCGCGGCGATGGTGACCACGCTCGTCGCGCGGCGCTCGTGGGTGGCGACGCCGCGGTGACGCGACCGCGACGCGGCCGCCCGCATCCTTGTCCGGTGACCGTCGCGTGTGACCGGTGCCCTGGGACCTGGGCCCGATGCCCGCCCCGATGAGGTTGCGCGCGCCCGTACCCGCCAGGACGCCCGTGATCGACCCGCGGCGCCAGCAGGCGCGCGCCTCGGGCACCGCGATGGCCCGCAGGTCCGCCGACCTGGTGCGAGCACGTTCCCAGGTGGGCAACGCGGCCATGGCCTCGGCGTTGGGTGGCGCCCCGGCCAACGCCGAGGCCACCCCCACCGGATTGACCGAGCGGATGTTGTTGGCCGGTCAGGATGTCGTCGGCAACCAGGCCGTCGCGGCCAGGGCGACCGCGCGCACGGCCACCCAACAGCCCCGCGGGAAGTCCCAGCCCAAACCCGTTCGGCGGGCGAAGGCGCCGGCCGCTTCCGCTCCCGAGGTGACCGACAGGGACGAGAAGAAGGAGCGCGCGGACAAGGACGCCGGGAACAAGGAGGCGACCGGCCCGCGCAAACCGGGCGCGGACCCGAAGTTCCAGGCGTTGAAACAGGATGTCGCGGCGAAGAAGCGGGCGGTCGGGACGAGTCATCCACCGGCCGCGGTGGAGGCGGGCGCGGCGCAGGGTGCGGCGGTGCCCCCGCCGGACGACCGCGAAGCGCGGGGCAAGGCGGCCCATTCCGAGGACATGGATGCCGCGCAGCCCAAGGAGTTCGACAAGCAGTCGTTCATCGCCGCGGTGGAGAAGGCGATCCGCGACCGGGCGCCCAAGAACCTCGACGAGGCGGACAACTTCGGGGACTCGGGCAAGGCCGAGGAGGTCAGAACCGAGGTCGCCGACAAGGTCGGCGCGGGCAAGGACGCCGCGGCCTGCGAGATCGCCGACACCACCGCGGCCACGCCACAACCGGCCCCGGACGCCAAGACGGTCGTGCCGATCACGGCGGACAAGGTGCCCGGCCGGCCGGGCACGCCCAACCCCAACCAGGCCGCGCCCGACCCGCTGCCCAAGTCGGTCACGAACCTGTCGGCCGGATCGGAGCGGGTCAGCAAGCAGTTGACCACCGCGGGCGTGACCGAGCAACAGCTGTCGATGAAGAACTCCCGCGAGCCCGCGTTCGACAAGGCGGTGCGGGACAAGAAGGCGATGGACGCCCACGCCGACACCGCGCCCGGGGAGCTGCGCGCGGACGAGTCCCGCGAGCTGAAGAAGGTCAAGGCGACCGCCGCGGGGACCGGCGCGGCCGCGATGGGCGACATGCACGGCACCCGCCTCGACTGCGGCAAACGGGTCACCACCGGCAAGAAGGCGACCAAGGGCAGCGACGAGGACAAACGCACCCAGGTCACCGCGCTGCTGCAGCGGGTGTTCGACGACACCAAGGGCGACGTCGACAAGATCCTGGCCGAGCTGGACAAGAAGGTCGACGACCAGTTCACCAGGGGTGAGCGGACGGCGCGTACCGACTTCACCGACGAGCACAGCCGTGGCATGGAGGAGTACAAGGACCGCCGGTACTCGGGCATCACCGGCAAGGCCCGCTGGGTCAAGGACCTGTTCGCCGACCTGCCGGAGGAGGCCAACCGGATCTACGAACGCGCCCGCGACAACTACCTCGCCGCGATGCGCAGGGTCATCTCCGACATCGCCGACACCGTGGTCGGCGAACTGCGCCGGGCCAAGGACCGGATCGCCAAGGGCCGCAAGGAACTCAAGCAGGCGGTCGACCAGCTTCCCCAGGACCTCCGCGCGATCGGCCGCGACGCCGCGGCCGACTTCGACGGCCAGTTCGAATCGTTGCAGGACACCGTCAACAACAAGGGCACCCAGCTCGTCGACACCCTGGCCACCAGGTACACCGACGCGGTCAAGTCCGTGGACGCCGAAATCGCGGCGGAGAAGGAGAAGAACAAGGGCCTGGTGTCCAAGGCCGCCGAGGCCATCGGCGGTGTGATCAACACGATCAGGGAACTCGGTCGGCTGTTGATGGGTGTGCTGCGCAAGGCGGCCTCGGCGGTCCCGCTGATCCTGCGGGACCCGATCGGGTTCCTCGGCCGGCTCATCTCCGGCGTCGGCGGCGGATTGGGCCTGTTCAAGAAGAACGCCGGCCGGCACCTGCAGCAGGGCGTGCTGGCCTGGCTGCTCGGGGCCGGCGTGACCGGCGGCCTGCAGATGCCGGTGACCTTCGACATCCTGGGCATCCTGGTGCTCATCGCCGGGCTGCTCGGGCTGAACTGGCCCAACATCCGCACCCGGCTCACCCGCAAGGTCCCCGAGCGCGCGGTCGCCTCGGCCGAACGCGGCCGCGACGCCATCCCCATCGTGGTGGAGGTCAGGAAACGCGGTGTCCGCGGCATGTGGAACGACCTCCGGTCCCGCGTCGGCGACCTGCGGAAGGACCTGATCGGCAAACTGGTCCAGTACCTGCTGCCGACGATCATCCTCGCCGGCATCACCTGGATCGTGTCGCTGTTCAACCCGGCGTCGGCGTTCATCCGCGCCTGCAAGATGATCATCGACATCGTCCGGTTCATCGTCACCCAGGCACGCCAGATCATCCAGTTCGTCAACGCGGTGCTCGACGCGGTCATCGCCATCGCCCGCGGCGGCGCCGGCGGGGTGCCCGCGCTCGTCGAACGCGCGCTCGCCCGGTCGATCCCGGTGCTGATCGGCGCCCTGGCCGCGATTCTGGGCATCGGCGGGATCGGCGGCCGGGTCAAACAGGTCTTCCAGCAGATCGCCCGACCGGTCAACCGCGCCATCGACTGGGTCATCGACAAGATGGCCGGCCTGATCAGGAAACTCCTGGCCAAGCCAAGGTCCACACCGGACCGAAGGAAGCCAACGCGCCCGCGCACGCCGGTCAGGGACCGCGCCCGCCGCCCGGACCGCCGCCGGCCGAGGAGACGGCCCGACCGCCGCCGGGACCGCCGCCCGGATCGACGCCCGGATCGACGCCCGGATCGACATCGGGACCGGCGTTCCGAACGGGACAAGCGCATCGCGCTCGACGCCGCCGTGCGCGACGCGATCGCCCTTCTCAGCGAGGAGTCGGCCACCCCGGAGACCGTGCGGAAGGGCTTGCCGGCCATCAGGAGAAGGCACCGGCTCAGCCGGATCAGGCTGATGGACGCGGCAGGGGACAAGTACCGGATCCAGGTGGCCATCAACCCGTCGCGCCTGACCCCGTTCAGGTCGCTCGGCAAGAAGTTCCCCTATGAGGTCGGCCCGCTCGCGGCACCGATCGACATCACCAGGTTGCCCGGCGCGGTGGACAACCTCGGCCCGACGGACCTGCCGATGATGGCAGGCGACAAGAAGAACCTCTCCGGTTTCGTCGTCAACATCACGACGATCGCGAGCGGTGTCAAGAACAACCGCCAACTGGCCGCGCGCTACCTGCACGACGCCTGGCGGGACCCGAGCGGGAAGAACACCGGTGCCGAGGACGTGCAACGCTGGCGCACCGCGGTGGTCATCGGGGTCAACACCTTCAAGCGGCTCGACCCGGCGAAGGACGCCGACGGGCAGCGAGACCTCGCGCAGACCCTGGAGCAGATAGAGCAGCGCCCCGGACTGCTCCTCGCGGCCTTCGCCTTCCTGTGGGCACCCAAGTGGCGGCACACGAAGGAGAAGCGGAACGCGCCGATGTCCGAGGTGCGCGGGGCCTACCTGAAACTGTCGGCCAAGGACCGGGATCAGGCCAGCAAGCGCCATGAAAGCGCCAGACTCTGGCGCGACCAGGAGAAGCTGCCCTACGGCCTCTTCCGCGAAGTGGTGTTCGGGTCGACATACACCCGACGGGCCGTGAGCATTCTCTCCCAGGTCAACCAGCGGGTCTTCGTGTTGGGCCAGGACGCGGACACCGATGTCGTGACCGCACAGGCGAAGGGCATCCTCGCCGTCTACGCCAGGGTGCTCGAGGAGGCCGACCAGGACCCCCTGCTGGTCATCGGCGGCTACAACTTCAAGGGCCTCGACTGGCGCAGGGGAGTTGACTCGCGGACCGTTCAGCTGACGCTGCTCGGCAACGAGCTCGACCACGCCATCCGCAAGGTCATCGCCGAGGACAACCCGGAGATGCTGTACCCGACCGAGCCCAACATGCTGATCAAGGCCTGGGAGAACGACGAAAGACGCCTCCGGGGCGTCTTCCAGACCGAGATCGGCACCAACCTGGAGCGGACCCAGGGTTCGCTCTACGGACTCGGCGCGACCGAGGGCCGCGTGGCCAGGAACGTGATGATGGAGGTCTACGAAGGCGACTTCACCATGCTCAACGTGCCGGAGGCCGGCGTCGCCACCAGCCCGGAGCCGGCCGACCCCACGCGGGGACTCACGGTGACCGCGAGCCAGGCCCGCAGGGCCGGCCGGTTCAGCTGGCTGCCGTTCACCCGGCGCAGACCTGCGGTGGACACCGTCCTCCGGCAGTCGCAGTCCTACGCCAGCGCCGAGACCCTCGCCAGGGAGTTCGGCAAGACCTTCCCCGAGCTGCCACGGGACCAACGGCGGTTCCTGCGCAACAGCGTCTTCAGCTACGTCGAGCGGGTCGCCAGGCTGATGGCCGACAACCCGGAGCTGCGGATCGACAGCCCGGCGATCAACGCGCTGTGGCAGGCGCTCGGTGCGGACGTCAAGCAGCTGCTTCGCCAGGCGGAGCTGGCCGACGACCCGCGGTTCAGGCAGGCCGTGGAGAAGGCGCACGGGCTGACGCAGAAGGTCGTCACCGCGATGACCGCCGACCAGATGCGCACCATCTGGCACGCTCTGCGCGTGCAGTTGCGGGACGCCAAGAAGTACCGGAAGCCACCGGAGAGCAGGCGGCGATGACCGGGGACGCGCTCGACCGGCTACGTGCGGGTGCCTCACGCGGTGACTACGCCTCGATGGCCCGGCTTGCCAGCGCGCTACAGGCCGACGGACAGGGACCTCGGGAGGTTCTTCGCCAGTGCTATGGGGTCGACTTCCCGGTGGAGTTCTTCGTGGTGGCCGAAGCGAAGCCGTTGAAGCCGCCGCTGATGGGGTTCTTCACCACCCTGCCGTGGAAGTTGGTTCTGCCCCTGGAGCAGGGCGGTCCCCCACCCGAGGCGGAGTCGTTCCAGGCGTTCGAGCGGAAGATCTTCGACCGCGATCCCGACCTCGTCCCGTTGATGTGGCTGTTCGGCCCGCACGGACGGTGTGGTGACCGGATTCTGTGCTACCGCCTGCGCAGGCTGCACGCCGGTCATCCGACGGTGTACGGCATCCCGGAGGACGTCGGTCCTCGGGACCGGGTGCGGCGCTGCGGCGGATCACTGCTCACGGTGCTGCGCGCACACCACGCCGAGGAACTGCGCCAGACGGAACGGGAACGTCGGCGGCCGTCGAACTGGGGAGCCGGGTCAGTGGACCTCAAGGACGTGGCCGAGTCGCGGACCATGCTCGAGCAGATAGCGACGTTCCAACGAGAAACGACCCGGCGAGGCGGCTAGGCGACCGCGGGCTCGTGCCGCCCGGCTCGCTAGTGGCGGCGGTTCCACGGACCGGTGACGGCCAGCGTCATGCCGGGGTCGTAGATGTTGAAGTACATCGTCCGCCCGTCGGCGGAGAACCCCACCCCGGCCAGCTCGCCGTAGGCCGGTTCCTCGGGCGTGCCGTTGTTCACCCGGTTGCGGGCGAAGTGGAAGACCTCGCCGTCACGCGTGGTGCCGAGCATGTACGCGTCGCCGATGCCGTCCTCGCACATCATCAGGCCGCCGTAGGGCGACATGCAGATGTTGTCCGGCGCGTCGAACTCCGGGTTGTCCGGCCCGGGCGTCGGCCGGGTGAAGATGATCTCCAGCCGCAGCGTCCCCCGCCGAGGGTCGTACTTCCAGACCTGGCCGTCGTGGTCCCTGGCCGGGCCGAGCTCGGTGCGGGCGAACGAGGAGACGAAGTACGCGCACCGGTCGCGCTCGCCCCACCAGGCGCCCTCGATCTTGTAGCCGCCGGTAATCGGCTTCGCGTAGTCCTGGGAGCGCACCGACTCGGTGGTGGCCAACGGGTCGGGCACGGTCACCCAGTCGACCCCGCCGAACACCTCGCCCGCCTCCTGCACCACCGACAGGTCGGGCAGGTCGGGCACGTGCAACGCCTGCAGCTCGCCGCCGGCGCGCAGGCTCCCCCAGCCGCCGTGGGGACGCTCCGGCAGGAAGCGGTAGAAGCTGCCAAGCGGCGCGACGAACGCGTCCTCGGTCTCGTAGACGATGCCGGTGTGCGGGTCGACCGCGACCGCCTCGTGCTGGAACCGGCCCATCGCCGTCAGCGGCGTCGGGTTCTCGTTGCGCCGGTCGTCGTACGGGTCGACCTCGAAGATGAAGCCGTGGTCCTTGGTGTGGCCGTTCGCGCCGGCCTTGTCCTCGGTCTCCTCGCAGGTCAGCCACGTGTGCCAGGGCGTGATCCCGCCCGAGCAGTTGATCGCGGTGCCGCCGAGGCTGATGTGCTCGGACTCGGCCTGGCCGTGCCGGTCGATCACCAGTGTGCTGGTGCCACCGCCGCCGGCCGGGTCGTAGGTCCGCTCCGGGGGCGCCTGCACCGTGATCCGCGACGTCGGCGAGCACTCGTGGTTGCGGACCAGCCGGGAGCTCCCCCGGCGGGTGGGGAAGGCACCCATGCCGTCGAACCGGCTCGGCACCGGCAACCCGTCCGGCCGGACGGTGCCCTCCCTGGACAGGATCGTGTAGCGGAAGCCGCGGGGCAGGTCCAGGATCCCGTCGGGGTCGGGGATCAGCGGGCCGTATCCGGCGGGCGGCCCGGAGGATCCCGCCGCCGGCTGCGCGGCGAACAGCGCCTCGACGGATCCGGCGACGACAACGGCGCCTACGGCACGGCTCAGGAACTGGCGGCGCGACGAGGTCAAGGCGTCTCCTCACACGAGCGGACGAAAGTGAACGCGAGATGAACACGAGTTAACCGCATCGTGCCCTACGCGCACCACCAGCCGTACGGCCGAATCAGCGAGCCATACCCGAGCAAACCGTCCATTACGGACACAAAGTGGTGGCCCGACACGGATGTTCACCGTGTCGGGCCACCGTGCACCCCAACTGATCGGAATCCGGTCAGCCGAGCGTTGCCACCCAGTCCGGGTTGTCCTTGAGCCACTGGGTGATGGCCTCGTCTTCCTTGCCCTCGCCGAACTCGTTGACCACCAGGTCCTCGAGGGTGCCGTACTGCTCGTCGGTGAGCTTCGCCTTGGACATCATCTCGGCCACCTCGGCGTGCTCCTCGCTGAAGCCCTCCCTGGCCAGCTCGTGCAGCCCCTCGGCCTCGCCAAGCGCGCCCTTGGGGTCCTCCAGGTCCTTCACCGGGAAGGCGTTGTTCGCCCAGAACGGCCGCCACAGGGTGACCACGATGTCCTTCTGGCCCTCGGTGGCCTTCTTCAGCTCGGCGAGCATCGAGGTCGTCGACGAGGTGACCAGCTCGTAGTCGCCGTCCAGGCCGTAGTCCGGCATGACGGCGGTCTTGGTGACCTCGGTGAGGCCTGCGCCCGGCTCGATGCCGATGATCTTGCCGCCGAACTTGTCGGCGTTGCCGGTGAGGTCCTCAATGGAGTCGATGTCGGTGTACTCGGGCACCGCGAAGGTGAGCTTCGCGTTGGCGTAGTACGCGCCGAGGTCCTCGATCTTGTCGCCGTACTGCTCCATGTAGGACTTGTGCGTGACCTCCGGCCACGCGGACGGGTAGACGTCCAGGTCGCCTTCGGACAGTCCGGTGTAGAGCGGCGCGGCCTCCGACAGCTCCTCGATGTCGACCTGGTAGCCCTTGTCCTCCAGGATGTTCTTCCACAGGTACGCGGTGCTCAGGCCGTCGGTCCACGACGGGATGATCCCGAGCGTGATCTGCTTGCTGTCACCGCCGTCACCGCCATCACCACTGTCGCCGTCGGAACCACAGGCCACCAGCCCGAGGCTCAGGCCGACCGCCGCCACTGCCGCACCGACTCGTTTTCCCGTCATCGTCCTCGTCATTCGTCGTCCTCTTCTCTTCGTGCGGGCATCACGTGACGCCTCCAGTCCGTACCCGGGTCCGCAGGCCACGCAGCAGCCCTCGCCGCTGTCCGCGCTGCCCGGCCGACGCGGTGACGCGATCGAGGAAGATCGCGAGGATCACCACGGAGATGCCGGCCTCGAACCCGAGCCCGATGTCCAGGCGGGAGATCGACGAGGTCACCTCGCTGCCGAGGCCACCACCGCCGACCAGCCCCGCGATGACCGCCATCGACAGCGCCAGCATGATCACCTGGTTGACGCCGGCCATCACGGTCGGCAGGGCCAGCGGCAGCTGGACCTCCCGGAGGATCTGCCGGGGGGTCGCGCCGAACGCGTGCCCGGCCTCGACGACCTCGGCGTCCACCTGGCGGATGCCCAGCTCGGTCAGCCGGACGCCGGGCGGCAGCGCGAAGATGATGGTGGCCACCAGCCCGGCGGGCACCCCGATGCTGAACAGGGTGACCACCGGGACCAGCCACACGAAGGCCGGCATCGTCTGCATCAGGTCCATCACCGGGCGGATCACCCTGCTGAACCGGTCGGAGCGGGCCGCGAGGATGCCCAGTGGGATGGCGACCACCAGCGCCACGATGGTGGCGACCACGATGAGCGCCAGGGTGTCCATCGCGTTCTCCCACTGCTCCATCGAGATGATCAGCGCCATCCCGACGAGCGTGCCGAGCGCGACCTTCCAGTCCCGGACCAGCCAGGCCAGCAGCGCGAACACGAACGCCAGCACCAGTGGCGTCGGCCCGTTGAGCAGGTCGGCGATGCCGTCCACCGCGTCCCGCAGCAGGTCGGCGACCTGGTCGAAGAAGGTCTCGAGGTTGTCCTTGACCCAGTCGAACGCGCTGTCGATCCAGTCCCCGACCGGGATCCTCGGCAGGCCGTCGACGCTCTCGCCCCACATGTCCTGTGCCCGCATCACCGGGGTCCCTTCGTGGTGGCGTCGGGCGCCAGTTCGGAGCCGGTGTCCAGATCGGCGGCGGCGGACTGGGCGACGCTGCCGAGGGCGCTGAGCAGGGTGACGCGGGCGATGACGCCGAGCAGGGTCTCCTCGGCGTCGACCACGGCGATCGGGATGGCGCTGTGTGCCGAGGTGGCGAACAGGTCGGCGACCGCGGTGTCCGGGCTGACCTTGGCCGGCTGCTCCAGCACGCCCGCGAGGTCGTCGCGCCCGGCGGCGACGGCGTCGGCGGCGGCCGACTCGCTGACCACACCGTGTAGCCGATGCTTGCGGTCGACGACCATGATGCCGTTGAGCTGGTTCTCGCGCATCAGCTTGTGGGCCGCGCGCGGCCCCTGCCCCGCGCCGAGCACGGCGACCGGGTTCTCCATCACCGAGGCCGCGGTGAGGATCCGGGTGCGGTCGACGTCCTGGACGAACTGGGCGACGTAGTCGTTGGCCGGGTCGTTCAGGATCTCCTCGGCGGTGCCCTGTTGCACGATCCGGCCCTCCCGCATCATCGCGATGCGGTCACCGAGGCGCATCGCCTCGTTGAGGTCGTGGGTGATGAACAGGATGGTCTTGCCGAGGTCGTGCTGGAGCTTGATGAGCTGGTCCTGCATCTCCCGCCGGATGAGCGGGTCCAGCGCACTGAACGCCTCGTCCATCAGCATGATGTCGGTCTCCGCGGCCAGGGCGCGGGCCAGCCCGACCCGCTGGCGCATGCCGCCGGAGAGCTCACCGGGGTACGAGCCACCCCAGCCGCCGAGGCCGACCAGGTCCAGTGCGCGGTCGGCCCGCTGCTCGCGGTCCACGCGGTTGACGCCCTGGACCTTGAGCCCGTAGGCGGCGTTCTCGCCGACCGTGCGGTGCGGCAGCAGGGCGAAGTGCTGGAAGACCATGCTGATCCGCTCGCGCCGGACCCGCCGCAGACCGCGGGCCTCGAGCTTGGTGATGTCCTCGTCGTCGATGAGCACCGCCCCGGAGGTGGGCTCCAGCAGGCCGTTCACCATGCGGATCAGCGTGGACTTGCCCGACCCCGACAGGCCCATCACGACGAAGATCTGGCCGGGATCGACCGCGAAGGACGCGTCGATGACCGCCGCGGTCAGGCCGTCGGCGCGCAGTTCCTCGCAGCTGGCTCCCTCGCGCAACCGGGCTACCGCGCGTTGCGGGCGGCGGCCGAAGACCTTGTAGATCTCGGACAGCTCGATCAATGACACAGCCAGCATGACCTCTCGGTGGTGAACGCCGCCCTTGAGTTCGGCGCCTCGCAACCTAACAAGTCCGCTGCCGGTGGGCAGGCCTGCGGGTATGCGACGCGGGCTGTTGACATGGTTCAGGCCGCGATTCACCACCCTTGGTCACCGGGGAATCTCACTGAGCGAGGAATCGGGTGGTCGAGCCGGTCGCCCGGGAAGCGACCCGCACGCTGGGTTGTCGCCGGTGACAGGGTGTGCGGCGGGTCGGTCCGTCACCGGACCAGCCCACGTTGATCACGGATCTGACACGATCTGATCTCTCGGGATCGAGCACTCCCCCACGGCGTCGTGATCGCAAGGTGATCGCAAGGTTGCCCGGTCAGGGTCCTCAGCGCAGCCGGGCGCGTACCGGGCCGGCGTCGGGGTGGGCCAGGTCGTCGAGGATGGCCGTGGCCTGGCGCCACGCTGAGCGCGCGTTCCCGGCATCGCCGATCGCCTGGCGGGAGTCGCCGAGGTGGGTCAGCGTCGTCGCCTCGAAGTAGCGTTCGCCGGAGTCGCGCCATCGGGTCAGTGCCTGGCTGAAGCAGTCGATCGCCTCGGTGTACTGGCCGAGGTGGTGATGGGCGGAGCCAAGGCTGTCCCAGGTGTGTGCCTGCCAGTAGGTGTTTCCGGTCTCCTGTTGCAGCGCGAGTGCTCGCTGACAGTAGTCGAGCGCGCTCTCGTAGTCGCCGAGCTGGATGTGGTACCAGCCGATGTTGTTGAGCGCGTTGGCCTGCCCGTGGGTGTGGCCGGCCAGCGCGAACCGGTCGAACGCCAGCCGCGCGTGCTGGAGCGCGTGCGGGAAGTCGGCCTGGTGCTCGTCGAGGATGCCCAGGTTCAGCACCGTCCTGGCGGCGCCGACGTGGTCACCCAGCTGGTCGTAGTGGTCAAGGGCCAGCCGCAGCTGCTCGCCGGCTTCGGCGTAGCGCTTGCGCCGCAGGCACGCCACCGCCCAGTTGCGGCGGGCCCTGGCCTGCGCGTCGAGGTCGCCCAGCCGGACGCCCGCGGCCACCGCGAGCTGCTGGACCCTGCTCTGCTCTGCCCAGGCGCCGATCCGGTCGAGATAGGTGTTCATCGACCAGGCGAGTTGCCAGGCGTGGGTGTCGAAGCCGTCGGCGGCGAGCTCGATCGCGTTGAGCAGCACCTGGCGTTCGGCGGTGAGCCACGCCCACGCCTGGTCGCGGTCGGCGAACGTCGGCAGCGCGACCTCGGCCGGCACGGGCGGCAACGTGATCGCGTCCCGGTGTGGGTACAGCAGCAGGTCCGCGGCGTGCACGGTGTGCAGGTAGTGATCGAGCAGCCGGCCGAGCGCCTGCCGACGGTCTGGTTCCCGCTCGGTCGCCTGTTCGGCGGCGTAGGCGCGCAGCAGGTCGTGCATGGCGAACCGGCCCGGCGACGGCTCGGACACCAGGTTGGCGTGGGCCAGCGTCGCCAGCTGCCGTTGGGTCCGCGCGACGGGCTGCCCGGCCAGGCTCGCCGCGGCCCGCGCGCCGAACCCGCCGGCGGGGTGCAGGCCGAGCAGGCGCAGCAGCCGGGCCGTCGGCGCCTCGAGTTGCCGGCAGGACCAGGAGAACACGAACCGGATGTCCATCGTCGGCTCGGCGCTGGCGAAGCCGTCCAGCCTGGCCGCGTCCAGCTCGTCGGCCAACCGGGACAACGGAAAGCCGGGGAAGGTCTGCGCGCGGGCGGCCACCACCGCCAGCGCGAGCGGCAGCCCGGCCGACGCGGTGACGATGCGGCGCACCGCCGCCGGCTCCGCCGCGACCCGGTGCGCGCCAAGGCGAAGCGCCAGCAGTTCGCCGGACTCGGTGTCGGACAACAGATCCAGCACGACCGGGTGCGCGCCCTCGGCCGCGACCAGTCCGGTCATCCGCTGCCGGCTGGTGACCACCACGAGACAGCCCGGCGAGCCAGGCAACAGCGGTCGCACCTGCTCGGCGTCGCGGGCGTTGTCCAGCAGGATCAGCACCCGGCGCCCGGTCAGCAGGCTGCGGTAGAGCCCGGTCCGCGCGCCGAGGTCGGTCGGCGTGCGTTCGCCGGGAACTCCCAGTGTCTCCAGGAAACCACGCAGCACCTCGGCCGGGTCCAGCCGCGCGGACGCCGCGTCGAAGCCGCGCAGGTTCACATACAGCTGGCCGTCGGGGAACCGGTCGGCCACGCGGTTGGCCCAGTACACCGCGAGCGTGGTCTTGCCGACACCGGCGGTGCCGCCAAGGGCCGTGATCACCATCGCCGTCGGCGGCCGGGGATCGGCGAGCAGTTCGGCCAGCTGGGCCAGTTCCCCCGCCCTGCCGGCGAAGTGCGGCGCCGACGCGGGCAACTGTTGGGGCACCACCCAGGAATCCCGTTCCCGCGGTGGAGGACTCGCGTGGCGGCGCCGGGTTTCCTGCTGCGCGGCGACGGCGAGCCGGTCGGTCGACCGGTGACCGTCCAGGGCGCGGAGCAACTCCCAGTGCGTGGCGTCCCAGTGCGCCAGGTCGGCCAGTTCCGCCGGCACCTGGTGGCCGGTTTCCTCGGCGTGGGCCAGGCAGGCGCGCACGAAGCCGACGACGAAGTCCCACTCGGGCAACGACTTCGCGTTGAGCTTGTCGCTCACGGTCGACCGGGCGAGCGGGTGGCCGGCCACGGCCGCCGACGACGTGAGCTGGTTCAACGACGGCGCCCCCGCGCACTGCCGCAACCGGTTGAGTTCGCCGACGAACGTGTCCAGCACCTGTCTGGATTCCTGCGTCATGGAGCACCACCCGGGTCGCCTGTGCGGACGCGCTTTCCCTTTGACTGTCCGAGTTCCGGAAGGCGCCGGACAGCACAGGGTCTTCCTAGCATGGCCGCGTGATCTCCCGGAACAACACCAAGGAGTAATCGTGCGAGTTCGTATTCTCACTGTGGTGTCCCTGGCCGTCGCGGCCGTCGGTATCACCGCGATGGGCACCCCGGCGCAGGCCGCCGAGAGCAAACCCAACCACTGCATCGCGAACGTGGCCGCCCCCGCCGCCGAGGTCGAGTGCTTCGACGACTTCACCGTGGCGATCGCCACGGCGACCGGCGGCCGGGTCACCGACGCGCCGAGCGACGCCGGGAAGGCCGCCGACGACAAGGCCTTCGAAGCCAAGCTGAGAGCCCTGGCCAAGCAGGCACCCCAGCCGGGCGTCCAGGCGCAGAACGTCATCGAGATCGACTACGACTATCACTTCTTCGGCACGGACACGTTCACCTGGTGGGTGGAGAACGACAGCTGCCTTGGCAACCCGCTCGGCGTCGTCAAGTGGCAGGTGTGGAACCTCGAGGACTACGGCTGGAACGACCGGATCAACGCCTACGAGAACCACAACTTCTGCTACTCGATGCACTACGAGCACGCCGGGTTCCAGGGCATGGCGGTCGGCTGGACCCCCATCAACGGCAACCCGGGCGCCCTGGACGGAGAGATCAGCTCCATCCAGTGGTCCTGATCAGTAGCACCGGACGTGCGGTGGCCACCCCGGCCACCGCACGTTCACTGCGCCGGAGCGTCGTCGTCCAGCAGGCCCGACCGGGCGATGGCGTAGCCGAGCTGGGCGCGGCCGGAGCTGCCGAAGCGTTCGGACAGCCGCCGCACGTGCTCAACGACCGTGCGCCGGCCCATGCCCAGCTCGCGCGCGATCTTGTCGTCGGTGAGCCCGTTGACCAGCATCCGCATGATGCTGCGTTGGAGGTCGCTGGTCACCGAGACCGAGTGCCGGTAGCCGGCGGTGGTCGGCACCGGCGTCGCCCTGTTCCAGGCGAGCTCGAAGGAGCGGCTCAGGTAGTGCACGAGGCCGAACTGGCGGATCTCGATGAGCTCGTGCTCGTCGTGCGACGGCGACGCGACGTAGGCGATGTTCCGGTCGAAGACGATGAGCCGGTCGAACAGTTCGCTGAGGGTGCGGGCCTCGGCGCCCTCGCCGACGATGCTGTCGATGTACTCCAGCGTCGGTCCGTGGGTACGGATGGTGTGCTGGTAGATCACCCGCTTGCGCACGCCCCGGCGCAGCGCCGGCAGGTCGCGGTTGAGCACCTCCGCCAGGATCTCCGGAGACCGCCCCTTCCCCGGATGCGCCGTGATGAGCTCGGCCTTGCACTCGTCGAGTGAGCGCTGCAACGCGGCCTCGACCTCCGCCTGACCGCGGATGGGGACGACGTCGGGCAGGTGGGCCACCCGACCGCGGGCGTAGGCCTGCTCGATCAGCTCGAACGTCTCGGTGACGGCGGACAGTTCGGTGCGCTTGCGCGAGATCGCCCGTTCCAGGGGCGCGAGGTGGTGGGCCGCGGCCACCGACGGCGGCACCGCGCGCACCCGGTTGGGCGCCCGCGCCGACGGGACGACCAGCCCGAGCCTGCGCAGACACATCGGTACCTCGTTCAGCGGCGGGAAGCCGGCGCCTGCGCTGTCCGCGACCGCTCCCTCGTACACGTCCAGGGCCTCGTCGCAAAGCTCCGGTGCGCCGCACGTCGCTGAACAGGTCCGATCCATCCACGCTCCCTTGCGTACTTGCGCAGTGCGTCATCACGCCGACGCAAAATGTAGCCGGTTCGGCGGAAGGTGCGCCAGCCTTCTGCAGGACGGGAAACGTCACTGGCCAGTTCACAGTGTTGTCGTGAACGAGGAGGAGATGTGGATTTTTCCGGGTGGCGAGTAGTGCTCATCGGGGCGGGACATATGGGCACGGCCATCATTGCCGGCCTGGTGAAGAATGGTGGCGACCTGCCGCTGGTGGTGATCGAGAAGGCCGAATCCCGGCGGGCGGAGGTACGCGCGGAGTTCGGTGTCGAAGCGCGCGAACAATACGAGCCAGGGCCGGCGGACGTGGTGGTCATCGCGGTGCAGCCCCAGCAGTTCGCGGCGTTCGCCGGCACGCGGTCGCCTGGTGACTTCGACAACGCGCTGGTCGTGTCCGTCATGGCGGGCGTGACCATCTCGGCCATGACAGCCCTGCTGGGCACCGAACGGGTCGTCCGGTCGATCCCCAACACACCGTGCGAGGTCGCGGAGGGCATGACGGTGCTGGTCGCCGGATCCGCCGTGACCTCGGCCGACCTGGTGCTCGCCGAGCGCATGCTGGCCGTGCTCGGGCGCGTGCTCACCGTCGCCGACGAGGCGCTGGTCGACGAGGCGACCGCACTGTGTGGCGGCGGGCCCGCGTTCGTCGCGCACATCGCGGGCGCGTTCGCCGAGTTCGCGGTGGCGGCGGGGTTCCAGCCCGGCCAGGCACGGCTGATGACCTGCCAGGTCCTGCGCGGCACGGCGGCACTGCTGGAATCGACGACGCGCAGCCCGGAAGAACTGTGTGACGAGGTGATGACTCCCGGCGGAACCACGGAACAAGGCATTCTCCATTACCGCGAGAACCGACTTCGGGAAATTCTCATCGAGGGTTTGAACAGGGCTGCGGAACGGTCGCGTGAACTGGACGGACTGGTTAGCTGAGTCAGCTTCGAAATGCCAAGGTGAGCGGAGATGGGAAACTTGCTGGGCGTGACACAGCACGGACAGGGTGGGCTTGCCGACCTGGTATCCACCGAGGATTCCTACGAGGCGTATTTCGGCATGGGAAACGTCCTGCGCCTGCTCGACCGACCCGGGGTGTTCAAGGTCAGCCCGGCCGGGCTGGCACTGGGTGACTACCTGGTGCGCAGCACCGACCGGCGCGCGCTTGAGGACAGCACGGTGCTCGACATCGGCACCGGCAGCGGGGCGTTGGCGCTGCTGCTGCGGGCCATGGGCGCACGCGCCGTCCTGGCGACCGACATCTCGGCACCCGCGGTGAAGACGGCCGAGGAGAACGAGTTACGCAACTTCGGCGACCGCCGGATCATGTTCGGCGAGGGCAGCCTGTTCGACTGTGCCGGCGCGCGGGGACGGTTCGACCTGATCGTGTTCAACCCGCCGGGCTGGCGCACCCCCTCGCCGGAGTGCCGGCGTGAACTGGAACGCAGCGGGCTCACCGACCTCAGCCTGTCGGCAATGTTCTCCGGGGAGACCGTCCTGCTGGACTTCCTGCTGCGACTGCCCGACCACCTCACCCCGTCGGGGCGAGCCGTCGTCGGCCTGAACTCGATGACCGGCATCCGCGACGTGCTGGCCAGACAGCGGCGGCGCGACGGCGCGGCGCTGGAGCTGAGAATGGTGGAGCGGCACGGCTTCCCGCTGTTCTTCTACACCGAGGAATGGCGGCTGTCGCGTGCGGTGCTGGTGAAGGAGTTCCGCCGCTGGAAGGAGGAGCACGGCGCGGCCTTCAGCACGGACACCGACGGGACGCTGCACTGGTCCTACGAGATCGTCGAGATCCGCCTGGCACCGGCGGGAAGGACGCGAGGATGACGGTTTCGCAGGCCAGGGGTGGCGCGGTCGGCATCGCCGCGATGGCGGTGGCCAACGTCATTCTCGGCGCGTCGGCGCTGTTCTGGCACGCGCTGGGCAACGTGCCGCCGCCGACCCTGCTCGGCTACCGCATCCTCGTGTCCCTGGTGACCCTCTGCGCCGCGCTGGCGCTGCTGGGACGAGCACGGGCCGCCATCAACGCGGCGGCCGACCTCCGCGTCGTGCTGATCCACCTCACCGCCGCGATCCTGGTGTGTGTCAACTGGCTCACCTTCATCTGGGGTTCGATCCACGGCAAGGTGATCGAGACCGGGCTGGGGTACCTGATCGCGCCGGCGATCACCATCGCCCTCGGCGCGGTGGTGATGCGCGAGCGCCTCGGCCGGGTCCGCGGCGGCGCGCTCGTCGTGTGCCTGCTCGGGGTGCTGCTGCTCATCCTGCGCAGCAGCGAGCTCGAGTGGTGGGTGTACGTCACGATCGGCACGACCTGGGGGGTGTACAGCTTCCTGAAGAAGCTGACCACCGCCGATCCGGTCACCGGGCTCACCATCGAGACCGCGCTGCTGGCCGTCGTCACCGTGGCCGCCGTCGCGGGCACGTCGTACTCGCTCGACCCGGGGCCGGCGGCGGGCGGGACCGAGATCGCCCTGCTCGCGGTGTGCGGTCTGGTGTCGGTCACCCCGCTGTGGCTCATCTCCTTCGGTGCCAAGAAGATCACGCTCACGGTCTCGGGGTTCATGCAGTACGTCCTGCCGACAACGCAGTTCGTCGTCGCGCTGGTCTTCTACGGCCAGGTGCCGTCCGGCAACACCATCCTGTGCTTCGTCGTGGTGTGGTTGGCGCTGGTGTCCATCGTCGTGGACTCCGTGCTGCGCACCCGCAGGACTCGACCGGTGGTGACCCCGACCGGCGAGACACACGAGGAAGGGACTCGTCTGCCATGAACTACGACGTGTTGGTCGTCGGTGCGGGCGTCGTCGGCGCGGCGACCGCGTGGGCGCTGGCCGAGCGCGGTGCCGAGGTGCTCGCCGTCGACGCGAACGGACCGACCCACCGGTACGGCTCCTCCCACGGCGAGAGCCGCATCTACCGCCGCGCCTACTGGGAGGGCACCACGTACCTACCGCTGCTGAACCGGGCCAACGAGCTGTGGACCGAACTGGCGGAGATCCACGGCGATCCCCTGCTCGTGCGTACCGGCGGGGTCTTCGTCGGGTCGCGGGAAAGCGGGGTGGTCGAACTGAGCCGCCGGACCGCGCGGTTCGGCGGTATCGAGCACGAGGTCCTGGACGCGGCACAGCTGGCCGAGCGGTACCCGTGGTTCGGCGTGGGGGACGACATGACCGCCCTGTACGAGCCGGGCGCGTACACCGTGCTCGCCACCCGCGCCCGGCTGGCGATGCTCGACGCCGCCGTGCGCAGGCGGGCTCGCGTGCGGTTCGGCGACGAGGTCGCGGGGCTGCGGGACACCGGCACCGGTGTGGAGGTACGGCTGCGCTCCGGCGAGACGGTCTCCTGTGGGTCGGTGGTCCTGGCCACCGGCCCGTGGATGCCGGGAGCGCTGGCCGCGGGCCTGGAACACGTGCTCACCCCGATGCGGGTGCCGGTGTACTGGTTCCGTGTGGACAGTCGGCTCGGCATCGACGGCTTCCCGGCGTTCCTGTACGAGTCGGCGGCCGGTGACGTCGTCTACGGGGTGCCGGAGTGGAGCGAGGACGGGCCACAGGTCAAGATCGGTTTCCACAACCGGCAGCAACGCCCCGGCGACCCGCAGAACGTCCGGCCGCACGCGGTGCCGCCCAGGTCCCGCACCGAGATGGCCGCGATGGTCGCCCGGATCTTCACCGGCATCGATCCCGAACCGGTGCGCTGGCGCCAGTGTTTCTACACCCTCACCCCGGACGGCAGCTTCGTCATCGACCGGTCGCCGGTCGACCCCCGGGTCGTGCACGCCTCGGCCTGTTCCGGACACGGCTTCAAGTTCGCGACCGCCGTCGGCGAGTGCGCCGCCGCGCTGGCGCTCGGCGAACCGGCCCCGGTCGACCTGAGTCCGTTCACCTCGGCGCGGTTCGCAGCCGACCACGCGGACTCGGCTGTTCGGGACTGACCGTGGTCAGCCCGTCGGCGAAGTCACTGTCCCTGGTCTCCGGCAACAACAGCACGCTGACCAGACAGATCAGCGCGATCCCCACCAGGTAGGCCGCGACCCAGGCGGAGGTGCCGGTGCCCGCGAGCAGCGCGGCGGCCACGATCGGGCTGACGCCGCCGCCGACGACCCCGGCCGCGTTGTAGGCGAAGGAGGCGCCGGAGTAGCGGTAACGAACCCGGAACAGCTCGGGCAGGAAGGCGCCCATCGGGCCGAAGAGCATGGCGAAGCAGACCATGCCGCCGGTCATGCCGACGGTGATGAGCACCGGGTTTCCGGTGTCCACCAGCCAGAACAACGGGAACGCCCACAGCGCGGCGGCCACCGCCGCGGCCAGGCAGAGTCGTCTGCGGCCGAGCCGGTCGGACCAGACCGCGAAGAACAGCGTGAGCGCTCCCATGACCGCGACCGCGATCATCGCGGCCACCAACATGGTGGTGCGACTGACGTTGAGGGTGGTGGTGCCGTAGGAGAGCACGAACGTGGTGACCGTGTAGAACAGCGCGTGGGCCAGGATGAACGCCAGCGCGGCCAACAGCAGCACCCGGGACTGGTGGCGGATCAGCTCGGCGAAGGGCATCCGCACCTGCTGCTGGCGGTCAAGGGCGGCCTGGAAGATCGGGGTCTCGGTCATCCGGACGCGGATGTAGTAGCCGACGACCAGCAGCACCCCGGAGGCCAGAAACGGGATGCGCCAACCGATCGACTGGAAGACCTCGGCCGGCATGGTGGCGTTGAGCACCAGGAACACCAGGTTGCCGAGCACGAACCCGACCGAGGGACCCAGCTGGGGAAACGCGGAGTAGAGACCGCGTTTCCCGGCCGGCGCGTGCTCGGTGGCCAGTAGCACCGCGCCACCCCACTCGCCGCCCATCCCGATGCCCTGCACGAACCGGGCGATGACGAGCAGGATCGGCGCGCTCACCCCGATCGCGGCGTAGGAGGGGATGAGGCCGACCGCGACGGTCGCGCCACCCATCAGCAACAACGACACGATGAGCATCCGCTTGCGTCCCACCCGGTCGCCGAAATGTCCGAAGACGACAGAGCCGAGCGGACGGGCGGCGAAGCCGACAGCGAAGGTGGCCAGCGACGCGAGTGTTCCGGCAACCGGTGAGAACTCGGGAAAGAACACGGTGCCGAACACCAACGCGGCGGCGGTGCCGTAGATGTAGAAGTCGTAGAACTCGATCGCGGTGCCGATGAAGGTCGCGACCGCGACTCGGGTACGGGACGGTGAACCGGACACAGTGCCGCCACTCATGGCATCCCCCCAGGGATCCACAGCTGAATACCGTATGGGATGGACCGTATCACCAACCGGACACGGCAACCGCACCGTATTTTCGCGGAGGACAACAAAGTCCGTCAGCGCGCGGCGAGTTGGCCGACGTCGCGATCGGCCTGTTCGGACTCGACCAGCTCCGGGTCGCCGCCCGAGGCGAACAGGCCGGCCAGCAACCACACCGGCGCCAGGGTGGCGGCCAGCAGCGCGACCGACAGGTGTTTGGTGATCTCGTTGCCCTCCCCCAGTACCGCGGTGAGGTACTGCACGACGGCGACGCCGACGAGCGTCATCGCGACCAGTGCGAAGCCGCGCCGGAGCGTGCCGGGGGCCGACCGGCGCAGCTGCGCCCCGGCGGCGACCAGACAGAGCAGCCAGTACCCGGCGACGCCGGCGAAGCCGGTCCAGGCCAACGCGCGCGACACCGTCGGCAGCAGGCACAGCCGGCACTCCTGGCTGCCCGGCGGCCTGCCGGCGAACTCGCCGTAGCTGCCGAGGTAGTCCACCCGGTAGGCCAGGTACTCGTCCGCGCCGCCGGTGACCATCCGGACCACGGCGGCCGGGTTGTCGAGCAGGTACCGGCCGAGGTTCGTCCTGGTGAGGTGGTGGGCGTTGGCCGCGAACTCCGGATCCGCCGGCAGGCGTGGCCGGCTCCACCAGTGGGTGCCGCTGTACTGGCCGAACGACGCCGGCAGGCCGAGGTCGGTCGCGACCCCGGCCGGGTCCGCGCTCTGCGGCATGATCGTCATGGTGATCGTGTTGGCCACGTTGACCCGCTCGTAGTTGCTGGTCTCCGTGCCGCTCACCCACACCGCCGCCGACGCGATCGCGGCCACGCCGACCACCGGCAACCCCCAGGACCCGCGCCACAGCGGCAGCCGCCGGGTGACCAGGAAGAGCGCGAACGGCACGGCGAGCGTGATCGCGGAGAGTTTGGCGCTGACCGCCAGCGCCGCGCCGGCCGTGGCGATCAGGAACGCCGTACGCCGGCGGGTGCCGCCCACCGCCGCCACGCCGGCGAGCGCGACCGTCACCAGGCCGATGAACGCGGCCGGCTCACTGAACGGCGACGCGGCATGGCCGGCGAACGTGGCGTCGGCCAGTACCAGGAACAGCGCGGCCGGCACCCCGACCCGCACCCACCACCTGGTCCGGCGCAGCAGCCACACCATCGTGCCCACCGCGACCCCGGCGAGCACACAGTCCTGGACGATCACCAGGCGCATGTCGAGCGCCCCGGGCAGGCCGAGCAGGTCGTGTAGCCACGAGCTCAGCCTGAGCTGGAGGTACTGGCTGGTCCGGTAGGCCGGGCACGGGGCGTCGATGGGCAGTTCGGCGTAGGCGAAGCGGACGAAGTCCCACCGGTCCGCGCCGTGGTGCGCGTTGCCGCTGTCCGCGCCGACCTGGCACATCAGCCGGGCGGCGTCGCCGTTGTTCGCCATGCCGACCGGGGTCCCGGCCAGCTGCCGAACGGCCATCGACCCGGCGGCGAGCAGACCACCGAGCACGGCCGGCAGCCAGTCCGCGGTGCGCGTGACCGTCCGAACGGGATTCATGCCTGGCAGCCAACAACCACCCGGCCGGCCGGATCGGGCGTGACACCGGGCACGGCACCCGGACCACTCAAAGGTGTGAACGACCGGCCGGGTGCCGGGTAGATTGACGCCGAGGCGGAGGAGGCGGACATGACGACCGAGGAGTTGCTCGTCGAGTTCGCGCTCGTGCGGATGGACCACCCGGACCTGGACATCGAGGACATCGCCACGCTCGTCGTGCGGCGCGGCGGGACCGAGCGGGCGCTGGAGTTCGCGGCGCGCAACCTGGCCGACCGCGGTGAGCTGCGCGGGGCCGCCCTGCCAACGGCGGTCGAGTACGTGCTCCGGGTCGTGCTGACGTTGCGTGGCCCGGTCGACTAGGTTTCCTCAGCCCTTGACCGCGCCCTGGGTGAGGCCGTTGACGAAGTTGCGTTGGAAGATCAGGTAGAGCACCACGATCGGGCCGACGACGATCAGGCTGGCCGCCGACAGCAGCGGGACGTTGGTCGAGAACTGGCCGACGAACATGCCGAGCCCGGTGGGCGCCGTGCGCAGTGCCGGGTCCTGCATCAGCACGATCACCAGCAGGAACTGGTTCCACGACCACATGAAGTACAGCACCCCCAGCGTCGTCAGCGCCGGCCAGGAGATCGGCAGCAGGACGCGGGTGAGCACGGTGAGGCTCCGCGCGCCGTCCACGCGCGCGGCGTCGACCAGTTCCGCCGGCAGGGCCGCGAAGTGGGTCTGCATCCAGTAGACGCCGAACGGCATGAACAGCGCGGTCTCCGCGAGGATGACGCCGAGGTAGGAGTTGGTCAGGCCGAGCTGGTTCAGGTCGAAGTACAGCGCCACCACGACCAGTTCGATCGGCAGCGTCAGCCCGAGCACGAACCCGACGGAGATCGTCCGGCCGCCGAACGGGTCCAGCGTCGCGAGCGAGTAGGCGGCGAGGGTGGCGAGCACGAGCGCGAGCGGCACCACGCCGACCGCGATGATGAACCCGGAACCCACCAGCCGGCCGAAATCGTGGTCCCGCCACACCGCGACGAAGTTCGACCACGACCACGTCGAGGGCAGGCTCAGTCCCGAAACCTGCGCGCCGGAGGGCTGGAACGCCGCGAGCGTCACGCTCACGAACGGCAGCAGCACCGCCACGGCCAGCAGGGTGAGCACGAGGTAGCGCGCGACGACCATCGAACGGGCTGGGTTCACGAGCGCTCCCGGGTGATCATGCGGATCGCCGTCACGAAGACGATCACGATCAGCGTCAGCACGACGGCCAGTGCCGCGGCGCCGCCGATGTCGCTCTCGTTGAACGCGAGCCGGTACACGAGCAGGCCCGGCACCGTGGTCTGGTTGACCGGGCCGCCGTTGGTCGTCACGAAGACCAGGTCGAAGCTCGCGAGCGCGGCGATCGTGGTGATGACGCTCGCGATGGTGATCTCGCCGCGCACCGCCGGCAGCGTCACGGTGAAGAACTTGCGGACCGGCCCGCCGCCGTCGAGCGCGACCGACTCGTACAGCGCGACGTCGACCTTCTGCACCCCGGACAGGAACAGAACCATACAGAGCCCGGTCATCGCCCAGCTGCCGATCAGCCCGAGCGCGATCAGCGCGGTGTCGTAGTCGCCGAGCCAGGCCCGGCTCACCCCGCCGAGACCGATCAGCCGCAGGCCCTGGTTGATCAGCCCGTCGTCGCTGTACATCCACCGCCAGGTGATGCCGACGGCGACCAGCGGCAGCACCTGCGGCAGGAAGAAGATCATCCGGAACGCGGTCATACCGCGCACGCCGCTCTGCAACAGCGCGGTCAGGAACAGCCCGATGGCGCACGGGATGACCGTGAAGAACACGATCAGCACGATCGCGTGCCACAGCGCCGGGCCGAGGGTGGGGTCGGTGAAGACGGTGGCGTAGTTGGCCAAGCCGGCCCAGGTGGCTGGGAGGATGCCGTCCCAGTCCAAAAAGGATAGATAGACGGTGTGGATCGCGGGCCAGATGGCGAAGCCGAGATAGACGGCCGCGGCGGGCGCGATGTAGGCGAGCGCGAGCAGCCGCCCGGAACGACGGCGCCGGCGGCGGACCACCGCGGTCCCACCGGCACGGGTCGCCCGCGCCGGCAGGACCGCGACGGCTCGGTCAGCCATGGTGTTCGGTCCACGATTCCTGTAGGGAGGCCAGGAAGTCCGCCGGTGTCGTCTGCTTGCTCACCAGTCCCTGCACACCCGAGGTCAGCCGGTCGATCATGTTCGGGGACGCGAAGTCCGGGAACGGCACGATGCCCTCCTCGGCGACGACCTTCTTGAAGTCGGTGGCGATCTCGGCGGTGACGCCGCTCGCGTCGACCTCGACGGAGTTGTTCACCGGCATGAAGCCGGTCTCGAACTGCACCTTCGCCGCTTCCGGTGATCGCATGAAGTCGAGGAAGGCCGCCGCCTCGTTGGGATGCTTGGTCTTCGACGAGATCGAGAACGCCACACTCGCCCCGGAGGCCACCGCGGGCGAGTCCGCCTCGACCGCCGGGAACAGGAAGAAGCCGACGTCCTCGCCCATCGCCTCGGCGATCGGGGCCGCCGCCCAGTTGCCGGTGACGAGGTAGGCGTTCTTGCCGCTGGTGAAGTTCGCCCTGGCGTCGTTGACCCCGATGGCGTTGGCCGACTCCGGCAGGTAGCCGGCGGTCGCCCAGTCGGCGATCTTCTGCGCGGCCTGGGTCGCGCCGTCCGTGGCGATCGTGGCGCCCTGCTTGCCGTACACCCAGTCGCGATACTCCCCCGGGTCGCCGAGCACGTTGGTCAGCGCGTTCCACAGCTGGAAACCGCCGACCTCCAGGTTGTCCAGGCTGATCGGAGTGGTGCCCGCCTTCTTCACCGCGGCCAGGTGCTGCTCGAACTCCGCGAGTGTCGCGGGGGTGCCGGTGATGCCGGCCGCCTGGACGAGCGACTTGTTGTAGAACACGCCGAGTACCGACAGCGCGCCGGGCACCGCGTACAGGCCGCCGGTGCCGTACTCCTTCGCCTCCGCGTTGGACCGCAACACCTCCAGGCTGGACGCCGGGAAACCGTCCTGCCAGCCGTACAGCTCCTCGTAGGGCGCGAGGTCGTAGATCAGGCCGCCGGGCACGAGTGAGCGCATGGCGCCGGGGTTGTACTCGGCGATGTCGGGCGGGGTGGACGACGACATGCCGAGTTTGATCGACTTCACGTAGTCGGAGAACGGGGTCTGCTGGCCCTTGACGGTGATGTTCGGGTGTTTGGCCTCGAACGCGTCGATGAGCGCCTTCACCGGGGGGTCGTCGGTGTAGGCCAGGGTCAGCGTGACCTGCTCGGCGGAGAGCTCCTTGGACACGTCCCTTGGCGCGGCCGGCCCGGCGCCGCCGGTCTCCGCGCATCCCGCGACCAGTAACACCGCGGCGGCCGCGGCGGCCAGATACCTGCTACGCATAGCTTTGTCTCCTCGGTGCCGAGCTTAGGTGGACAGTGCGCCGCGCCGGCGCATCGCGGTGATGTCGAACCGTTCGCGTTCCACCCACGACAGCGAATGCCGGATCGCGCCGTGGACACTCGCGTCCGGGCCCAAAGTGGACAGTTCGAGCCGTGGCTGGCCAAGTTCCTCGGCCGCGAGCGCGTCGACGATCGCGGCGAGCAGGACCATGCCGAGTTCGGCGATGTCGCCGCCGAGCACGACCACCTCGGGGTCGAGCAGCGCGCGGATCGCGGCGACACCTTTGGCGAAGCGGGTGGCGATGGTGTCGATCGCGGTCAGCGCCCAGTCGTCGCCGTCTCGGGCCGCCTTGGCCAGTGCCGGCAGGGTCACCGCGCGGCCGGCGGCCGTGCTCGCGGTGCGCAGCAGCTCGCGCGTGCCAACCCAGCGCTCGAACGGGCCGAGGTCATGGTCCACATCGGACGGACCGGGCACGAGCAGGTCCAGGTAGCCAAGATCGCCGGCGTCGTTGGACGCGCCCCGGTACAGCTGGCCGCGCAGCACGATGCCCGCGCCGATCCGCTCGCCCCAGTCGATGAACACCAGCGAGTCCTCGGCGTGTGGCGTGCCGCGCCAGCGTTCGCCCTCGGTGGCCAGCTTCACGTCGTTGTCGACGTACAGCGGCGCGTCGACGGCCGCGGCCCTGACCGCGGCGGGAATGGTGTCGCCGACGATCTCCGGCATGCTCACGCTCAGGCTGACGTGCCCGGTGGCCGGGTCGGTGATGCCGGGCGCGGCCGCGCAGGCGTGCCAGATCTCGTCCGGGCGCAGGCCCGCCTGCGCGAGGGCCCGTTCGACGGCGGCCCGCAGCGCGTGCGCGAACACTCCCGAGCGGTCCAGCGCGGTGGTCGTGTCGACCACGAAGGCGCCGGCGAGGTCGGCGACCACGATCCGTACCGTGCCGGGGTTGAGGTCGACGCTCAGCACGTGGCCCGCCTCGGCGCGGAACCGCACGAGCTGCGGTGGCCTGCCGGTGGCGGTCGCGGCGCGGTCGGGGGCGGAGATCTCGATCAGGCCCATCGAGTCGAGCACCGCCAGCGAGCGGGACACCGCCTGGCGTGACAGGCCGGTCTCCTTGGCCAGCGCGGACACCGGCGCGCGGCCCGCGGCGCGGACCTGCGTGAGGATCGCGGCGGCGTTGTTCTCCAGCATGAAGTTCGTGCCGACCGCGACTGTCCGTGCCATCGCCCCTCCTCTCGAGACCTCGGAACCTAACATAGTTACGTACCATACGAAAGTATTAGACTGCGCCCATGTCACCTTCCTGGGACGCGGCCGTACAGCGCCTGTGGACGCGAGTCGTCGGCGACGGCACCCCACTTCACCTGCGGGAACAGCCGGGTCCGCGCGGCTTCGAGGTACGGGTCGCCGACCGCGCCCTGCACGTCGGCGCCACCGACGCGCCGGCCGCGTGCGCCGGTCTGCACCGGTATCTCATCGAGGCCCACGGCCGGCGGGTCACATGGGACACGCCGCTGCCGCTCGACCTCGAGGTGACCGCCCGGCCGCCGGTGCGTGGGCGCGCTCGGGTCGATCAGTTCTACTACCTCAACTTCTGCACGTTCGGCTACTCGACCGCCTACTGGGGTTGGCCGGAGTGGGCGCGCGAGATCGACTGGATGGCGCTGCACGGGGTGACCATGCCGTTGAACCTGGTCGGTCACGAGGCCGCGCTCGCGCTGGCATACACCCGGCTCGGCATGTCCGATGAGGACATTCGATCGTTCCTCGGCGGGCCGGCCTACCTTCCCTGGCTGTACATGGGTTGTCTGGACAGCTTCGCCGGGCCGCTGCCGGCCGACTGGCTGCCGAGGAGCATCGACCTCGGCCGGCGCATTCTGGACCGTCAGCGGGAGTTGGGCATGACGCCCGTGCTGCCCGCGTTCACCGGGCACGTCCCGGCGCTACTCGCGCCCGCCGATGCCCGGACGCGGCGGTGGCAGGGCATGCCGACCACCGTGGTCCATCCCGACGACCCGCTCTTCCGCCGGCTGACCACGGAGATCGTGACCGCGCAACAGGAACTGTTCGGCACCGACCACCTGTACGCGGCCGACCCGTTCATCGAGATGGCGCCGACCGACAGCGACGCCGGTCATCCCGCGCGGGTGGCCGCCGCGATCGTGGACGGGCTGCGGGCGGCCGACGACCAGGCCGTCTGGGTGCTCCAGTCGTGGCCGTTCTCCTACCAGCGCGACTACTGGACCACCGAGCGGGTGAACCGGTTCCTCGACGGCATTCCCGATGGCGGGGTGCTGGTGCTGGACCTGTGGGGTGAGGCGGATCCACAGTGGACGCGACTCGACGGGTACGGCGGGCGCCCGTGGCTGTGGAACGGCCTGCTCAACTTCGGCGGCCGGAGCGACCCGGTCGCCGATCTCCCGGCCACCGAACGCAACCTCGAGGCCGCGCTGGCCGCGGACCGGCCCCCGGTCGGTCTCGGCCTGACGATGGAGGCGATCCACAACAACCCGGCGTTCTTCGAACTGGTCGCGGACCGGGCCTGGGATGCCGGGCCCGCGCTCGACGGGTGGTTGCGCGAGTTCGGTGGCCAGCGCTACGGGACCGCCGATCCCGCCGCCGAGGAGGCGTGGCGCCTGCTCGGCGCGTCGGTGCTGGCTGGCACCGCCCGGTCGATCTTCCCGGAGCGGTTCATCTCGATCGCGGTGTCCACACCGGACTACACGTTCGATTCGGACGTGGACACCGTGCGGGCGGCGTTGTTCTACGACCCGCACGACCTGCTGGTCGCCATCCGCGCACTGCTGCGGCTGCCGGCGTCCGGCGCCGCCGACGACGACCTCGCGCTGGCGGGCGTCGCGATGCTGTCGCGGATCATCGATTTCCGTTACCTGACGGTGGTGTCCGAGGCGATGACCGGCCAGGTGTCCACGGCGGCGGCCGCGCGCTTCATCGAGGTCTTCGACGATCTCGACGACCTGGCCGCGACCCGACCGTCGATGCGACTGTCCACCTGGGTCACGGCCGCGGTCGGCTGCTCGTCCGATACGCAGGGACAGGCGGTGCTCGCGGACAACGCCCGCCGCCTGGTCACCGTGTGGCACACGGCCGAGAATCCCTCGCTGGACAACTACTCCGCGCGGCTCTGGAGCGGGCTGGTCGCCGGATATCTCAAGCGGCGCTGGGAGCTGTGGCTGCACCACCTACCTCAAGCGCTGACCGACCGCCCGGCCGCCAAAGCCGCGCTCGACACCGAACTGCGCGCGCTCGCGGAGACGTTCATCCGCACGCCCACCCCGGACCGGCCAGGCGGCGACGTACGCGCACTCAGCCGCGCCCTGCTGGCGAAGTACGCCGACGAGTTCGGCGCGCAGAGAGGAATCGCATCCCATGACGTCCACTGAGGACAGAAACCAACGCACCGCCGACATCGACCGGTGGCCGAGCGACCGCGTCGTCGACGCGGTACTCGCGGAGGACGTCCTGGCGGTCGAGGCCGCCAGGAAGGCAGGCCCGGCACTGGCCGAGGCCGTCGACCTCGCCCTCCCCCGCATCGACGACGGCGGCCGGGTGCACTACTTCGGCGCCGGCGCGTCCGGCAGGCTGGCCGTGCTCGACGCGACCGAGGCGACCCCGACGTTCAACGCGCCGCCCGGCCTGTTCACCCCGCACTTCCCCGGCGGCACGGCGGCGCTGGTCGACTCCGGCCTGGACTACGAGGACGCCGAGGCCGCGGGCCACGACGACGCGGCGGAGGTGAGCGCGCGGGACATCGTGGTGGGCATCACCGCGTCCGGCGCGACGCGGTACGTGGCGGGCGCGTTGACCCGGGCCCGCGAGGTGGGCGCGGCGACGGTACTCATCACGTCCACTGTGGACGCCGCGCTGACCGCGGACGTGCTGGTCGTCGCGGACACCGGACCCGAGGCGGTCACGGGCTCGACCCGGCTCAAGGCGGGCACCGCGACGAAGGTGCTGCTGAACGCCTTCTCGACCGCGTTGATGGTCCGCGCGGGGCGCACGTACTCGAACCTGATGGTGAACCTGGTCGCCACCAACGACAAGCTCGTCGCCCGCGCGGTGCGGGTCGTCGAGATGGCCACCGGCCTCAGCCAGGACGAGAGCGCCGCCGCGCTGCGCCACAGCGACGGCGACGTGCCGCTGGCGCTGGTCCACCTGTTGTCCGGCCGCCCGCTGGCCGACTGCCGCGCCGCGCTGCGGGCCGGCGGCGTCCGGTCGGCACTGCACCGGCTCACCACCGATGCGCGCTGAGGCACACATCGGTGTCGACGTCGGTGGCGGCGGCATCCGCGTCCGGGCCAAGGTCGGCGACCACCACCTGACCACTCACGACGACGGCCCGGTCCCCCGGACGGCGGGGCGGATCGACACCCGCGCGTTGGGCGAGCGGATCGGCCGGCTGGTGGCCGGTCTCGACGTCGACGCGGTGGACCGGGTGGCCGTCGGCCTGACCGGCATGCCAGGACTACTGGACCGTCCCGAGGAGTTGGGTGGCCAGTTGCACCGCCACATCGCGACCAGCGGCGTGATCGTCGCCAGCGACGCGCTCGCCACCCATCTCGGCGCGCTCGCCGGCCGGCCGGGGTGCGTCGTCGCGGCGGGCACGGGCGTGATCGTGCTCGGCACCGACCACCGGACGACCTGGCACCAGGCCGACGGCTGGGGGCACCTGCTCGGCGACGACGGCGGCGGCGCGTGGATCGGTGCCCAGGGGTTGCGCGCCGCGCTACGCCACGCCGACGGCCGTGACGGCGGTTCGGCCGCGCTACTGGCGAAGGCGACCAGCCGGTTCGGCGGTATCGACGGCTCGCTGCACACGATCTACGGCTCGACCTGGCCGGCACGCGAACTCGCCACGTTCGCCCCGGATGTCGCGGCCGCCGCCCACGACGGCGACCGAGTGGCGGGCGACATCTGGCGGCGAGCCGGCGTGCATCTCGCGGAGTCGGCCCAGGCGGCCGCCCGCGACCTGCCGGCGAACTTCTCCTGGGGCGGCAGGCTGTTCGACGCCGGTCCGCTGCTGCACGACGCCTTTCACGACGAACTGTCGCGGCGGGTGCCCGGCGCGCGCATCGTCACACCGGCTGGCCAGGCCGCGGACGGCGCGCTGCTGCTCGCCCAGCGCGGCCTCCCACCGGACAGCGCCCACCCGGCCGCCTACGCCGTCGAAATCCCGGATCCGGACGGCGAATCAATTCGCCAGTAGACCCGGTTTCACCGAAATCAGGACAATCGATCTGTTCCATTATCCTTTTCGTGTCCTCAATCCGGGCAGTGGTTGCCTTTGGCGCGCAGGTTCTGACAATGTCGTCAGCCGGACCATTGGGGAGAACGCATGCGGGTCGTCGCGGTCATGAACTACAAGGGTGGCGTCGGCAAGACGACGCTCACCGCGAATCTCGGGGCACTCGCCGCCAGCCGCGGTCTGCGCGTGCTGCTGATCGATCTCGACCCGCAGACCAACCTGACGTTCTCGTTCTTCTCGGTCGACGACTGGCACCACCGGCTCAAGGAAAGCCACACGATCAAACGGTGGTACGGCGGGGACATGCCCGGCCGGGACGTCGCACTGGCGGAGCTCATCGTCACCCCGGAGCGGGTGAACAGAGCGCTCGGGAACACCAGCGGTCGGGTGGACCTCATCTCCTCCCACCTGGGCCTGATCGACATCGATCTCGAGCTCGCCGCCCAGCTGGGTGGCGCCACCACCATCGACAGCTCCCGGCGGAAGTTCCTCGACCTGCACGGCTGCCTGCGCCGCGCGCTGGCCGACAACCACTTCACCGGCTACGACCTGGTGCTGATCGACTGCGCCCCGAACTTCGGGCTGGTGACCAAGACCGCGATCGTGGCCAGCGAACACATCCTGGTGCCGGCCAAGGCCGACTATCTCTCGACCTTGGGGCTGGACTACCTGGTTGGCCACCTCGATGACCTGGTAAAGCAGTTCAACGACTTCGTCCATCACAAGCGGGATGGCGGCGACCACCTGCCGATCTCCCCGGACTTTCTCGGCGTGGTGTTCACCATGGTCCAGATCTATTCGCAGCGGGTAACGCTCGCCCAGCACCCCTACATCGAGGAGGTACGCCTGAACTCGCGAGTGGCCGTGCTGAGCAGCAAGGTCCGCAACAGTCCTCGGCATTTCGGTGACGCCGGCGAGAGCGGCGTGCCCGCGATGCTGCGCACCACCGGAAAGGACGACGTGGTCAAGGAGTTCGACCAACTGGCCGACGAAGTGCTCGGCGCACTCGACCTGTCCGGGGGGCGGCGATGACCGACCTCACCACGGTCGCGGCCCTGCACGCCCGCGTCTACGAGTTCCTGGCGCGACAGGACGAGGCCACGCTGCTGGCCGTGGCCGACGGCACCGCGCGGTTGACGGTCGTGGGCGCCGACGCGGCGCCGCGACCTGTCGCGCCACCGGCCAGGCCCGTGCCGACCGACGATCCACTGCGGACCGCGCGGGAGCTCACGGCCATGACCTCCACACCGGAGCGGCTGATCTACCTGAACGCGACGAAGCTTCCGGTCACCGGCTTGAAGAGGGTGGCCAAACTGCTCGGAGTGACCGGCTACAGCAACCTCACCCGCACGAAGCTCATCGACCAGCTGGTCGGTCACGACGCGCCGCGCTCCCCCGAGGCGGCGGCCCCACCGCGGCGCAAACCCGCGGCGGTCGAGCCTGCGCCCACCCCCGACGCGCCGCCCCCGGCCGTCCCCGGGGTCGACCCGGCGGCCATCGCGGCACACCTGCGTGCGACCGAGACCGAGGAGCAGGGCGCGGAGTATCTGCGCGCACAACGACTCGACCGGAACTCGCTGCTGGCCGTGGCCGCCGAGCTCCAGCTCACGCGCGTGGACCAGCTGCGTCCGTCCGAACTGGAGAAGCGGGTGCTCAAACAGGCGATCGGTGCCCGGCGCAAGTTCAGTGGCCTGCGGAAGTGGTGATCCTCTGTGGCCGGTCCCGACGGCGATCACCAGGACGACACCGGAGGCCGGTCGATGTATCTGATCGGCGGTCGCCGGGTGACCGTGCTCGACCTGCTGGAAGCAGAACTACTGCGCCCGGGCGCGAAACTGCGGTTCGCACGCGCCCGGATCGGCGTCACCTATGACGCGACGGTCACCGAGAAGGGACGGATCCGGCTCGAACCCGACGGTGAGGAGTTCCGGTCGCCGTCCCGGGCGGCGATGGTGGCGGCGGGGATGCGCGCGGTCGACGGGTGGCGGGCGTGGCGGGTGATCGACCAGGACCGGCTGTTGGACGCCGTGCGCCAGCAGTTGCTCGACCAGGCCATCTCCGTGGTGACCACCGAGGCCCATCGGGACACCGCTCGGCAGCGGGTCCACGAACGCCTGCGACAGGCGCGCACCCAGGCCGACGAGCACGCTCCCGAACGCATCACCGTGCGCGAGCTGCTGGCGCTGTGGGGCGCGGCCGACCGCGGTGACCAGGTCGGTCAGATCGAGGCGGACCTGGCCAACCACGGGCTGGTGACCTCGCCCAGCTTCCGCGCGGTCACGCTGGACACGGTGGTCTCACTGTCCACACCTCCCGACGAGGCGGAGGCGTCCACGCCGCAGGCTCCGGCCGACGCCAACGAAGTGCCGGTGACCGAGGACGTCGAGGGCGGCGGTGACCTCGACGTCGGCCTGAAGGTCGGCAACCTGTCGCCGCTGCGCGGCGTCGTGTCCGTCGGGCCGAACAGCACCATCGAGGAAGCCATCACGAAGATGGCGCTCAACGACTTCTCGCAGCTCGCCGTGCTCAGCGGCCCGCGCAACCTGCGCGGCGCGGTCACCTGGCGGTCGATCGCGCAGGTCATGCACCAGCGGACCGACGCGGCCGTCGCCGACGCGATCGACACCCGGGTCGAGGTCGTCGCCTACGACCGCGACCTGTTCGAGGTGCTACCGACGCTGCAGCAACGCGATTTCGTGTTCGTGCTGGACGAGACCAGGGCCGTCGCCGGCATCGTGACGACCGCGGACGTCGCGCACCGCTACGGCGTGATGGCCACGCCCTTCTTCCAACTCGGCGAACTCGACCAAACTCTGCGCTGGGTCCTGAAGCGCGCCCTCGACCTCGAGACCGTCCGGCGGTTCTGCTCCCGGCCGATCACGAGCTTCGACGACCTCACCATGGGGGACTACCAACGGCTGCTCGAGGACAAGGACATCTGGCAACGGCTTGCCTGGCCGCTGGACCGCCCGACGTTCATCGCCCGGCTCGACGAGATTCGGCGCATCCGCAACAAGGTCACGCACTTCCACCCCGACCCGGTCTCCGACGACGCGGTCGACAAGCTGCGCGCGTTCAACACGCTGCTGCACCAGTACCGCGACCTGGCCTGAGCCGTGTTGGGGCCGCCGCTACACCTGGGCGGGCTCGTGCACCTGTGGTGGTCAGCGGGGTCCTCCTCGGTGCCGGGCCTCGAGGTCGAGGATGAGCCGGTGGGTGGCGCGGTCGCCGGCGAGGAAGGCGTCCACCCCGACGTTGAGCAGGCCGCGCAGCAGGGCCCACGGCTGCCACCCCGCCGGGGCCAGCGTGCGCCCGGCGCGCCGGGCGATCCCGTCGGCGAGTACCTCGGCCGCCCTCGCCGCGGTGATGCGCCTGCGCAGCGGCGCCGGGAGCCGGCTTTCCAGCTCACGGCCAATGGGGTCCTCGTCCAGCGTCGTCCTGGCCAGTTGGGTGTCGACGACGCCGAAGTAGGCGACGCCGACGCTCACCCCGTGGGGAGCGAGTTCGAGGCGCAGCGCCCGGCCGAGCTGCTCGACGGCGGCCTTGCTGATCATGTACGGAGCGCCGCCGGGGCCCGGCACGAACGCCGCGGCCGAGGACACCACGACGATGTGCCCGCGCCGGTCGATCAACCGCGCGGTCGCGGCGCGCACGGTGTTGAACGCGCCGGTGACGTTGATCGCCAAGACCCGGTCGAACTCGGCCGGGTCGAGCTGGCGCAGCGTCGCGGGTGGTGGGGTCACGCCCGCGTTGGCCACCACTACGTCCAGCCCGCCGGCACGATCGGCCAGGTCCTCGATCGCGTCGGCGACACCGGGGCGGTCGCGGACGTCGGCGACCGCGGTGAGCACCCGGTCGCCGCCCAGTTCGTGTTCGGTGCTGGCGAGGGCGTGCTCGTCCCGGTCGACGAGCGCGACGATCGCGCCGCGCTGGTGCAGGTGGTTGGCGAGCGCGCGGCCGATGCCGGCCCCGCCACCGGTGATCAGCACCGTTCGGCCGGCCACGCGGTAGGTCCGACCGCCGGGCAGGGGGAGCCCGAGGTCGCGCAGCGTCGCGGTGACCCGGAAGGCCATGTCAGCTCCGTTCCGGCCGTGCGCCGGTGACGCCGGCCGCCCAGCCCGCCGTGATCCGCGCCAGCGCTGGCCGGGTGAGGTTGAGCAGCGGTGCGAGCCACGGCTGCGCGTCGACCGCGAAGATCCAGCGCAGTCGGGTCGAGGCCGAGTCCGGGGTCAGCACGAGGTCCTCGGCGAACCGCCGGATTCCCGGCCTGCTCGCCGCGGTCGCGGTGAACGTCATGCGGTGACCGGTTTCCCAGCGGTAGAACCGTTCCCGCAGCGCCGCGACGCCTCGGCCAACGGTCACCGTCCTGGTGGTGCCCACCCCGAAGGGTCGGGGCGAGGTCCACTCGGCGCCGGTGATGCCCCTCGCCCAGGACACCAGTGCGTCGTCGGCGGTCAGCGCCTGCCACACGCGGTCGGCCGGCGCGGGCAGCACGACCTCGTGGTCGAGCCGGAACCGGGCGCGGTCGAGGAACTCGTCGTCGCTCTCGGCGAGCGGGTACCAGCGCGTCATCGGGCGGATCCCTTCCTGTTCGGTGGATCAGAGGTCGAGGACCAGCCTGCCGGTCGCCGCGCGGGAGACACACACCAACATCGAGTCGGCCCGCTCGGCGTCGGTGAGCAGCCGGTCGCGGTGGGCGACCTCGCCGTCGAGCACGCGAACCCGGCAGGTGCCGCAGAAGCCCTGCTGGCAGGAGTAGGCGACGCCGGGCACCGTGCGCCGGATCGCGGCCAGCGCGCTCTCGTCCGCGCCGACGCCGACCGTGTGGCCGCTGCGTCGCAAGTGGACCGTGAACGGTCGCCCACCGACCACCGGCGGTGGGCTGAACCGCTCGGCGTGCAGGGAGCCGGTGGGGTTGGCGGCACGCATGATCCCCCTGGCCGGGGCCATCAACGCCGGCGGGCCGCACAGGTAGACCGCGGCGCCCGCCGGGGCGAGCGTGAGGATCTGGCCGAGGTCCGGCGGGCCGTTCTCGTCGTCGGAGCGGACCTCGACGTGGTCGCCGTAGCGTTCGAGCTCCGGTAGGAACGGCATACTCGCGCGTGACCGTCCCCAGTAGACCAAATGCCATGGCAGGCCGAGTTCGTGGCATGAGCGCACCATCGGCAGGATCGGGGTGATGCCGATACCGCCGGCCACGAACAGGTAGGCGCAGGCCGTACGCACGAGCGAGAAGGCGTTGCGTGGCCCGCGAATCCGCAGAGAGTCCTGTTCGGACAGTTTGGTGTGCACCTCGCGGGAGCCGCCGTCGCCGTCCGCGACCCGGCGCACGGCGATCCGATAGGTGGACCGGTCGGCGGGGTCGCCGCACAGCGAGTACTGGCGCTGCCGGCCCGATGGCAGCACCACGTCCAGATGCGCGCCCGGCAGCCACGCCGGCAGCGGGCGACCGTCCTTGGCCACGAGGTCGAGGCCGAGGACGTCCTCGGCCTCCCGCCTGATCCGCCCCACCACCACGTCGAGGTCGTATCCGGTGCGGCGCACGGGATTCGGCCGCGACAGCAGCGCGCCGACCCGGCTCGCGGCGAACACCCGCCGGTAGACGTCGCTGGCCGCCGCGGCCAGCCGCAACCCCCGGCTCGGCGTGCCGAGGGCGCTCACGCGGCACCGGTGGCGGCGGGCGAGCGGGCCAGGTACCGGACGGCCTCGTCCATGCTGCCCAACTGCGACGGGTGGAAGGTCGGCCGCAGGTACTTCGGGATCTCGGTCAGGAACAGGGCGAACCGCGGGATCACCCCGCGCCGGGTCGCGCTCACCAGTTCCCGCAGCCAGTGGCCGCCCCGGTCCGGTGTGGGGTCGGCGCGGTAGAGGTACCGCGCGGTGCTGACGAACAGCACGGCGAGGGTGAAGCTGGCGACCACGGCCGTGCGCACGCGGCGGAAGTAGCCGCCGTCGACGTGCATGTACGCGTCGAAGGCGACGTTGCGGTGCTCGACCTCCTCGGCCCCGTGCCACCGGACGAGGTCCAGCATCGTCGGGTGCATTCCCTTGCGCTCCAGGTGATCCGCGCCGAGCAGCCACTCCCCCACGACGGCGGTGTAGTGCTCCATCGCGGCGAACAGGCCGAGCCGCTCGCACAGCCACGCGTGTCGCGCCCTGCCGGTCAGACCGTGGTCGCCGAGCACCTTGTCGACCAGCCAGTCCATCGTGCCGGCCACCGGCTCGACCGGCAGTCCCAGCGTGGCCAGGTGCGCACGGGCGCCCTCGTGGGAGGACGCGTGGGTCGCCTCCTGTCCGATGAAGCCGGTGACCTCCTCCCGCAGCCGGGGGTCGCTGATCAGCGGCAGCGCCTCGCCGAGTGCCCTGGCCATCGCGCGCTCGCCTTCCGGGAGCACCAGGTGCATCACGTTGATGATGTGCGTGGCCATCGGTTCGCCGGGGATGTAGTGCAGCGGAACCCCGTCCCAGGAGAAATGCACGTCCCTCGGCGTGATCGCGTGCGCCTGCCCGGTGTACCGGCGCGCGCCGGCGGGGTCGATGACCGGCTTCCTGCCGATGCGGAACGTCATGCCGTCCTCGCCTTCTTCTCGACGACCTCGCCGGTGTGGCCGAGGTGGTAGTCGGTCAGCGCGACCCGCCGCGTCCTGGCCAGGAAGCGGCGGTTGAAACCGGGGTAGAACACGAAGTTGCGGCCGGCGGCGTCCAGGTAGTAGCTGGCGCAGCCGCCCGTGTTCCACACCGAGCGCCGCAAACCGTGGTCGACCTGTCGCACGAACGCGCGCTGCACGTCCTGTCGAACCTCCATAGTGGACAGTCCGGCGCGGTCCATCGCGGTGAGGGCGCTGAGGATGTAGGTGACCTGGGCCTCGATGGTGACGACCTGCGAGGTGTAGACCACCGAGTTGGGGCCGAGCAACAGGAAGAAGTTGGGGAAGCCGGCAACGGTGGTGCCGAGGTAGGCGCGCGGGCTGCCGGCCCAGACCTGCGCGAGGCTGCGGCCGCCCCGGCCGTGCAGCCGGGCGAAGCCGGGGTGGTCGGTCGTGCGGAACCCGGTGCCGAACACGATGGTGTCGACGTCGTGCTCGACACCGTCGGCCGTCACCACGCCGCCGGGCCGAACCTCCTGGATCGGCTCGGTCACCACGTCCACGTTCGGCTGGGCGAGGGCCGGGTAGTAGGCGTTGGAGAAGGTGGGCCGCTTGCAGCCGAAGGCGTAGGCGGGCGTGAGCTTGGCCCGCAGGACCGGGTCGCGCACCTGACGGCGCAGGTGTGCGCCGGCGATGCCGGACATGCCCCTGAGCAGCCACGGTTGGTGCACGAACCCCGGCACCAACGCCTCCTGGACCAGGTCCAGCGCGGTGCGCGCGGCCCGCGCCGCGCCGGGGACCTCGTCGAGGATCCGGCGCGCCCAGCCGGACACCGGCCGGTCGAGGTGGGGCATGATCCAGGTCGGGGTACGCTGGAAGACGGTGAGCCGGTCCACCACCCGCGCCAGCCGCGGGATGATCTGCACCGCCGAGGCGCCCGTGCCGATCACCGCCACCCGGCGTCCCGCCAGGTCGTGTTCGTGGTTCCACGCCGACGAGTGGAATGTGGTGCCGCCGAAGGTGTCCAAGCCCGGCAGCGCCGGCACCGCCGGCTCGCTGAACGGGCCGATGGCGCCGACCAGGACGCCGGCCTCCCAGGTACCCCGATCGGTCCGGATCCGCCATACCGCCGCCGTGTCGTCCCAACGCGCGTCCAGCACGTCGTGGCGCAGCCGCAGGTGCGGCGTGATCCCGAAGTCGGCCACACACCGGTTCAGGTAGTCCCGGATCTCGGGTTGGTAGGGGTAGAGCCGGCTCCAGCGCGGGTTGGGCGCGAAGGAGAACGAGTACAGAATGGACGGAATGTCGCACTGCGCGCCCGGATAGGTGTTCACCTGCCAGGTCCCACCGATGTCGCCGGCACGCTCCAGGACGACGAAGTCGTCGATACCCGCGCGTTTCAGCCCGATCGCCGTGCCCAACCCGCCGAAGCCCGCGCCGATGATCGCCACTCGGACCCGGCGCGTCTCGGTGCTGACCATCTTCGGCTGCCTCCTCGCTGACGTGCTCGCTCGGCCGACCGTAAAATAGGAATCAACTGATGTCAACATCAGGTGATGTCAACTTCGACGTGCCCCGGCTACGGGAGGTCAGGCGTCGCGCGAGGTCGCCGCCGCCACGTGCTCGATCACCTGGACGACGTGCTCGACGAACCGGTCCGCCGACACGGCGAGACGGCCACCGAGCCAGCCCTGGAACAGGTACGCGAGCGCGCCGAACACCGCCTGCGCGTTCAGCTCGACGTCCCGGTCGTCGGCCGCCTGCCCGGCCAGCGCCGGCGTGCGCAACGCCTGCGCGATCGTGGTGGTGAACTCCTCCACCAGCTCCGCGCCCCGAACCGACAGCTCCGGCGCGACCAGCGACTCCACGAACAACACGCGCCCCCGGCGCGGGTCCCCCGTGACGAACTCGGTGAACTCCGACACCGCGTGGCGCGTGTCGCCCGGCGCCTGCGCCAACGCCGCGACCAGCACCTCCCGCGCCTGGCCCGCGACCGTCTCCAGCACGGTGACCAGGAGTTCCTCGCGGCGGCCGAAGCTCTCGTAGAAGTAGCGCTCGCTCAGCTTGGCCGCGCGGCACACACCCCGCATGCTCACCGCGGCCGCGCCATCGACTCCCATGATCCCGAACGCGGCCGCCACGAGCCGCTCGCGCCGCTGGGCCTGCCGCTCGTCGGCGTCCACACCACGCCACGGGCGACGCGGGTTATCCGAGGACTGAGCACCGGCGACCATGCCGCCATCCTGTCACGGACGATTGCCGCTGGCAGGAGGCCTGGCGCGCCGTGAGCGAGCCGGGCGCGCGGGCGGGGGTTGTTCGTCGATTGTTTGTCCGGCAGTTCACCAGGTCACCGAACAACCGTCGGCATGCTCAAAATAGGGCCGATGTCGGGGATGTGCAGACCAACACCGCAGTGCGACAAAAACAAATCCCGGAGGAAGAATGAAGAAGTTCGCCCCCAAGGTGATGGTGATCATCACCTCGATTCTCCTCGCCACAGGTGCCGGATTGTTCACACCGTCCGCATCCGCAACTGGCCCGGCGTCACCGGCCGCCGTGGAGTGCACCGGTTGGGACTTCGAAAATGTCGACGACGGAAGTGGGCGCCTGGTCCGCGGCGCGAACATGAAGGTCGGCCCGTACGAGGCGTGCGGGAACGAGGTGTGGATCCAGCCTGGGACTCTCGTTTACTACTGGTGCTGGGTGGCGAACGATTACGGAAACACGTGGACCTTCGCCCGAATCGCTGGGACACAGACACATGGGTGGATCTATGACGACCACCTGCCCACAAATCCCGACGGATCCACAAAAGGGGCCGTAAAACATTGCTGAACGTCGGCTAGGCCCGGTGGCACCGCCCCGCGCGTGCCACCGGGCCTCGCGTTTTCCTAGTCCGCGTCCGGTCCGACGTCGGTCGCGGTCAGTGGGCCGCGGGTGACCGCGGCCGAGGACCGCTCGTCCGCGCCGACATCCGCGCCGCCGGCGCGGGCCTGGCCGTCCATGTCGTCGGTGACGAACGAGTGACTGCCGGTCCCCGCGTCGATCGCGGGACTGCCCGCGCCCAACCGGTGGACTGACCCGTCGGGGGCCAGCAGCGGGTCAGCCGACCGGATGCCGGTGACGCCGACGGTCGCCGAGCCGAGCGGCCAGGCGATGTTTCCGGCGTAGGTCAGGTTCACCGGCGTCTTGAGTTCGTTGAACAACTTGCCCTTGCTGCCGGTGACCACGTTGTTGGCGACGGTCGAGTCGACCGGCGCGTGTTTGTAGTTGGCGCCGATCTCGATGTTGGAGGTGTTGTCGACGAAGGTGTTGTTCACCACCGTTGCCCGGTAGACCCGCCAGTGGGCGTTGAGCGCGCCCGAGGTGTCCACGTCGCCGCCGTCGAGTTGCAGCGCGGCGTCGTAGCCGGTGCCGGTCAGGCCCTCGAAGTGGTTGTTGTAGATCTTGTGGTCCTGGCCGTAGATCCGGATCCCGCCGGTGCCCGACTTCCCCTCACCGAGGAAGAAGTTGCCGTGGAACGTGCCCCGGTTGCCGTGCCGGTGCGACAACGTGCCCTGTGAGGTGAGGAAGGTGTTGTAGCGGACGATGTTGTCGTTGCTCTTCACGGAGATGATCTCGGGGTCGCCGTCGCAGTTCTCGAACAGGTTCGACTCGATCACGGTGAACCCGTTCGACTCCGAGATCTCGCTCCAGCCGACCCGGATGGCCTCCATCTCGTTCTCCGCGCGGGGGCCGATGTTGCGGAAGTGGTTGTGGTCGATCAGATCATGCTGGGACTGCTGGGTTTCCGAGCCGTCGATGGTGATGAAGTTGCCCAGCTTGTGCTTCTCCTCGAACAGGTTGTGGTCGATCCGGTTGTGGTGGCTGTTCTCCCCCTGGATGATCACCCACTTCAGCGAGGAATCCTCCTCGGTCAGCCGAAAGTGGTTCCTGGTCAGCCGCACGTTGTTCGAGCTGGTGATCTTCAACGTGTCGCTGTTCGTCCACTTCAGACCTTCGAACGTCACGTACGAGGAGCTCGCCACCTCCAGCTGACCGTCGTTGATCACCGCGCGGCCACGGTTGGCCGCGACCACGGTGATCGGCTTGCTGGCCGTGCCGTTCTTGCCGGACATCTTGTTGATCGTGTAGTTGCCGTCGGCCAGCACGATCCGGTCGCCCGCCTTCGCGGCACCGAGCGCGCTCTGCAGCTGTGACGAGTTGGCCACCGGCACGGTCTGGCCGGGGGCGGGGTTCTCGTCACCGGAGTGGGTCACGGTCAGCCCGTAGATCTTCACCTCGCCGTAGTTGCTTGCGCTGCACGGCGATGAGTACTCGCAGTTGGCCTGGGTGTACGCGCCGGCCTTGAAGTAGCCGCCGGTGAAGCTCTTGGAGAGCGTGGCCTTCAGCGAACCGTTGTAGTATGCCCTGATCTTTCCGTCACTGACCTCGAACTTCGCCCGGAACCGGTCACCGACCTCGTAGTTCTCGTCGATGAGCGTGTGCTTCTCGTTCTCGTCGGTGATGTAGAGCTTGCTGCCCTCCAGCCGGAACACCGAGATGTCGTCGTTGGCGTCGTGGATCTGGCCGGCGACGATGTTGCGCCGTTCGTTGGGCAGCGCGGTGATGGCCTGGTCGATCTCCATCGTGTGCGTGCCCGAGGTCGACGACCAACTGGCCTTCGTCTGCCCAGAGTCGGTCATCTCCCGCAGTTCGGAGCGCGGGTAGCTGGAGCCGCTGGTGGTCACCCCGTTGACCGGGGCCCGGAACTGGACCGCCGCGCAGTCGTCGGTGGCGCGGAACCACGGGTCGATCGAGTACGTGGCCAGGTCCGGCTGCTCGATGTTGAGCGGGCTCTCCTCGTCGCCGATGGGCAGCCCGATGTACCAGTTCTGCAGGTTCAGCACGTCGGCCGGGTAGTCGCAGTCTCCCCCGCCGCCACCGCCGTCGGCCCCGTTGACGGTGGCCTCGGTGATGCTGGTCCAGTCGTTGACCGGGTTGCCGTAGCCGAGAACGCGGACGTAGCGCGCGGAGGCGTCGGCGAAGTCGTGGTTCTCCAGTTGCAGGGTGCCGCCGCTGCTGTTCTTCCTGGCAACCACGGTGGTCCACGACGACCCGTCACCGGACAGCTGGACCTCGAAGCTGGAGGCCCTGGTGTTGCCCTGGTGCCAGGCCAGCGACACCGACCCGACGGTCTGGGCCGCGCCGAGGTCGTAGCGGATCCACACCCCGTCGCCCTCGTCCGACCAGCGGGTGGTCAGGTCCTGGTCCAGGGTGTTGGCCGGCACGTTGCCGTCGTCGCCGCTGGCGGTCACCCCGGAGATCGGTAACGGAGAACCTGCGGCAACCGCGACCGTGTCGGCGACGCCCACCATTCCGGCGGCGAGTGCCACGGCCATCACCGCAAGACTAGCTCGTTTCATCGATCCTCACTTCTCGTTGGTGCTGAGCGGAAAGTCAGTCGTAGACGCGGACCCAGTCGACCTCGAAGACCGCAGGGCGCAGACCGCTGCTGCCCTCGAAGTTGTCGAGCTGGATGTTGAGGTGGCCCGACGGCATGTCCTGGATGTCGCCCCGGTCGGAGTTCGCGCCGCCGGACAGGCGGAACCACTCCACGCCGTCGACATAGCCGACCAGGGCTTCGGAGGTCCACTCGAACGCGAAGTTGTGCCACTGGGTCATGTCGACCGGGCAGGTCTCCTCGTGCTCCTTCTTGTCCGACGGGCTGTCCGGGTAGTGCAGGAACCCCTCCAGGCACTGGGCGTCGGGGTCGGAGTACTCCACCCAGTCGTACTCGCCGTCCTCCAGGCGTTTGCCCGAGGTCGGCCAGATGAGGTGCAGCACGTGGTAGGGCTCGCCGGAGGTGCCGAGGTTGCGGGAGCGGGAGCGGATCTCCCACCGGCCGTACTGGCGGTTCAGCTCCTGTTCCAGCCACCCGGTGTCGCCGTTGGCTTCCCCGCGCATGGTCATGATGCCGTCGGCCACCGTGCTGTTCTTGGCGCAGCGACGTCCGTTGCCGCTGTGTCCTTCCCAGCAGCCGGCCGTGCCGCCAACGTTGCCGCTTGGCACACCCCACTTCGTCCGGTCGACCGAGCCGGTGTAGTTGAACTCGTCGGAGATCGGCAGTGGGGTGCCCCAGCCGTAGCGCACCGCGGCCTCGGTCTGGTCGCCAGGCTCCTCCTCGCCGACACCGTTGACGGTGGTCTCGGTGATGCTGGTCCAGTCGTTGAACGTGTTGCCGTAGCCGACGACGCGCAGGTACCGGCTGGCGGCGTCGGGGAAGTCGTAGTTCTGCGGCTGGAGTGAGGTGCCGTTGCTGATCTGTCTACTGAGGACGGTGGTCCACGACGAGGCGTCGTCGGACAGCTGCACGTCGAAGGTCGTGCGTCTGCTGTTCCCGTTGTGCCAGGCGAGCGAGACCGAACCGATGGTCTGCGCCGAGCCGAGGTCGTACCGGATCCACACCCCGTCGCCTTCTGCCGACCAGCGGGTGCTCAGGTCACCGTCGAGGGTGTTCGCCGGGACGTTGCCATCATCGGCACTGGCCACCACACCGGTGACCGGCAACGGGGAACCCGCCGCCACCGCGACCGGATCGGCGACCCCCACCAGTCCGACCGCGAGCACCACGGGCAGAATCGCGAGACCAGCTCGCTGTAGACGCATGCGTAACCTCCTTTGGGCACACCAAAAGCGACAGGTCACCCCAGTCGCGACACCCCTGTCCCTGGAGTGTCGGCGCGCACCGTACTGCCGCCGGCATGGGACCGGTCCCCCGGATTTCTGCCCCGCGCGGCACCGAAACCCGCTTTGACCCCTGTGCCACGATGACGGCATGGAGGCATCGGAGGTCCGGCGCGCGGTCGAGGCCGGCAGGGCGACCGTTTCCGCGCTGGGCCTTCAGGTCGACGACGCGGTCGTCATCCACAACTCCGATCGTGTCGTGGTGCGGTTGGTGCCCTGCGACGTTCTTGTCCGGGTCGGGCCGGCGACGCATCGTGCCGGCTTCGAGTTCGAGGTGGCGGTCGCGCGCCGGGTCGCCGAGGTCGGCGGGCCGGTGGCGGAGCTTGATCCTCGGGTCGAACCGCGGGTGTGGCCGCGGGCCGGTTTCGTGCTCTCGCTCTGGACCTACTACGAGCCGGTGGGATCGGCGGTCGCGCCGGCCGATTACGTGGACGCGCTCGCCCGCCACCATGCCGCCCTGCGCGGGGTCGAGCTGGCGGCCCCGCATGTCACCGAGCGGATCGGTGGGGCGCTGCGCGAGGTGGGCGACCGGCAGCGGACGCCGGCGCTACCCGACGCCGACCGGGAGTTTCTCGGCGACACCCTCCGGACGCTGAGCGCCACGATCGGCGGCGAGCAGCTGTTGCACGGCGAGCCGCATCCGGGGAACCTGCTCAACACGCGACGCGGGCCGCTGTTCGTGGATCTCGCGACCTGCTGCCGGGGGCCGGTCGAGTTCGATCTCGCCCATGCCCCCGACGAGGTGGCCGCGCACTGTCCAAACGCCGACCCCGAGCTGGTTCGCCGGTGCCGCGCGCTGGTGTGGGCGTTGTTCTCGACGTGGCGCTGGCGGCGGGACGACCAGTTTCCCGACCGGGACCACTGGCGAGCCGAGGGGCTCAACCGAGTCCGAGCCGCGCGCCCATCTTGGCGATGAACGCCAGCACCGCGTCCTCGTCCTTGTCCGGCACGCCGATGACCACTTCGGCCACGCCAAGCGAGGCCAGGTGGGCGACCCGGTCGGGGTCGGCGCGGCCGCCAAGCGCGACGACGTAGGGCGCGCCAGGACGACCGGCCGCGGACCAGTGTTTGTGCAGCAGCTGGATCCGCTCGTCGAGGTCGGTCTCGTACGGGGTGGTGATCCAGCCGTCCGCGTTCGCCGCGAGCCAGGTGAAGGTTCGGTCCGTGCCGCCGGCGCCGATCAGGACGGGGATGTGGTCCTGCACCGGCTTGGGGTAGGCCCAGCTGCCGCCGAAGGACACGAACCTGCCCTCGTAGGAGGCGACGTCCTCGGTCCACAGCGCGCGCATCGCCGCCACGTACTCGCGCAGCGCGGTGTACCGGAACCGGGCGGGGATGCCGTGGTCGGCCAGCTCGTCGGTGTTCCAGCCGAACCCGGCGCCCAGGGTGACCCGGCCGCCGGACAGGAAGTCCAGGGTCGCGACCGTCTTGGCCAGGGTGATCGGGTCGGACTCCACCGGCAGCGCGACGGCGGTGGCCAGGCGGATCGACGAGGTGGCCGCGGCGGCCGTCGCGAGGGACACCCAGGGGTCCAGCGTGCGCAGGTACCGGTCGTCCGGCAGGTCGGCGCTGCCGGTGTGCGGGTGCGCGGCGTCCCGGCGGACCGGGATGTGGGTGTGTTCCGGCACGTAGAACGAGTAGAAGCCGGCGTCCTCTGCGGCCTTGGCGCACGCGGCGGGCGTGATGCCTCGGTCGCTGGTGAACAGCACGATCCCGAACCTCATGTGCACCCCGTCAAGTAGAACGTGTTCTATTTGACGGTAGCATCCGGAACGCCGAAACCGGCAGACCCCCGCTCGACGCGGGGGCCTGCCGGCGGCAGGTAACGCGGGTCCGGGCGTGGCCCGGACCAGAATCAGATGGCGGTGACGCCGGTCGCCTGCGGGCCCTTCTGGCCCTGGCCGACATCGAACTGCACGCGCTGGTTCTCCTCGAGCGACTTGAAGCCGTTGCCCTGGATCTCCGAGTAGTGCACGAAGACGTCAGCGGTGCCGTCGTCCGGGGCGATGAAACCAAAGCCCTTTTCGGAGTTGAACCACTTCACAACGCCCTGAGCCATATTTTTCTCCTCAACAGGTTGGGTTACGGAACACCGTGGTCACGGCGAACCGGGTTGTCTGCGACGGGATTTGCTCCAACCAACCTGGAGAAACGCGAACGCCCGCAACAAATGTTTCGCGAGCGCGCATGATACACGAACACAAAACTAACGACCAAGATTGAGCATACACGGTTACGGCGATCGGCGCAGCCCGGGCCCGCGCCGACCCGTTACCGACGGTCAGATGGCCATCGCCGTGCGCACGGTGTCGTGGGCCTCGGTGCCGCCCGCGCCCGAGGAGGTGACGGTGCCGGCGTGCAGGACGTAGTAGTGGTCGGCGGCGGCCAGCGCGAAGCCGACATGCTGCTCGACCAGCAGGACCGACATCCCGCCGCGGCCGGTCAGCGACAGGATCGTCGCCTCGATGTCGGCCACCACCGACGGTTGGATGCCCTCGGTCGGCTCGTCGAGGACCAGCACCCGGGGTCGGGTGATCAGGGCCCGCGCGATGGCCAGTTGCTGGCGTTGACCACCGGAGAGCAGGCCGGCCCGGCGTGCGAGCAGGCCGGTGAGCGCCGGGAACAGGTCGAGCACCTCGTCGACGGCGGCCCGGCCGGACCGCTGGGTGTCGGCGACCAGTCGCAGGTTCTCCTCGGTCGTGAGCTGGGGGAAGCACTGCTGGCCCTGCGGCACGTAGGCGAGCCCGCGCCGCACCCGTTCGTTCGGGCGCAGCCGGGTGATGTCCTCGCCGTCCAGGCGCACCCGGCCGGCGGTCGGTCTGAGCAGGCCGACCACCGCCCGCAGCAGGGTGGTCTTGCCCGCGCCGTTGTGTCCCAGCACGGCCGCGACCCCGTTGTCGGGGACCTCGACGGACACGCCGTGCACGACGGTGGTCCTGCCGTAGCCAACGTGCAGGTCGGTCGTGGTCAGCACGTCAGCTCACCGTCCTGTCGGTCGTGCCGAGGTAGACCTGCTGGACCTTCGGGTCGGCCTGGACGTTGGCCACCGTGCCCTCGCTGAGGATCTTCCCGGCGTGCAGCACGGTGACCGAGTCGGCGAAGGCGCGCATGAAGTCCATGTCGTGCTCGACAACGATGACCGTCCGGGCGGCGCCGACCCGGTGCAGCAGCCGGCCGGTCTCCGCGCGTTCCTCCGCGCTCATGCCGGCCACCGGCTCGTCGAGCAGCAGCACGCGGGCGTTCTGCACCAGCAGCATGCCGATCTCCAGCCACTGCTTCTGCCCGTGCGCGAGCGTGCCCGCCTGGGTGTCCCTGGCCGAGGTGAGGCCGACGGTCACCATCGCCTCATCGACCTCGGGGGGCACGCCGGCGCGGGCGCGCACCATGGTCAGCGGGCCTCGGCCGGCGCCGGCGGCGATGTCCAGGTTCTGCAGCACGGTCAGCTCCTCGAAGACGCTGGCGGTCTGGAAGGTGCGGCCGATGCCGAGCCGGGCGATCCGGTGCACCTTCTTGCCGAGCAGCTCGGTGCGGCCGAACCGGACCGAGCCGGTCGCCGGCACGAGCCCGGTGATCGCGTCGACCAGGGTGGTCTTGCCGGCGCCGTTGGGGCCGATGAGGAACCGCAGGTCTCCCTGCAGCACGGTCATCGTCACGCCGTCCACGGCGGCGAACCCGTCGAAGGTCACCCGCACGTCGGACAGCTCGAGGTAGTCGGCGGTAAAACTCACGGGGCTGGCTCCTTCTGCTTGGTGGGGGTGGCCTGGTCCGGTGCGGGCGGCGGGGTGCGATGCCGGCGGGCCAGGGTGGCGACCGAGGCCAGTCCGCCGGGCAGGAAGGCGACCACGAGCACGAACAGCGCGCCCTGGAAGTAGGTCCAGAACGACGGGAAGCTCTCCGACAGGGTGGTTTGTGCCCAGGCGACCGCGATGGCGCCGAGGGCGGGGCCGAACAGGGTCGTGCGACCGCCGATCGCGACCCCGATGAGGAACGCGATCGAGGGCACCACGCCGACGTTGGCCGGGGAGATGATGCCCACGATCGGCACGAACAGCGCGCCGCCAAGGCTCGCCATCACGGCGGCGAGCACGTAGGCGACGGTCTTGACGGTCGCCGGGTCGTAGCCGAGGAACCGGACCCGTTCCTCCTGGTCGCGCACCGCGACCAGGAGTTCGCCGTAGCGGGAGCGGTAGAGCTGCCAGACCACGAGCACCAGCACCAGCAGGGTGCCCGCGGCGATGTAGAACAGCATCCGCTTGTTCACCGGGTCGTAGAGGTTGAAGCCGAAGAACGAGCGGAAACCGTTGAGCCCGTTGGTGCCCCCGGTGGTGGTCTGCTGGCCGACGAGCAGGATCGCGAACGCCGCCGCGAGAGCCTGGGACAGGATGGCGAAGTAGGCCCCGCGCACCCGCCTGCGGAACACCGCGCTGCCCAACGCGAACGCCACCAGCGCCGGGACCAGCACCACCCCCGCCACGGTGACCACCGGCGAGCGGAACGGCTCCCACCAGCCGGGCACCTCGCCGGAGCCGTAGAGGCGCATGAAGTCGGGCACGCCACCCGGACCGGCGTCGTCGAGTTTCATGTGCATGGCCATGATGTAGGCGCCAAGGCCGAAGAACACGCCCTGGCCGAGGGTGAGCATGCCGCCCCGGCCCCAGGCCAGCCCGATGCCGACCGCGACGATCGCCAGGCACACGAAGCGGCCGAGCAGGGTGAGCCGGAAGTCCGACAGCACCGCGGGGGCGACGGCCAGCAGCAGCACCGCGCCGAGCACGAACCCGAGCAGCACGCCCCGGGGTCCTTTGAGGACAGTGGTCACAGCAGGCTCCTCGTCCGGACGGTGAAGATGCCCTGTGGTCGGAGTTGGAGGAACACCACGACCACCACGAAGACCAGTACCTTCGCGATGCTCGCCGTGGTCGAGTACTCGAAGGCCGACTGCAGCAGGCCAAGGCAGCACGCCGCGATCACCGCGCCCCTGATCTGGCCGACCCCGCCGGCGACCACGACCAGGAACGCGTCGACGATGTAGTTGGTGCCCAGGGTCGGGCCGGTCGAGCCGAGCAGGGTGAGCGCCACGCCGGCGACCCCGGCCAGGCCGGAGCCGATGAAGAAGGTGAACCGGTCGGTGGCGCGGGTGTCGATGCCGGCCGTCTCGGCGAGGTCGCGGTTCTGCACCACCCCACGAATGCGGCGGCCGAGCGGGGTCGTGCGCAGCAGCACGGTCAGGCCGACGACGGCGGCGACGGACAGGGCCAGGATGAAGATCCGGGCGGCCGGGACCTCGGTGACGCCGATGTCGACGCCGCCTGCCAGCCAGTCCGGGGCGCGGACGTCGACGTTGGGCGCGCCGAAGATGTCGCGGGCGGCCTGTTGCAGGATCAGCGCGACGCCCCAGGTGACCAGGAGCGTGTCGAGTGGACGGTGGTACATCCGGCGCAGCAGGGTCGCCTCCAGCACGACCCCGAGCACGCCGCCGACGACGAACCCGATGGGGATGGCCAGCAGCAGCGCGACCCCGGCGTCGGTGACCACCTCCCCGACGACGTAGGCGGTGTAGGCGCCGGCCATCATGAACTCGCCGTGCGCCATGTTGATGACGCCCATCTGGCCGAAGGTGAGGGCGAGGCCGAGCGCGGCGAGCAGCAGCACCGAGCCGAGCGACAGTCCGGCGAACAGCTGGTTGACCAGGGCTTCCATACCGTGATGTCCTTTGTGGAGGAACCGCTCAGCTGGACAGGTCCGCGCCCCAGTCGTAGGTCCTGAGGTAGGGGTCGGGCTCGATCGGCGCCTTGGAGCGCCACACGGTGTGGATCAGGCCGTCCGCGCCGACCTCACCGATCAGCGCGGTCTTGGCGATGTGGTGGTTGTCGCCGTTGACGGTGACCGTGCCTTCCGGCGCGTCGAAGGTGACGCCGTCCGCGGCCTTCTTCACGTCGTCGGCGGTGAACGACTTGGCCTTCTCCACCATGGCCTTCCACAGGAACAGCGAGGTGTAGGCGGCCTCCATGGGGTCGGAGGTGACCCGGTCCTGGCCGTACTCGGCGGTGAACGCGTCGACGAACGCCTTGTTCACCGGGGTGTCGATGGTCTGGTAGTAGTTCCAGGCGGTGAGCTGGCCGACGAGGTTGTCCACGCCGATCCCGCCGACCTCCTCCTCCGCGATGGACACCGACACGACCGGCATGGCGGCCGCGGTCAGGCCGGCGTTGCGGTACTCCTTGAAGAACGCGACGTTCGAGTCGCCGTTGAGGGTGTTGAACACCGCGCCAGCGCCGGCCGAGCGCACCTTGTTGACGATGGTCGAGAAGTCGGTGTGTCCCAGTGGGGCGTACTCCTCGCCGGTGATCTCGATGCCGTTGGCCGCCGCGTACGCTTTGATGATCTTGTTGGCGGTGCGGGGGAACACGTAGTCGGAGCCGACGAGGAACAGGGACGTGACACCGGTTTCCTTGAGGTAGTCCAGTGCCGGCACGATCTGTTGGTTGGTGGTCGCGCCGGTGTAGAAGATGTTCGGCGAGGACTCGAGGCCCTCGTACTGGACGGGATAGAACAGCAGCGAGTTCGCGCCCTCGAACACCGGCAGCATCGCCTTGCGCGAGGAGGAGGTCCAGCCGCCGAAGACCGCGGCGACGCAGTCGGCGCTGATCAGCTTCTCCGCCTTCTCCGCGAACACCGTGGGCTCGGACGCGCCGTCCTCCTGCACCACCCTCAGTTGCTTGCCCAGCACGCCACCCTCGGCGTTGATCTGCTTGGCGGCCAGGCCTAACGAGTCGCTGACGGTCTTCTCGCTGATGGCCATGGTGCCGGACAACGAGTTCAGGAACCCGATCTTCACCGAGTCGCCGGACGAGTCCAGGCACGACGCGGCGCCGGACGAGGAGCCGGCGTCGTCGACCCGGCTGCCGCAGGCGGCGAGGACGAGGGTCGCCGACAGCGCGACCGCGACGGTTGGCAGAAGGTGTCTCACGACAGTTCCTTTCAGCGTGGGGGAAGGGAATGCTGGGTGTTCACCACACTCCGTTGTGCAGCGCCATCCGGGTCAGCGCCTGTTCCGCGCGTTGCCGCACGGCGTCGGTCGACGCCCCGAGGTGTTCGTAGAGCGCGACGTAGGCCTGGTCGAGGTCGCCGGCCAGGGTGAGTTCGGTGATCTCGAGGTGTTCGCGGCTGGTCGCCGCGATGCGGTCCTGGGTCAGGAAGTCGTATCGGCGTACGCGGCGAACCTTCTGGTTGACCGATCTGAGCGCCTCGGTCAGGGCGGGGTTGCCGGCCGCACGGGACAGCTCGGTGTGGAAGCTCTCGTCGCGCAGCACGAAGTCCGGGTCCGGGTGCGGTGGGTGTGCGGCCAGCTCGCGCCACCGATCACGTTCGATGGCAAGGGTTTCGTGGTCGTGGCGGACCGAGGGGTTCTCGATCGCCCTCGTGATGCCCCGCAGTTCCAGGGTCACCTGGAGCTCGTAGAGGTCACGGAGCTCGTCGAGGTTGGGCACCACGACGAAGAAGGCGCCGTCGCGCCGCTCGATCAGCCCGTCGGCGGCCAGCCGGGTGAGTGCCTCACGCACGGGAGTGCGGGACACCCGGTGCTGGCGGGCCAACGGTCCTTCCGCGAGCCGGGTTCGCGGGGTGATGCGGCCGCTGAGCACGTCATCGCGCAGGCGTTGGTGCACTCGCTCGGTTCGGGAGCCGCCGGTCGGGCCGGTATACTCATCGGTCGACGAATCCGTATGCACGGCCACCGACGCTACAAAGATCCTGTTGCCGCAATGCCCTCGAATGATGACGGCAAGTTTTCGCCGTGTTACCAGGAGTATGGAAGCCACGTAACACCGACCTCGACGCGTGGCCTGGGTACCGTGGCCCGTGTGGCGGTATCCAGGCTCGACTCCGGGCGGGCGGACTACGACGCGGCCTACGCCAAGGCGACGCGGGACGTGGCGGCGAGCGTGTCCGGCGGGCTGTTCGTGGCCGGGGAGTCCTGGCCGACGGTGTGGGTGCGCGACGCCGCGTACGCGATCGATCTTGGCGCCGGGCTGACCCATCCCGCGGTGTCGCTGGCGACGATGCGGGCCGTCGGCGGCGCCAGCGCGACGTGGACCCAGGACCGGTCGGCCCATTTCGGCGGGTGGCCGAACCTGAGTGACGCCATCGTCGGCGCGGTCGGCGCCTGGGCCTGCTATGTCGCCACCGGTGATCTGGAGTTCCTGCGCTGGAGCCACGGGGTGACCAGGGCGAGCCTGGCGCGCGCGGAGCGGGAGGTCTTCGACGGCGGGCTGTTCCGTGGGTGTGCCAGTTTTATGGAGTCCAACAGCGGCTATCCGCCGCGGTTCGCGTTCCGTGGCCGGGCGGTCGGGGCGACCTCGGCGTTGAGCACCAACGTGCTGCACCACCGCGGGTACGCCCTGGCGGCGCGGGCGGCGGTGCTGCTTGGCGAGGACCCGGCGCCGTTCGCGGACCGGGCCGCGGCCTCGCGGCGGGCGATCAACGAGCGGCTGTGGTTGCCCGAGCGCGGTCACTACGCCTACTACGAGGGTTCGGACCGGTGGGAGGGTCTGGGCACCGCGCTGGCCCTGCTGTGGGGCGTGGCCGACGACGAGACCGCGGCGGCGGTCTTCCGGACGGTGACCCCGACGCGCCACGGGCTGCCGTGTCTGTGGCCGAGGTTCCCGGTGTGGGGGCCGTGGCTGTGGCGCGACGAGTACCACTACCACAACGGGACGGTGTGGCCGTTCGTGCAGGGTTACTGGGGTTGGGCGGCGGCCAGCCGGGGTGCCGTCGAGGTGTTCGCGGCCGAGTTGGCGGCCCTGACCGAACTGGCCGGCAACGCGGCGACCTTCCACGAGTTCTACCGCCAGGACACCGGTCGGCCGGACGGGTCGGCCCGCCAGTTGTGGAGCGCGGCCGGCTATCTCGCGCTGGTCCACTATGGACTGTTCGGGATGTCCTTCGACGGCAACGAGATCCGCTTCCGGCCGGTGGTGCCCGCCGGGTTCCCCAGGCTCCGGCTGTCCGGCTTCGCCCATCGCGGGCTGACCATGGAGGTGACGGTCACCGGTGCGGGCACCCGGGTCACGGCGTTCACTGTGGACGGTGTGGCGCGGGCAGACCACGCCGTGCCGGCCACCCTGACCGGCCACCACCGCGTGGAGATCACGCTGACCTGAGTGTCAGCCGCGGTAGGCGGTGGTCGCGAGCCTGACGAAGGACTTGATCAGGGGGTGGCTGCCGTTCTTCTTCCAGGCCAGCAGGACGTGGCTGGCAGGCATGTCGACCACCGGCACGACGGTGAGTCCCGCCGGGGGCACGTGGGCCAGTGGGGTCATGCCGATGGTGCCGCTCCACAGAACGGCCTGCTGGCATTCCTGGACCGCGCGCACCACCGGGCCAGCTCTGGTCCGCCCACCGTTCCAGTAGGACTGCCACCGCGGGTCGGTGCCCTCCGGGAACCGGAACCAACGGCGGTCCGCCAGGTCGGCCAGGGTCAGGCGCTGATGGTTGGCCAGCGGGTCGTCGGCGCGCAGCAGGGCGCCGACCGGGTCGGCGCGTAGTTCCCGTACGGCCAGGCCGGTCTCGTCGAACGGTCCTCTGGTCAGGGCGATGTCCACCGCCCCGGCACGCAGACCGCAGGTGGGGTCGGTCAGGTCGGTCTCGCGGATGTGGATCTCGGCGTGCGGGTGTTCGCGGCGGTAGGCGTCGGCGAGCCGGACCACGTCCGGATCGGCGCTGTCGCCCAGGATGCCGACGGTGATGCTCGCCACGCCGGCCGCGGTGGCCACGCGCAGGCGTGCCCGGTCGGCGTGGTCGAGCAGGGCGCGTGCCTCGTCGAGCAGCACCGCGCCGACCGGGGTGAGCGTGACGCCTGCTGGGGACCGGTGCAACAGCGCGGCGCCGACCTCGGTCTCCAGCTGCTTGATCGCCCGGCTCAGCGGTGGCTGGCTCATGTGCAGCCGGCCGGCGGCGCGGCCGAAATGGAGCTCCTCGGCGACGGCCACGAAATAGCGCAGCGTACGAAGCTCCATAGCTGCGACGATACCCGTACGGTATCGAGAACACCGGATGGGTCTTGGACAGCGGCGGCGGCCGGCCAGTGGAATCGTGGCATGAACGACGACCCGAAACCCAGCGTCTCCGTGGTGGGCCCCGGTGATGGCGAGGTGATCGTCCTTGGCGGAACGCGGATGCGTGTCCTGGAGGACGGCAGCACCACCGGACACCGGCTCGGGATCACCGAGTCCCGCATCCCGCCGCACACGCCCGGGCCACCGCAACACCGCCACGCCGAGCACGACGAGGGTTTCTACATCGTGTCCGGGACGCTGCGGTTCACCGTCGGCGAGCAGCACCACGACGCGCCGCCGGGCACGCTGGTGATGGTCCCGCCCGGGGCCCCGCACACCTTCGCCAACATCACCGACCAGCCGGTGGTCATGCTGAGCACGTTCACCCCGGACCGGTACGTGCGGTACTTCCGCGACCTGCGGGACCTGTCCGCCGACGGCCGGGCGATGACACCCGAGGCGCACCTCGCCACCATGCGCCGGTACGCCACCGAGCCGGCCACCGGGTCATGACCGTCGCGTACTGGATCGTGGCCGGCCTGCTGGCTTTCTTCTACGTCTACGCGGGCTGGCTCAAGCTGTTCCGCGGCCGCGACCGGCTCCAGCCGATGATGGCCTGGGTGGACCGGACACCGATGCCGGTCGTGCGGACCATCGGCGCGCTGGAGGTGCTCGGCGCGATCGGGTTGGTCCTGCCGCCGCTGACCGGCATCGCGCCCTGGCTGGCCCTGGCCGCGGCCGGTGGGTTCGTGATCCTGCAACTCGGCGCGACCGTCGTGCATCTGCGGCGTGGGGACCGCCGGATCGGCCTCAACCTCGGGCTCCTGCTCACCGCCGTGGTGACCACCTGGCTGGCCACCACGTGGCGGTGACTTTGCGGGTGAGCCAGGATCTCCTGTGCGGCGAGGCGCCGGGCCCGACGGGAGTCGGCGCGCGCCGGCCGGTCCGTGGGCGTAGCAGGCGCGCCAGCACGTCCAGCCACGGCGCGGGATCGGCGCCGAAGACGGTGACCAGGTCGCGGACGAACCGGTGTGGCTCGCGCATGAGCGCCAGGTCCTGGCGGCTCTCCAGCACCCGCCATACCGTGGTCCCGGCCAGCTGTCCGGGACCGAGGGTGCGGTCCGCCATGGCCTGCAACGTCTTCTTGTAGCCGGGGCGGCCCGCCCACACCCGGAGCTCGTTCAGTCTGGAGACGAAGCCGGGGATGTCGGTCGCCGTCGACGGGTCCGGCGGCGCGGGCCGGGCGGGCGGGTGCGGGTCACCGGTCGGGGATTGGCCTGCCACGCGATCTCTCCCTCACACCCTGGGGCCGCCACGCGCGCGGCAAGTCCCACTTGGACGTCAGAACCCCTGTCCCACTGGATAACCGTTGTCCCACTTGGCTGTTCTGACCTGTGTCCCACCCTGTCCCACCGTCCCGACCGACCGCAACACCTGTTGGTGGGACACCCGGGTGCCGTAGCAAAGGGTGTGTCAGCCACCCCTGGCCATCGAGTGGGCCACCCGAACGGGGGCCGACTCGATGACCCCACACCAACAGGAGGAAGCACTATCGACAGGTTCCGCGTCTGCGAGGACCACGTCGGTTGCTCGGACTGGTACCACGGCCCCGCCGCGGTTTCTGGACATGGTGCGCGCGACGCGGTAACTTCGCGCCAATGTTAACGTGAACATTAACTGCGAGGAACGACATGGTGTCGAGTCCGATCACCAGCCGCTCCCGCGATCCGCGTCGGCGACTCGATCGGCGCGGTTGGTTGTTCGTCCTGCCTTTCCTGGTCGTGTTCGCGCTGACGTTCCTCGCGCCGATCGGGTATGCCCTGCAGCTCAGCCTGTTCCGGGACCAGGCGTTCTTCGGCGGCACGGCCTTCGTCGGCCTGGACAACTACGTGCAGCTCTTCGCCGACACCCGGTTCTGGAGCGGCCTGTTCCGGGTGTTGGTCTTCCTGGCCGTTCAGGTGCCGATCATGCTGGTGCTGGCGTTGGTCGCGGCGCTGGCCATCGACAGCGCCCGGCTGCACGCGAGCGGCTTCTTCCGGATCGTGATCTTCCTGCCGTACGCGGTCCCGGCGGTGGTGGCCACCCTGATGTGGGGCTACATCTACGGCACCAACTTCGGTCTGGCCGCCGACCTCAACCACCTGCTGGGCACCGACGCGATCCGGCCGCTGTCGCCCGGCTGGGCACTGACCTCGATCGGCAACATCGTCACCTGGGAGTTCGTCGGCTACAACATGATCATTTTCTATTCGGCGCTGCGTGTGGTCGCCGGGGAGTTGTACGAGGCCGCGGCCATCGACGGCGCCGGACCGTTCCGGACGATCGTCAGCGTCAAGCTGCCCGCGCTGCGCGGCGCCATCGTGATCGCGACCATCTTCTCCATCATCGGCAGCTTCCAGCTGTTCAACGAGCCCAACATCCTGCGCGCGCTGATCCCCAACGTGCTCACCACCGACTACACGCCCAACATGTACGCCTACTACCTGTCCTTCGGCGGCCAGCAGTACAACTACGCGGCCACCGTCGCGATCGTGATGGGTGTCATCACCGCGGTCATCGCCTACGTGGTGCAGTTGCGCGGCGCGCGGAAAGGCATGTGATGCACCGGAAAGCGGCGCGCGGCGGCCTGGTGGCCGGCAAGTCGAGGACCTTGACCGTCCTCGCCTCCCTCTATCTGGTCTACACGCTGGTTCCGCTGGTCTGGCTGGCGATCAACGCGACCAAGTCCCAGGCCGCTCTGTTCGACACGCCCGGCCTGTGGTTCGGCGGGCCGTTCGCGCTGTTCGCCAACATCGCCGAGACGTTCACCTACGACAACGGCATCTTCCTGCGCTGGCTGGGAAACACGATGCTCTACGTGGTCGCCGGCGCGGGCGGGGCGACCCTGCTGGCCACCGCCGCCGGCTACGGCCTTGCCAAGTACCGGTTCGCCGGGCGGCGCGCGGTGTTCGCCGTCATCCTCGGCGCGATCGCGATTCCCGGCACCGCGCTGGCCGTGCCGACCTTCCTGATGTTCAGCGCGCTCGGCCTGACCAACACCCCGCTGGCGGTGATCATCCCGTCGCTGGTGAGCCCGTTCGGCCTCTACCTGATCTGGGTCTATGCCACCGACGCGGTGCCCGACGAGCTGATCGAGGCGGCGCGCATCGACGGCGCGGGCGAGATCCGGATCTTCTTCGCCGTCGGGCTGCGGCTACTCGTTCCCGGCATCGTCACCGTCGCGCTGTTCGCCGTGGTGTCCACATGGAACAACTACTTCCTGCCGCTGATCATGATCAACGAGCCGAGCTGGTTCCCGCTGACCGTCGGCCTCAACCACTGGAGCGGCCAGGGCCAGGGTGCCGGCGCGGAGCCGATCCACCACCTCGTGATCACCGGCTCCCTGCTCACGATCATCCCACTCATCGCCGCTTTCCTGCTGCTGCAACGGTTCTGGCAGGACGGCCTGAGCGCGGGCAGCGTCAAGCAGTAACCACTCGCACCGTGTCGGGAAAGGAACGCTCATGACTCGAACCTGGCGCCAGGGCAAGGCGATCGCGGCGGCGGCGACCTCGCTGGCCGTCCTGCTCGCGGGATGTTCGGCCGGCGAGCCGGCCGCCGGCGACAACGCCTCCCCCGAGGCGCTGGACGCCGCGCTGGACAAGGGCGGCACGATCACCTACTGGTCCTGGACACCGTCGGCCAAGGAACAGGCGGCCGCGTTCGAGAAGAAGTACCCGAACGTCACGGTCGAGTACGTGAACGTCGGCACCGGCGAAGACCATTACACCGCACTGCAGAACGCGATCAAGGCCGGCCGAGGCGGCCCGGACGTCGCGCAGATCGAGTACCGCGCGCTCCCCCAGTTCGCCATGCAGGACTCACTGGTCGACCTGTCCGGCTACGGCTTCGAGGAGCTCGCCGACGACTACACGGCCTCCACCTGGGAGTCGGTGCACGTCGGCGACGGCATCTACGGCCTGCCCCAGGACTCCGGACCCATGGCGATGTTCTACAACAAGGAGATCTTCACCAGGTACGGCCTCACCGTGCCGACCACGTGGGACGACTATGTGGCCACGGCGAGAAAACTGCACACCGCGGACCCGACCAAGTTCATCGCCTCCGACGCCGGGGATCCCGGTTTCACCACGAGCATGATCTGGCAGGCGGGCGGGCGGCCGTTCAGCACCGAGGGCGACCGTGACGTCCGGGTGGACCTGCGGGACGAGGGCACGCGGAAGTGGACTGCCCTGTGGAACCAGCTCGTCGAGGGCAGGCTGGTCACGAACATCACCGGGTGGACCGACGAGTGGTACCGGGCACTGGGCGACGGAACCATCGCCACGGTGGTGGCCGGCGCGTGGATGCCGGGCATCCTGATGGAGTCGGTGCAGGCCGCCTCCGGCAAGTGGGCCGTGGCCCCGATCCCCACCTACGACGGCGAGCCGACCACCGCCGAGCACGGCGGCAGCACCCAGTCGGTGCTGGCGCGGAGCGGCGACCGTGACCTGGCCGCGGCGTTCGTGCGCTGGCTCAACAACGAGCAGGACAGCATCGACGTCTTCCTCGCCAGCGGCGGCTTCCCCGCCACCACCGCGGACCTCGAGTCCAGCGAGTTCCGCGAGTTCTCCGCGCCCTACTTCGGCGGGCAGCAGATCAACGAGGTGCTGACCACCGCCGCCACCCAGGTGTCGCCCGGCTGGGAATACCTGCCCTACCAGCTCTACGCCGAGACCATCTTCAGCGACACCGTCGGCCAGGCCTACGTCGCCAACAGCGATCTGGACGCCGGGCTGCGCACCTGGCAGGACGCCCTGGTGGAGTACGGCAACGGGCAGGGTTTCACCGTCAACGCGAACTGACCGCCTCGACGGAGCCGAGCAGACGAAACTCCACCATGCCCAGAATATCCGGATACTCGCCGCGCGCCGGCTGAACAGACCGACAAGTCAGACCGGGAAGACCGCGGCCGTGGAGAACTCGCCGCCGGCGCGCTCCACCGACAGCTCGCCACCCTCGCTCGCCACCCGTTCCCGCAGCGTGGCCAGACCACGCAACCGCGGCGGCTCGTCGCCGGGCGCGCCGTCGTTGACGATGGTGATGGCGGCGGCCGACAGCGTGATCCGCACCCGCGTCGCCTGCGCGTGCCGCAGGATGTTGGTGGTCGTCTCGCGCAGGACCTGGCCGAGAAGCTCGCTCGCGTGCTCGCCGACCTCCGCCGCACGCACGATCCGCACCCGGATGCCGGCGGCCTCGAACAGGTTCTTCGCGTTCTCCAGCTCACTGGCGAGGTTGAGCCGCCGTTGCGCGTAGGCCAGTTCCTTCGTCTGTTTGATGGTGTCGCCGACCAACACCTGGATCTCGCGCAACTCCTCGGCCGCGCGGTCGGCGTCGGTCCGCACCAGCTTCCCGGCCAGCGCGGTCTTCAGCTTCACCACGTGCAACGTGTGGCCCTGGATGTCGTGCAGCTCGCTGGCGAACCGGATCCGCTCCCGCGCGACGGCCAGTTCCGCCTCGTGCTCGCGCGCCTCCTCCAACTCCGCCATGAGGTGGTAGAAGACCTGGTTGGCGAACAGGAAGCCGAGCACGAGCACGACGACGCCCGTCGGGATGACCACGTAGCCGAACAGCACCCGGCCGGCGCCCTCGGCCGACACCAGCAGCCGCGCCGCGCCCACCGCGGCGACGAACGCGACCAGCCCGACGGCCGCGGGCAGCCGACGCCTCGGCAACTGCGGCACGATGAGCGGACCGATGACCGTGATGCTGTAGAACGCGGTGGTACTGCCGCTGACCAGCACACCGAAGACCCACACCGCCGCGCTGACCGCCAGACAGGGCAGCGCGACGGCGGACACGTCGTACTCGGCCCACCGGAGGACCACGACCACGGCGGCGAGCAGACCGACGGCCAGCACGGCCGCCTCCCACCACGACCGGGAGTCGACCACGACCAGCAGCGTGCCGACCGGAACAATCACCACGAGTTGGGTGATGACGTTCAGCCTGCGCAGCCGACCACGGGTCGCCTCGACACGCGCGGACACGTCGGGGAGCCTGCGCGGCGCGCTGGTGTCCACTGTGGTCTCCGGCTCGACGGCGGGTTGTCGGCGCCCACTCACGGTTTGAGCTGGGCGCGCTCCTCCGGCTCCGGCTGCTCGCCGGCAAGGCCCTTCTTGACCGAGTCGAGAATCGCCAGCCCCTGACCCACCAGACCGGCCGCCATCTCACCGAGCCCGTCCGCGCCGCTGAGGATGTTCACGTTCGCGCCGCGCAGGCCGCCGGCCGCCTCCTGCACGATCTTGGGCAGCTGCTCGATGATCAACCGGTCCAACGCGACCCGGTCGTGGGACGCGGCCGCCGCGGCCTGGATCTCGGTCGCCTCGGCCTCGGCGCGCGCGATGATGCGGACCCGCTCGGCCTCGGCCTGCGCCGGCTTCACCACCTCGGCCACCAGCTGCTGCTCACGCAGACCGGCCGCGCGCTGCGCCAGCTCGGTCTGCGCGTTGATCACCTCCTGGGTGGCGTTCGCCTGGGCCAGCGGCCCCGCCTGCGCGGCCTCGGCCTGCGCCTTGTCCACCTCCGCCTTGTACTGCGCCCGCACCACGGAGGTCTGCCGGGAGTACTCGGCCTGCCGGCGATCCGACTCCTGGGCCACCTCCGCGGCGGCCTGGTCGGCCCTGGCCTGGGCGATCTTCGCCTCGCGGTGCACGGCCGCGTTGTGCGGCGCGGACAGCGCGGCGATGTAGCCGAGGTCCATGTCGTCGATCGACTGGATCTGCAACGAGTCGATCGTGAGCCCGATCCGCGCCATCTCGACGGCCGAGGCGTCGAGCACCTCCAGCGCCAGCTTCTGCCGTTCGGTGATGATCTCCTCGACCGTCATGGCGCCGACGATCGAGCGCAGGTGCCCGGAGAAGATCCGCCCGGTCAGCTCCTCCATCTGCTTCTGGTCGGACAGGAAGCGCTGACCGGCGTTGACGATGCTCTCGGTGTCGTTGCCGATCTTGAACGCGATCACCGCCCGCACCTTCAACGTGATCGCCTGCTTGGTCACGCAGGTCTCGGTGATCTCCGCCTCGGCCATGTGCAGCGACAGGAACCGCACCTTCCGGAAGAACGGCATCACGAAGGCACCCCGCCCGGTCACCACCCGAAACGGCGCGTTGCCCTCACTGCGGACCTTTCCGCCGGAGATGAGCATCGCCTCGTCGGGGGCCGGTACGCGGTAGAAGAACATCACAGGTCTCCCATCAGGTCTGTCCAGGGCGCCACGTCGACCGCACGCGCTCCCCGGGAATCGATGACCAGGACCGTCGCACCTTTGGGCAGCGGCTCGCCGGAGAACGCGAGAAACGTTTCCGAACCGCCTCTGATCTTGACCAGCACCTCGCCGGGCCCATGGTCACCGCGCGTGCCGACCAGCAGGACCCCGACCAGCCCGACTGGTGATTCGTCGGTACTCATCGCCATTTCACGCCAGAGACGCTAGCGCACGGACAACCCGGACAGGTCTCAGCTCCCAGGATCAACGGCAGGCTGTCCGCGCTCGGAGGTCGGCCCGCCCCGGCGCACCGACCAGCCGTGACCCGGCGCGGTCACCAGCACCTCGTCGGCATGCGCCTGGTCGACACGCGACGCGACCTCACCGGCGCGGCTCCCAACGGAAGAAGCGAGTGGCCAGGCTGCCCGCGACGACCACCCAGGCCAGCGTGGGCGCCAACAGGATCAGCGAGTCGGTGACCGCGACGCCGCCGTTCCAGGCGTTGACCGCCAGCTCGGTGGCCGAGCCACCCGGCAACAGCCGCTTGACCAGGGCCAGCTCCTCGGTGCCGGTGATCCCGACCCAACTCGCGACGGCGATCACCCCGAGGCTCACGGGCAGTGTGGTGACCTGGGCGTGCTCGGGCGAGTTGGTCAACCCCGCGGTGGCCAACCCCAGCCCGACCATCATCGCCACCGTGGCCAGCACGGCCACCGCCAGCAGGCCGATGTTGTCCGGCATACCGGTGACCACCCCCAGCACGGCCAGGATCGCGACCACCTGGACCAGCGCGATCACCGTCACCGGCAGCACCAGCCCGGTCAGGATGTCCGCGTCACCGGCCGCGGTCGAGCGCAGCCGCTTGAGGAACAGGTTCTGCCTACGCGAGGCCAACGTGGTCACCGCGCTGGCGTAGAGCCCGAACGCGCACACGGTGAACATCACGATCGCCGCGATGTAGCCGAGGCTGCCGATCTTCGCGAACGACTCGTGCTGGTAGATGAAGAACGCGCTGATCGCGACCGGTATCACGAAGCTGTTGATCAGCACCGAACGGTTGCGGAAGATCTGGATCAGCTCGCCATGAGCGATCGAAAGCATGATTGGGTCCCTTCCCAGGAAAAGTGCTAGTTGTCGATGGCGCGGAACACGTCGTCGAGCCGCGTCGGCCCCGCCTGCAGCTCGGTCAGCTCCACCGCGTGGTCCTGCGCCCAGCGCAACAGCGTGAACAGGTCCTTCTGCAGGGCGAAGGTCTCGATCAGGAACGACCCGTCCCGGTCCCGCCTGCCCCGCAGCGGCAGCGCGGGCGCCGACGGCGGCAGCATGAAGCGGATCACCGCCGGCAGGGTCCTGGTCAGCTCCGCGACCGTGCCCTCCCGGTGGAAGATGCCCTGGTGCATCAGGCCGATCCGGTCGGCGCGCTGCTGGGCCTCCTCCAGGTAGTGCGTGGTCAGCACGATCGTCGAACCGTCCTCGCGCAGCTTGTCCACCGCGTCCCACAGCGCGTCCCTGGACTGGATGTCCAGCCCGGTCGTCGGCTCGTCCAGGAACACCAGCTCGGGCGTGCCGTACACGGCGGTGGCGAAGTCCAGCCGCCGCTTCTCCCCGCCCGACAGCGCCGACACCTTCGTGCCCGCCTTGCCGGTGAGGTCGACGATGCTCAGCACCCGCTCCACCCGGTCGGCACGCTGGGTGAGCTTGCCGATCAGCTGGACGGTCTCCTTCACCGTCAGATCAGGAGAGAACCCGCTCTCCTGCAGCATGATGCCCATTTTCGGGCGCACGGCCGCCCGGTCCGACGGGCTCTGGCCAAGCACCCGTACCGTGCCGGACGTGGGCGCGCGATGGCCCTCGATGGTCTCCAGCGTCGAGGTCTTGCCCGCCCCGTTCGTACCGAGCAGCGCGTAGAACTCGCCCCGACTGACCTGAAAGGACAGATCCTTGACCGCGTGGAAGTCTCCGTAGGTGACGTTCAGTCGCTCGACGTCGATCACAGGCGTGGAAGTCATACCACTGATCTCAGCGGCCTCAGTGGACATTCACCAGTGCGACCACGTCATCAGGTCACGTGACAATACTTGGGGAAAGATATGACGTGGCGTCACTAGTGCCCGCCACCGGACAACAACGATGCTGAGCAACCGGCTGGTCGACCCCGGAGAACCACACGTATGAAGCCAAGACCGCTGCGCGACCCCACCGACCGCGAGCCGGCACAGGGACAGCTCCGCACCCTCAACCTCACCATGTTCCTGCCGCTGCTCGCCGTCGCCGGCACGATCTCCGTGACGATCTACGCCAGGTCCTGGACCGACGCCGTCGTGCTCGGCGCCGGCGTGGTGGCCACCCTGGTGTCGTTCACCCGGTGGGCGGCCGGCAACGTGCTGCGCGTCGCGATCCCCTGCCTGGTCGTCGCCGCGGCCGTGTGGCCATTCGCCGTACTGGAGATCGGCGCCTCGGCGGCCTTCTTCGGCATCTCCTGCGTCGGCTCCTACGTCATCCCCCAGCTGTCACGACACCGGATCGCGGCCGTCGTCGCGCTCGCCGCCTACGTCGGCGCCGTCGGCGCGACCCGGCTGCTGGTGTCCGACGCGGACGTGTCCGACGTGCTGTTGCAGTTCGTCCTCGTGCCGACCGGCGCCACCGTGATCCTCATCGGACTGATGTTCCCCAACAAGGGGTTCTACGACGTCGTCGAGGAACTCGAGGAGGCCGGGGAACGGGAGACCGAGCTGGCCGTCATCCGCGAACGCGTCCGGTTCGCCAGCGACCTGCACGACATCCAGGGCCACACCCTGCACGTGGTGAAACTCAAGACCGCGCTGGCACAGAAGCTCGTGGACAGCGACACCGAACGCGCCAAACAGGAACTGCGCGAGATCCACGACCTGGTCAGCGACACCATCAAGCAGACAAAGGAACTCGCCTACGCCCAGCGGCGGCTCAACCTCGCCGCCGAGCTGGAGAACGCCCGCAACCTGTTCGAGGCCGCCGGCATCAGCGTGCGCATCAACCGCGAGGCCGACGTCGACCAGAGCGCGGGCGAGCTGCTCGGCCAGGTGCTGCGCGAGACGACCACCAACATCCTGCGCCACGCCCAGGCCACGCGCGTGCGGATCACCCTGTCGGCCTCGAGCATCGCCATCGTCAACGACGGCGCCCCGCACACCCCACTGCCCGAACTGCGCGGCCTGGCCAGCCTCACCCAACGCGTCGCGGGCGACGGCGGCGAGCTGACCGTCGAACAGCACGACGGCCAGTTCACCACCGCCGCCACCCTGCCGCCCCGACGTTCCGAAGCACAGGAGACCCGATGACCACCGTGGTACTCGCCGACGACGAGGCCCTACTCCGCAAGGCCATGGCCGCGTTGCTGCCCCTCGAGGGCGAGATCACCGTGCTCGCCGAGGCACAGGACGGCGCGAGCGCCGTCGAGGCCACCACGCGACACGAACCCGACGTGCTCGTCATCGACCTGGAGATGCCCGGTGTGGACGGCCTCGAGGCCGTCGCGCAGATCCGCCGCACCCGGCCCAACCAGGTGATCCTCATGCTCACCCGGCACGCCAAACCCGGCGTGCTCCGCAAGGCGCTCAAACTCGGCGTCCAGGGCTTCGTCAGCAAGTCCGCCGAACCGGCGCACATCGCCGCGGTCATCGCCGCCCTGCACGCCGGCAAACGCTGGATCGACCCGGACGTCTCCGCACTGGCCGTCGTCGACGACTGCCCGCTCACCGACCGCGAGATCGACGTGCTGCGCGCGACCGGCAACGGCTACTCGGTCGCCGACATCGCCACCCAGCTGCACCTCGCGGAAGGCACCGTACGCAACTACCTGTCCAACGCCATGCAGAAAACCCAGACCAGGACCCGGCACGAGGCCGCCCGCTACGCCCGCGAACACGACTGGCTGTAAGGCGAACCCGACTGGCCACTGTGGACGATTCGGGTGACACTCCCCACAGGACCGTGACCTGCCACCGGGTCAAGGCATGACACGGCGTCACTGTTGCCCCGTCCACCCAGCACGAACAATCGGACGCAGTATCCGACTGGAGGAACTCGTGCACAGGTCTCAAGCGGTCATCCCGACCGCCACCGCACTCGCCGTCGTACTGACCGGCATGCTCGCCGGCTCCGCCGCCACCGCCGCGCCAACCACCGTCGCCACGGCGGACAACCCGGTGACCCACCAGGAGAACGACCGCGTCCCGGAAGGCGCGTCGTGGACCCAGCACTACTTCCCGTCCTCGGACGGGTCCGATGTGGAACTCCACGCCGACGTCCTGCTGCCGGAAGGACTGCCAGCAGGAGAACAGGTCCCGGTCATCCTGTCCGCCGGCGCCTACTTCGGACACTCCGGCCAAAGCACGCTGGAGGACTGGAAACACGCGGGACCATCCGACCGCTTCACCGACTTCATCGAGGGCACCGACCTGTTCGACCGCGGCTACGCCTTCGTCATGGTGGACCTGCGCGGCTTCGGCGGCTCGACCGGCTGCCTGGACGCCGCCGGCCCCGGCGACCAGGCCGACGTGAAAGCCGCCATCGACTGGGCGGCCAGCCAGCCGTGGTCCACCGGATCCGTTGGCATGTACGGCAAATCCTTCGACGCCATCACCGGCCTGATCGGCAACAACCTCGACCAGGACGCGCTCAAGGCCGTCGTCGCCCAGGAACCCGTGTGGGACTACTACCGCAACATGCGCTCCAACGACGTGGTGCGCTCGACCATCGTCAACACGGCCAACTCCTACAACACCATCGCCGCGCTCCCGCAACTGCCCGACGAGGACGCCCGCTACCTGGCCAACGCCAAGTACGAGGAGGCCCACCCGGAGTGCCTGCTGACGAACATGGCCAACTACCAGACCGCTGACCCCGGGGCCAAGTTCTGGACCGACCGCGACTTCGCCGCCAAGGCCAAGGGCACCGACACCCCGCTGTTCGTCACCCAGGGCTTCCTGGAGTGGAACACCGAGCCCGAGGCGATGCAGGAGTTCCTCGACAACCACGACGGCCCCCAGCGCGGCTGGCTCGGCCCGTGGGACCACGTGCGCGGCAACGAGCGCACCGAGGACGACAAGCTGGCGATGGGCCGGGAAGGCTGGTTCGAGGAGACCATCTCCTTCTACGACCAGTACCTCAAGGGCACCGAGCCCGCCGTCGACTACCCGGCCTACTCCGTCCAGGACAGCACCGGCACCTGGCGCGCCCAGGACACCTGGCCGGTGGTGGACCGGACGGCCGACGTCCGGCTCGGCGGTGGGTCCTATGTGGACCACGGGGGTGAGGCCGACAGCACGCCCAGCTTCGTCAAGTGGTCCGAGCCGGTCGCCGAGAGCACCCGGATCACCGGGACGCCGCGGATCTCACTGAAGACCAAGGGCCACGGCAACATCATGGTCAAGCTGTACGACGTGGCCCCGGACGGCACCGCCGTCATGTTCGACGAACAGATCGCCGTGCTCAGCTCGGACAAGCTGGCCTTCGACCTCAAGTCGGCCGACTGGACCATCGCGGCCGGCCACTCGCTCGCCGTCGAGATCGGCACCATCCAGGCGGGGCCGCTCAACGACTGGATCGACACGCCGTCCAGGGAGAAGATCAGGGTCAACGACGCGAAGCTCACGCTGGCCGTGGACAACCCGGCCGACGACACCGCCACTCCCGGCGGCCGGGCGCCCTATCTGGACACCTACCTGCAGTTGAACACGAAGGAACTGCCCGTCGGCAGCCCTTCTTTCACGGTGCCGCCGGTCAACCGCTGACCCGACACCCCGCTACCCGCCCGATGCCGAATGGCGACCGGGCGGGTAGCGCCGTTCGCGGCCCTCCCCTCCGTGCTTCTTGTGGTCCTTTGGCCACAACGGAACGCGACTTCGCCTGGGCGATAATATCGGACATCAATATAGTTAATAATTTTTAATGAAAAATAAAATCGGGGAGCGGCCCCCTGGCTGTCGCTGGCCAGCAGGTCGGCTTACTCCGCGGCGAAGCCGAGGTACATCACCGCCGGGTCGCGGGGGTGGAACGAGATCGCCTTGATGCCGTCGTGGTCGTTGTGGCGCACCGACAGCGTGTCGCGGTGGGCGTCGAAGCGGAACAGGTCCGTGCCGTAGGCGGCGTAGGAGGTGCCGAAGACGAAGTACAGCACGGCGGGGTTGGTCGGGTGTGGCGCCAGCAGCGCGCCGTTGACCAGGGTGACCTCGCCCGGCTTGTGGTCCACCGCGACCGTGAACCGGCGGCCGCCGTCGGTGGAGCGGTAGACGTGGCGGCCCTCCGACGGCGCGTGCGCGTCGTTCTCCGCGTGGTTGATGCCCTGCGCCCACACCACCAACGGGTTGGCCGGCGACACCGCCACCGAGAACGCGTTGATCCGTTCGCCCGGCCTGCCCAGCGTCGCGCGCGTCCACTGCCAGCCGCCGAGCCAGGTCGTGTACACGCCCTCCCCCATGGTGCCGAGCACGATGTGGTTCAGGTTCGCCCGGTCGATCGCGGCGCTGTAGACGAACAGGTCGGCCGCCGGCGGGTTCCCGGTCGTGCGGAACGTGGCGCCCGCGTCGTAGGAGTCGCGGACCGTGCCGTCGCCGAGCACCACGCGGACGTGCCGGGGGAAGTACCGGTCGACCGCGAGCGCCGCCACGCCGGTGCCGGTGTCCTCGGCGACCGGCGGCAGCGCGGTCACCCTGGTGCCCCGAACCCGGTACAGCGACAGCCCGTTCTGGTCCCACACGTACGCCGAGCCGTCGCCCGCCGGCGTGAGCCGGGGTACGTCCAGCCCGGTCACCGCGCCCAGCGGCGACCACGAGCAGCCGGCGTCGGCCGACGTCTGCAGCGCACCCCGGTGGTCGACGGCCAGCAGCGTGTTCGCGCCCGCCGGCACCACGCCGTACACGTACTGCAACGCCCGCTGCGGCACCGAGGTCGGGGTGATCGTCCGCCCGTCGTTCCTGGTGAAGCTGACCGACCCGTCGCCGGTCACCACCCCGCAGCGCGGCGACTGCCAGTGGCCGCCCGGCGTCGCACCCGCCGGTGGCGCGGCCAGTCCAAGTGCGAGCACGATCCCGACCGCGACCACTCCGCTGCGTCTCACCAGGTTCCTCCTGCACAAGGTCAACTGAACGTCCCGGCAATTGATAACCCACCGCCGACCGCCAAACCAGGCGGATGTGATGGCAGAGAGCCGCCATGACATATAAAGGCCAGGTGCTGCAACCACTTGGTGTGCCCCCGGAAGCGGAGAGCCTCTACCGCGTACTGCTGCGAAACCCCCGGCAGAGCGTCGCGACCCTGGCCGCGCTCGCCGGCCGCAGTGCCCGCGCGGTCCGGGCCGCGACGAGCACCCTGGAGTCCCTCGGTCTGGTCAGCAGGCTCCCCGGACGCCCGGCCCGCCTGGTCGCCACGCCACCGGACACCGCCGTGGACGTGCTCGTCGCCCGGCGGGAGACCGAGATCGCGGCGATCCGCCGGGCCGCCGCGGCACTGGCCTCCGAGCTGCCGGCCGAGCACCGGCCGGAGGAACAGCTGCGCATCGTCGTTGGCAAGGAGGCGGTCGCCGCGCAGTTCCTCCAGTTACAGCAGGCGGCCGCCGGCGAGCTGCGGGTGCTGGACCGGCCGCCGTACGCACAGGACCCGCAGCAGCCCAACCCGGCCGAGGACTCGCTGCTGTCGCGGGGCGTGCGGGTGCGCGGCATCTACGCGCCGGAGGCACTCGAGGTGCCGGGCGCGCTCGCGTTGCTGCACGAGGCGATCCGCGGCGGCGAGGAGGCCAGGATCTACGCGGACGTGCCGCTCAAGCTCGCGATCGGCGACCGCACGACCGCGATCCTGCCGTTCACCGGACAGACCAGCGGCATGATCGACAGCGCGCTCGTGGTCTACGCCCCCACGCTGCTGGACGCGCTCGTGAAGCTGTTCGACCTGCTGTGGCAGGTGGCGGAGCCGATCGTGCCGCCGACCGGGGTCGGTCCGGACGACCGGCTGCTCTCGTTGCTGGCGGCGGGGTTGAAGGACGAGGCCATCGCCCGCCAGCTCGGCGTCAGCCTGCGCACCGTGCACCGGCGGACCAGCGAGCTGTCGGCCGCGCTCGGCGCCAGGACCCGGTTCCAGGCGGGCGTGCTGGCCCACCGCCGGGGGCTGGTCCCCGGTCAGGTCACCGGCTAGGCAGCCGCCACAGCCGCACCGTCCTGTCGGTGTGCCCGGTGGCCAGCAGGCCGCCCGGCCCGCTGCCCAGCAGCACCCTGCCCATGCCGCCGTGCCCCAGCTCGGCGAGTACCCGGTACGGCCCGACCTGGCGCGGATCCGTCGCCCGCAACGCCCTCACCACGACAACTCCGTCACGAGCCGTATCCTCGCTCCCCCACCGCCCGCCGGGTCCCGGAGGCCCCTTGCGGCCAGCGCGCGGCGGGCGGAATGTATGCCGGGTCGCCGCGGAGTACCGTCGCGGCGTGCGCATCCGTGAGCGGCGGGTAGCCGAGGCGATCACCGCCAGCCTGGCCGGCGACCGGCGGGAACCGGACCCGCGCACGCTCGCCAGGGTGATCGGCCAGGCCGCGGGCGCGACCGGCTGCGCGCTGGTCATCCACGGACAGCGGTCCCAGTGGGGCGATGGCGACTCGTGGCTGGACCACGACCTCGGCGACGGCGACGTCCTGGCCGTCGCGCCGGCGTCGGTCGGCCAGCTGCCCGAGGTCGCCGCCATGCTCGGCGCGCCGGTCGCGGCGATCCGGCTGGCGTGGGAGACCGACCGGCTGCGGCGC
>NZ_BAAGXS010000042.1:0-121100 GCF_054779715.1 Actinophytocola sediminis | reverse complement strand
GGCGGACCGCTCGGCGGCGTGCCCGGCGGCGGCGAGTCCGGCGGGCCGGGCGCGGTCGATCCGGTGGCCGGGGAAGGGGCGCCGGTGTCGCCTCAGCGCGCCGACCGGGACGCCGCCAGGGAGAAGGACCCGCGCACGGTCGCGTCGACCGAGGGCACCGAGTCCTGGCTGTCGCGCTGGGCGTTCCCGCTGCTGGTCGCGTTCGGACTGCTCGCCGCGGTGGCCGCGGGCGCGGTCCAGGTGGCCTCCCGGCCGGATCACCCGGTCCGCCGGGCGATCCGCGCGGTGGTGCGCCGGTGACCATGGTCGACACGCCGGTCAGGGAGGAGTCGGCCGAGCACCCGCCGGTGGAACCGGTCGCCCCGGTCCGGGAGGCGTCGTTCCGGGCGCGGCTGGCCAACCGGGTGCTGGCGTTGCTCGCCGTCGGCGCCCTGGGGTTCGCCGGCTATCTGGTGCTGCTGAGCCCGATCGAGCAGGACGCGAACCAGGACGTGCTGTACTCCCGGCTGCGCGGCCCGATCGCCGAGGGTGTGCCGCCCTACACCGGCGCCGAGGTGAGCGCCGACGGCCAGAGCGAGCGGGCGGTCCCGGCGATCTACGACGACGGGGAGGACGTGCTGATCCCCGCCGGCGCGCCGATCGCCGTGCTGGACGTGCCCGGCATCGGTCTGCGCCAGGTCGTGGTGGAGGGCACCAGTTCCGGTGACCTGATGTCGGGTCCCGGGCACCGGCGGGACACCCCCTTGCCGGGGCAGCAGGGCGTGTCGCTGCTCTACGGCCGGTCGGCCACCTTCGGCGGCCCGTTCCGGGACATCTCCCGGCTGCGGCCGGGAGATGAGCTGACCGTGGTCACCTTCCAGGGCGAGTTCACCTACGAGGTGGAGGGGGTGCGCCGCGACGGTGACCCGCTGCCGGACCTGTCGGCGGTGGTCGACGGCGGCAGCAGGCTCACGATGGTCACCGCCGAGGGCGCGAACCCGTTCCAGCCCGACCACACGGTGTTCGTCGACGCGTTGATGACGGGCGACTCCCAGCCCGCGGCGCAGCGACCGGCGCTGATCCCGCCGGAGGAGCGGTCGTTGGCCAGCGACCGGCCCGCGCTGCTCAACCTGGTGCTGTGGATGCAGGCGCTCGCGGTGCTCGCGGTGGCGATGGCCTGGCTGCGGGTGCGGTGGGGCCGATGGGAGACGCATCTGGTCGGGCTGCCCGCGGTGCTGGCGGTGCTGTGGCACGTCTACGAGTCGGTGGCCCGGCTGCTGCCCAACCTGGCGTGACCGCACGGTTCCGGATCGTTCTACTGTGGACGGTCGGCGTCCTGGCGGCGGCCGGACCGGTGGCACTCGGCGTGGTCGCCCTGTCCAGCCGACCCGCCCCGGTGCCGCTGGTCACCGGCGGCGGGGTGCCCGCGCCGGCGGTCCCGGCCGCGCCGGCCGGTGCCGCGCCGGTGGTCGCCCCGCAGGAGACCTACGCCGCGTGGGCCGGCCGGATGGCGGCGGCCACCGGGATTCCCGCGCGGGCGGTGGCCGCCTACGGCCACGCCGAGGTGTTGCTGGCGGCGGAGCGGCCGGACTGCGCGCTCAGTTGGGCCACCATCGCCGGGGTGGCCAGCGTCGAGTCCGACCACGGCCGGTTCTCCGGGCGCGCGCTGGGGCGGGACGGTCGCCCGGACCGGCCGATCATCGGGCTCGCGCTGGACGGCTCGCCCGGCGTCGCGGCCATCCAGGACACCGACGACGGCCACTACGACGGGGACCCGGTGTGGGACCGCGCGGTCGGGCCGTTGCAGTTCGTTCCGGGCACCTGGCGGGAGTTCGCGGCCGACGGCGACGGTGACGGCGCCACCGATCCGCAGGACGTCGACGACGCCGCGGTGGCCGCCGGCCGCTACCTGTGCGCCGCCGGCGGCGACCTGTCCACCACAACGGACTGGCACACGGCCGTGTTGCGCTACAACGCCTCCACGGCGTACGCGGCGTCGGTGCTGTCGGCCACCAACGAGTACGCGGAGCTGAGCCGACGGGCGTGACGTGCCGGGGAGGCGCAGTGCCCCCGCTGGACGTGTCCGGACAACTCCGGTGTCGTGGGCCATTCATCTGGTGCTGGTGAATTGTCTCCGCTCGGTCCGATCCGACCGAGCGGCGTTCGCCTTCTGGCGACAGGCAGGAAAGGTCCCCCATGAAGAGACGTTCGATCGCGGCGTTATCGGTCGCGGCGGCCGCGGTGTCCACAGTGGTCACCCCGGGTGTGGCCGCCGCGGCGCCGGTCGAGGTTCCCGGCTACACCTTCCGCGTGCTCGGCGAGCGGTTCCTCGCCGAGCACACCACGTTCGGCGGCACCAGGGTCGGTGACCTGTCCGGCATCGACTACGACGCCACCAACGACGAGTGGTACCTCGTCAGCGACGAGTCGACGCGCCGGGCGCCCGCCCGGTTCTACACCGCGGACCTGGCCGTGGACACCGACGGCTTCCACGGGGTCACCGTGAACTCGGTGTCGGCGCTGCGGCAGGCCGACGGCACCGCGTTCCCGGAGGCCAGGCGGAACGAGACGGGCAGCGTCGACCCGGAGGCCATCCGGGTCGACCGGGCGGACGGCTCGCTGTTGTGGGCCAGCGAGGGCCGCCGGGACGTGCCGAGCTGGGGGCGGCCGACGCTGATCGACCCGGCCGTGCGCGACGCCGGCGCCGACGGTGTTCTCCTCGCCAAGCACCCGACCGCGCCGCACCACGCGGCCAGCGCCGGCCGGCAGGGACCGCGCGACGACCGGGGTTTCGAGTCGCTGACCCTGAGCGCGTCGGGCACCCAGGCCATCTCGGCCACCGAGGGCCCGCTGCTCCAGGACGGCGCCGAGCCGACCAGGACGACCGGTGCGCCGGTCCGCTTGAACTTCGCCAACCGGACCACCGGCACGGTGGCCAGCCAGCTGGCCTACGAGCTGGACCCGGTGCCGGCCGGCGCGTGCGACAACGGCCTGTCCGAGATCCTCGCCAGGGACGCCAGCCGATTGCTCACCGTGGAGCGGGCGACCCTGCTCCGCGGCGGCCACTCGGTGCGGCTGTTCGAGGCGAGCACCGCCGGGGCGCGCACCGTCCTGCCGCTGGCCGCCCTCGACGGCGCCACCTACACGCCAGTGTCGAAACGGGAACTGCTCAACCTGGCCGACCTCGGTCTGTCCAGGGTGGGCAACATCGAGGGCATCGCCTGGGGTCCGACGCTGCCCAGCGGGGAGCGCACCCTGATCCTGGTGTCGGACAACGACGGTGACGGCCGCACCCAGCTGATCGCGCTGGCGGTCACGCTGTCCTGAGCGGGAAATGCCGAGGGCCGGGAGGCGATTCGCCTCCCGGCCCTCGGGTTTTACCGGTGGATCAGGTGCTGCTCAGTCGGTCACACGTCGCCGTCGGGCACGCCGCAGCCGCTGTCCAGCGCGAGGAAGCCCTGCTCGCCGTCGGCCAGCTCGGTGCACAGGTAGCCGCCGGGGCCGAACACGGCCTGGATGGCCGCGTCGTTGACCTCGGTGTCGCGGACCACGTGGTACACCTCGCGGGTCACGTAGAACGCGCCGGAGTCGAGGTCACTGGCCAGGTCGATCGAGGCCGAGGGCGGGTTGGTCGGGTTGGGCGGGTTCTCGCGGAACCGGGCCTCGGAGAACGGCGCGAGCGCGAACTCGTCACCGTCCACAGCGGACGCGTCGTGCTCCTGCACGGTGTCGTCCACGCAGCCGGCCGCGACCGCGTCGTCGATCTCGCTCTCGGAGACGCCGATCTGCGCCAGGAAGAACGTCCTGGTGCCTGAGCCGTCCTGCGGCAGCTTGGCGTTGAACCCGGGCAGCGCACAGGTGTAGACGTCCCGCAGGTCCGCGGCGGTCAGGTTGGTTGGCACCGAGGTGGTGTCGTCCACCACGTAGCTCAGCCCGTCGAGGGCGAACGGGATGAACGACAGCGCGTCCTCGGCCGTGGTGCCGTTCGAGGGACGCGACGAGCGCGCGAAGTCCACGTCGGTGTTGTTGGTCAGCTCGCGGATGCCGGCAGACGACCCGTTCGGCCGCGCGACGAACACGCCCGGCCGGATCTCGATCTGGTCGCCTGGCAGGCCGGTCTGCGGGTTGACGGCGTCGAACGAGGCCAGCCGCGCGGTGCCGGGCGCCGGGTCGTAGGCGTCGGCAAGGCTGTCGGTCACGAACTGGGTCGTGTCCGACCCGGTGCCGACGAGGTCATCGGCGTCCGGCACGAAGCTGGGGTCGGCCTGGGCGGAACCCAGTCCGAGGCTCAGGACCGCCGCGGCGCCCATGGCGACCATGACGCCCCTGCGCAGGGTGGAACGCATGCGAGTTCTCCTTGTTGTCAAAGGATTCTCAAGCTTCCCGAGGGAAGATGCCCGTTTGGGGCACGGTTCGAGCGTCGTCCGAGTGACCTGCGCGTAACCACCCCGTCATCGCATCGGTGCGTTGAGCGGGACACGGCACCGAGGTGAACAACGGCCTCAACCAGCCGAGGTCGGCAATCCTGCGTGTCCAGAGAACCTCCCGTTCATCCAGGCGGCGCCCGGAGTTCGCATTGGTCCAGGACGCTCACGGCCGCAGCAGTCCTGCGCTCACGTTGGGGGAGCGCGTCGTCGTGTCGCCCGGGAGGCCGTTCGCCATGCAGCAAAGCCCCGCACCGCCCACCGCCCGGCATCGGGCGCGGCGGATCTGGACCGCGGTCGCGGGTCTGGCGTTCCTGGTCGGCGGACTGGGGGTGCTGCTGGCGATCGAGGCGCCGCCGGCCGCCGCGCAGGCGTTGCCGCCGACCGCGACCTACACCGTGACCTGTGGCGCGGACGACACGATCACCTATGTCGCCGAGCTGACCAACCCGAACCCCACCGGCACGCCGGTCGGCAACTTCTATGTGCGGCTGGAATGGTCGGACGGCCGCAGCCCGTCCTCGGGCCTGGTTCGCCTGGGCCCCAACGAGACCAAGTCCTACACGTTGACCAACGGCGTCGGCGTCGATGAGCCGTGGACCAACACCATGGCGGTGCGCACCGGGCCGGGCACCACGCTGACCCCGGTCGTCGGCCCGATCGAGCGGTCCAACCCGTGCCTGGACGAGCCACCGACCACCACGACGACCACGACCACGACAATGACCACGACGACCACGACGACGACCACCACGACCGCGCCGCCGCCGGACAGCTCGACCCCGCCCTCGTCCGACCCGCCGTCGAGCACCCCGTCGATGACCGAGTCGACGGACCCGGCCACCGATCCGCCGAGCGTCCTGCCGACGACCCCGGTGCCCACCGACGGCGTGGTCAACACCGCCAACAACGCCGGCGGCGGGCTGGCCGCCACCGGGGTCGCGGTCGCGGCCATCGTCGGCCTCGGCGCGGTGCTGTTCGCCAACGGCACCGGGCTGCTGCGCCTGGTCCGTCGCGACCGGACGGACGACGATGACTGACGGCGACACGCTGCTCGACCTGAACCCGTTGGCGCCCAACGACGACGAGCACGGTGACAACGGCCGCCCCGGCGGGGCTGCGCTGTCCGCGCGGTCGGTGTCCGCGTGGTTCGGCGAGCACAAGGTGCTGGAACGGGTGTCGCTGGACATGGCCGCCGGCTCGGTGACCGCGCTGATCGGCCCGTCCGGCTGCGGGAAGTCCACGTTCCTGCGCATCCTGAACCGGATGCACGAGCTGGTGCCCTCGGCGTCGCTGGCCGGCGAGGTGCGGCTCAACGACGACGACATCTACGCCGCCGGCCGGCGGATCACCGACACCCGCAAGCGGATCGGCATGGTGTTCCAGAAGCCGAACCCGTTCCCCGCCATGTCGATCGGGGAGAACGTGACCGCGGGGCTCAAGCTCACCGGCACCCGCGTACCCCGGGGAGCGAAGGCGGACCTGGTCGAGGAGTGCCTCACCCGCGCCGGGCTGTGGAACGAGGTCCGCGACCGGCTGCGCCAGCCGGGCGGGGCGCTGTCCGGCGGCCAGCAGCAGCGGCTGTGCATCGCGCGCTCGCTGGCCGTGCGCCCGGACGTGCTGCTGATGGACGAGCCGTGCTCGGCGCTGGACCCGACCTCGACCCGGCGGATCGAGGAGACCATCCACGACCTGCGCCGCGACGTGACGATCGTGATCGTCACGCACAACATGCAGCAGGCCGCGCGGGTCTCCCAGCACTGCGCGTTCTTCCTCGCCGAGCAGGGCACCCCCGGCCGGATCGTGGAGGCGGGCCCCACCAGGCTCATCTTCGAGAGCCCGACCGACGAGCGCACCAACGACTACGTGAACGGCCGCTTCGGCTGAGCGGCCGGCAGGGAATGCGGTGCCGGCGAGGCCGGTTGCACCCGGGCATGAAAGCCATTGGTGTCCATGAGTTCGGCGGTCCGGACGTGCTGACCGTCGTGGAGCTACCCGAGCCGCAGGCCGGACCGGGTGAGGTCCGCATCCGGGTGCACGCGGCCGCGGTGAACCCGACCGACGTCATGCTGCGCACCGGCGGCCACGCCGTCCGCCTGCGCGACCGGCCGCCGCCGTACGTGCCCGGGATGGACGCCGCCGGCGTGATCGACCAGCTCGGCCAGGGGGTCGACGACCGGCTGTCGGTCGGCCAACGGGTGGTCGCCATGGTGCTGTTCACCAGTCGCCACGGTGGTGCCTACGCCGAGTGGGTCGTGGTGCCCGCCGCCTCGGTGGTGCCGGCGCCGGCGGGGGTGGATCTCCCCGCCGCGTCCACCCTGCTGATGAACGCGCTGACCGCGCGCCTGGCACTGGACCAGCTCGCCGTGCCACCGGGCGGAACCCCCGCCAGCGGCCTGCGCCCCGGTACCGCAGCGAAGGGTCCCTTCGCTGCGTCCAGCGCAGTGAAGGAGCCCTTCGCTGCACTGGGGACCGGCACCGTCGCGGTGACCGGTGCCGCCGGCGCCGTCGGCGGGTACGCGGTCGAGTTGGCCAAGGCCGACGGACTGACCGTGATCGCCGACGCCGCGCCGGGCGACGTCGACCGGGTGCGCGGGTTCGGCGCCGACCACGTGGTCGCGCGGGGTGCCGAGGTCGCCGCGCGCATTCGCGAGCTGGCGCCCGAGGGGGTGCCCGGCCTGGTGGACGGCTCGCTGCAGACCACCGAGACGGTGCCGGCCATCGCCGACGGCGGTGCGCTGGCCCAGTTGCGTGGCTGGTCCGGGCCGGCCGAGCGCGGCATCCGGGTGTACCCGGTGATGGTCGCCGACGCGATGACCGACACCGATCGGCTGGACCTGTTGCGCCGTCAGGTCGAGGACGGCACGTTGTCGCTGCACGTGGCCGACGTGCTGCCGGCCGAGGAGGCGGCCAGGGCGCACCGCCTGCTGGCGGCCGGCGGGCTGCGTGGCCGGTTGGTGCTCGACTTCTCCTGACGGTCCTATGTGGACTCGATGCGGCCGGGTGGGTCGCTCTGCTCGGCCAGGTGTTTGCGCACCGCCGCCCAGCTCGTGTCCTCGATGTCCAGCGCGTGGCGTAGGTAGGCCAGCGTCACGTGCTGGATCATCGCGACCCGTGCCGGGCTCTCGTCGGTGGTCTCCCTGGCCTCGTAGCCGGGGATCCCGCCCAGGGAGTGCTCGCCGCCGAACACGGTGAGCAGGCTGGTGTCGCCGGGGCTGAGCACGTGCGGGTCGGTGAGCCAGTCCGGGCCGCGCACGGTCAGCGGGGAGTCGTCCCGGTCGCCGGCGACCACGATGGCCGGGGTGGTCAGGTGCGCGAAGCTGGGGTTCATGAACGGGAAGTGCTCGGCGGCGAACGGGGACAGGTCCGCGCCGCCCCGGCCGGCGGTGGCGAGCAGCACACCCGCCGTGACGCGCGGATCGGACAGGTCCTCACCTGGCTCGCCCGCCGGGTCGAGCACCCGCAGCCCGAGCAGGCTTCCCGCGCTCTGGCCACCGAAGGAGTGGCCGGCCGCGGCGACGCGGGACGGGTCGAGCCGGCCGGCGAGACCGGGCACGGCGGCGGCGAGCACGTCGAGGTGGTCCAGGACGCTGGTCAGGTCCGCGACCCGGTGGCGCCAGATCCGGGGCGTGCGGGGGTCGTCGGGCGGCAGGGCGAGCGTCCTGGAGTCGAGGTGGGTCGGTTGCGCCACCACGAACCCATGCGCGGCCCAGAAGTCGACCAGCGGGCCGTAGCCGTCCATGGACGAGCCGAAGCCGTGCGAGAAGACGACGACCGGGAGGTTGTGGCCGGTCGTCGGCGCGGTCACGCGCACGCGCAGGTCCGTGCCGCGGTCTCCGGCCGGCAGGACCACCGGCTTCACGGAGACGATCGTCGTCGCTGGTAGGTCGATACCCATTGCTGTGTTCATCGCGCGCTTCCTGACGGTTGCAAACGGGACACTGTCCCGTTTGACGATATGGGACACTGTCCCGGTTGGCAAACTCCGTGGTGAGAGGACGGACAGGTGACCGATCAGCGGCCAAAGCGGGCCGACGCGCGACGCAACGAGGAGGCCCTGCTCGACGCGGCGGCCGCGGTGTTCGTCGCCGCCGGGGTGGAGGCGCCGATCCGCGACATCGCGACGAAGGCCGGCGTCGGCACGGCCACCATCTACCGCCACTTCCCGACCAGGGCGGACCTGATCGTCGCCGTCTACCGCCACCAGGTCGAGGCGCTCGCCGAGGCTGGCCCGGCCCTGGTGGCCGCCACCGAGAGCCCGCACGCCGCGCTGGCGCGCTGGATCGACCTGTTCGTCGACTTCCTGGTCACCAAGCACGGGCTCGCTGCGGTGTTGCAGTCCGACGACCACTGCTTCGACCCGCTGCACTCCTACTTCCTCGAGCGGCTGGAGCCCGTCTGCGTGCACCTGCTCGACGCCGCGGTCGCGGCGGGGGAGATCCGCCCCGGCCAGGACGCCTACGAGCTGATGCGTGGCGTCGGCGGGCTGTGCGCGGGGGCGGGCAACAGCGCCCGTTACGACGCGCGCCGGCTGGTCGAGCTGCTCATCGCCGGCCTGCGCGTCCCGGGCTAATATGTTAACGGTACGGTGTCGTTAACAAATTGGTGGTGGTGAGATGTCGACCGACGTGGTGGTGGTCGGCGCCGGTCCGACCGGACTGGCGTTGGCCTGTGGCCTGCTGGCGCACGGGGTGTCGGTGCGGGTGGTGGACAAGGCCGACGGCCCGGCGGTGACCTCGCGGGCGAACTTCGTGCACGCGCGCGGCGCTGAGGTGCTCGACCGGTTGGGCGCGCTCGGCGACCTGCCGACGGAGTCGTTGCGCGCCATGCGGATCACGACCTACGCGGGCGACCGGGCGCTGGCCACGCTGTCCTTCGGCGACCCCGGCCTGCGGACCGCGGCGCCGCCGATGGTGATCTCGCAGGCCAGGGTCGAGGCGACGCTGCGCGACCGGCTGGCCAGCCTCGGCGGCACGATCGAGTGGGGCGCCGGACTGGTCGGCCTGCACCAGGACGACGCCGGGGTGCGCGCGGTGCTGGCCACCGGCGAGACCGTCCCCGCCCGCTGGCTGGCCGGCTGCGACGGCACCGGCAGCGCCACCCGCAAGCTCGCCGGCATCGGCTTTCCCGGCGTGCGGATCAGCGAGCGGTACCTGCTGGCCGACCTGCACATCGACTGGGACCTCGACCGCGTCGGCACCTCGGGCTGGGTCAGCCCGGCCGGGATGCTCGGCGTGATGCCGATGCCGGAGCCCGGCGGCGCGGAGGACCTGTGGCGGGTGATCGCGTACGACCCCGGCCAGTCCGCCGCCCGGCCGGGCGACGTGGAGGTCCTCGACCGCGTCCGCCAGATCCTGCCCGAACGCACCGGCCGCACCGACGCGCGGGTCCGGGACGCGGTCTGGACCTCGACGTTCACCGTGCACCGCAGGCTGGCCGACACCTACCGGCACGGCCGGGTGCTGTTGGCCGGCGACGCGGCCCATGTGCACGCGCCCTTCGGCGGGCAGGGCATGCTGACCGGGCTTGGCGACGCGGAGAACCTCGCCTGGAAGCTGGCGCTGGTGGTCCGCGGGTTCGTTGGGGAGTCGCTTGTGGACAGTTACCAGGCGGAGCGGCGGCCACTGGCCGCCGAGGTGCTGCGCGGCACCACCACGGTGACCAAGATCAACATCGCGGACAGTCCGGTCGGGCGGTTCCTGCGCGACCGGGTGATCGTGCCGCTGCTCAACCGCCCCGTGGTGCAGCGCTGGGCGACCTACTCGACGTCCCAGCTGTGGGTGAGCTACCGACGCGGCCCGCTGGGCGCCGGCCGCCTCGCCCGGCTGACCACCCGACCCCGCCAGGGCGACCGGGTCGCCGACCGGCCGGCCACCCGCGCGGACGGCACCCCGACCCGGCTGTACGCCGAACTCGACGGCCGGTTCGCCCTGCTGATCCCGCACGCCGGCGCGGACGACCACGTCCGGGTCGCCAAGGAGCGCCTCGGCGACCGCGTGGTCGCGCTCCCCGGCGACGCCCGGCCTGGCGAGGTCATGCTGGTCCGCCCGGACGCCCACCTGGCGTGGCGCGGCACCGACCCGGCGGGCCTGGACCGCTGGCTGACCGGCACGTTGCACGCCGGGGCGCCGCGATGACCGAATCCGCGTCCCGCGGCCGGGGCCGGCCGAGGGACCCGGCCGTCGAGGCGGCGATCCTGCGGGCCGCGTTCGACCTGTTCCTGGAGCGCGGCGCGGACGGCACGAGCATCGAGCAGGTCGCCAAGCGCGCCGGGGTCGGCAAGCTGACCGTCTACCGGCGGTGGGCGACCAAGGAGGAACTGCTGGCGGGCGCGATCGAGGTGGTGCTCCAGGAACGCGACTGGCCCGACACCGAGCAGATCGCGACCGGCACCCCGGCCGAGGTCGTCGAACGGTTCCTGCCGACCGCCGCCGAGGTCACCGCCAGCCCGCGGTTTCGCGCGCTGGTCTCCCGGGTGTACGGCTGCGCGGTCAGCCATCCCGCGCTGATGGCCACCTACTGGCGCCACTACATCCAGCCCCGGCGCGCGGCCACCTTCGTCATGCTCCGCCACGCCCAACAGGCCGGCACCGTGCCCGCCGACGCCGACCTCGACGTGGTGATCGACATGATCGCCGGCGCGGTGACCTACCGCGTCCTGCAACCGAATCCCCCCGATGTCGCCGAGATGCGCCGCTATCTGGAGGCCATCTACCGCCAGGCCGGGCTGCTCCCGCCCCGGTAGCCACCGGCTGGCAACGCGGTTCCCCGAGTCGGAGTCTTGAGGAGGGCAGGGATTTCCCGACTCTTGAGGAGATTTGGTGGGCCGACGGGGATTATGGCGTGGTGGGGCGGTGGCCGTGCTGGCGGCGGCGCTGGTCGCGGGGGTGGTCGCGAGTGTCGGGCCGACGGCGGTGGCCCAACAGGGCACCGACGCCGGCGGCGAGCCGGTCACGGTCACGCTGGTCAGCGGAGACCGGGTGCAGCTGTGGGGAACCGACCCGGCAGCGCCGCTGCGGGTCGAGCAGACCACGCGCGCCCATCCGGTGCCGTTCCAGGACTACTGGCACGACGGCGACCGGTACGTGCTGCCGGGCGACGCGGCCGAGCTGGTGCGCCGGGGCGTGCTGGACCGTGAGCTGTTCAACGTCACCGGGCTGATCCGGCAGCGCTACGACGACGCGCACACCGAGTCGGTGCCGCTGCTGGTCGAGTACGCGAACGCCCGCGCCAGGGCCGGTGCGGAGGTGCCGGCCGACACCTCGGTGCGCCGGGCACTGCCCGAGTTCCACCTGACCGCGCTCGACCAGCGCAAGGACCGCCCGCCGGCCCTGTTCGGCGACCTGACCGGCACCGCGCCCACCGCGCGCGGTGCCGCCGGGGTGCGCAAGGTCTGGCTGAACAAGCGGGTCCGGGCCACCCTGGACCAGAGCGTGCCGCAGGTCGGCGCGCCGACCGCGTGGGAACGCGGACTGACCGGCGCCGGGGTGCGGGTCGCGGTGCTGGACACCGGGATCGACACCGACCACCCCGATCTGACCGGCAAGGCCGTGCTCAGCAAGGACTTCACCGACTCCGGCGGAGTCGAGGACGGGCACGGGCACGGCACGCACGTCGCGTCGATCATCACCGGGACCGGGGCCGCCTCGGACGGCAAGTACCGCGGGGTGGCGCCCGACGTCGATCTCGCGGTCGGCAAGGTGCTCGACGACAGCGGCTGGGGCACCGACGACAGCGTGCTGGCCGGCATGCGCTGGGCGGCCGCCGAGTCCGGCGCCAAGGTCGTCAACATGAGCCTGGGCAGCGATCCCACCGACGGCCAGGACCCGATGTCGCTCGCGGTGAACACGCTCAGCCGCGAGTACGGCACGCTGTTCGTGATCGCCGCCGGCAACTACGGGAGCGACCGGACGGTCGGCTCCCCGGCGACCGCGGACGACGCGCTCGCCGTCGGCAGCGTGTCCAAGAGCGATGAGCCGAGCGGGTTTTCCAGTCGTGGTCCTCGGCTCGGGGACGGGGCGGCCAAGCCGGAGATCAGCGCGCCGGGTGGGGCCATCGTGGCGGCCAGGCCGGCTGGGGTGCCGCCGCTGGGCGAGCCGGTCGGCGAGGCCTACCAGCGACTTGACGGCACTTCGATGGCGACGCCGCATGTGGCGGGCGCGGCGGCGATCCTGGCCCAGCAGCACCCGGACTGGTCCGCGCCCGCGATGAAGTCGGCTCTGGTCAGCAGCGCGCAACAGGTGCCGGACGCCGGTGTCCACCAGGTCGGTGCCGGCCGGCTGGATCTGGCGCGGGCGACCGCGACCCCGGTGATCGCCACCGCCGCGGTGTCGGCCTACCTGCCGTGGCCCAACACCGGGTCACAGGAGCGCAGGACGGTCACCTGGACCAACTCCGGCGACGCGCCGGTCACCCTGTCGCTGCGCGCCGATCTCGTCGACGAGCGGGGACAGCCCGCGCCCAGCGGCCTGGTCACCCTCGCTGAGGACAGCGTGACCGTGCCGGCCGGGGGCAGTGTGCCGGTTGAGGTGCTTGTCACCGGGCAGGACCGGACCGGGACCTACTCCGGCGTGCTCGTCGCCAGTGCCGGCACGGTCCAGACCCGGACGGCGATCTCGGTGTACCAGCAGGAACAGCGGCACTCGTTCACACCGACCCTGCTGGACCGCAACGGCGCCGAGACCGCGCCGGACGGGCGATCGGCGGCCTACGTCTACGACCTGGAGTCCGGCGACACGTTCCTGGCCATGTCGGGGGAGACGATCACCCTGCCGCGCGGCCGGTACGCGGTGCACGCCTCGATCGCCACCACGGGGCCGGCCGGGTCGTCGTACGCGATGGTCAGCCATCCCGAGCTGACCCTGGACCGCGATGTCACGCAGGTGTTCGACGCCCGGATCGGCCAGCCCGTGACCGCCGAGCCCGACGACCCGGACGCTCGCGGCGGCACCCACGCGTTGTTCGCCATGTCCAGGGTCGAGGCCTGCGACTGCCTGTCCGCGCTCTACGTGGACGTCGACGCGCGGTTCGTGCCGGTGTACGCGGCGACCCTGCCGGGTACCGCCTCGGACGCCTACGCGCTCGGCCACGCCCGCCGGGCCACCCAACCCGCCCTGGAGATGGTGGCCGACGACGGGCAGCCCTTCGACGTCAACCTCCAGCTGCTGTTCGGCACGCCGCCGACCGAGCAGACCGAGCTGACCGTCGTCCACGGCGGCGCGGGCACCACCGAGGACCTCGCCACGATCGACGCCACCGGCAAGCTCGTGGTGATCGAGTTCGACCCGATGCTCGGCCGGGAGGAATGGCTGCGCCGGTCGGTCAACATCGCCGAGGCGGGCGGCAAGCTGGCCCTGTTCCGGTTCGTCGACGAGGGGGCCGAGCCGCTGCCGCCGGGCGACCCGGTCGATGGCGAGCAGGTGCCGGTGTTCTACGGCGACCACGACGCCACGGTGGACCGGTTGGCCGAGCTGGCCAGACGCGGCGAGACCACGGTCGACTACGCCAGCCGGGAGGCCACCGACCTGCGCTACGAGCTGATCCACGGGGTGGCGCGGCAGGTCAGCGCGCCGGTCACCTACCGGCCCAGGACCGAGGACCTGGCCACCATGCGCGCGGCCTACCACGACAACGCGCCGAACGTGGCCGGCTTCGCCGGGTTCGGCAAGCTGTTCGGCCGCTACCTCGGCACCGGGTGGATCGCGTTCACCGCCGCCCAACAGCAACGCGTGGAGTACTTCACGCCGACCGAGTGGGACCTGCTCTGGATCGGCGGCCCCAGCGAACTGTCCGACAGCGCGACGCTCGCCGCGAACCGGCCGCCGACGCCGATCGCGTGGAACAAGGCGGTGATCGGCCCGTCGTTGCGGGGCACCACGATCAACAACCTGGGCGAGCAGCCGCACCCGTGGTCCTGGCGCACCGACGGGCGGATCAGCGTCAAGGTGCCGATGTACGGCGACGCGGCCGGCCGGCCGAGGATGGTCGACGACTTCACCGACGCCACCGGATCGATCACCGTCTACCGGGACGGCGCGGAGCTGGGCACGGTCCCGGTGACCGAGTTCGCCGAGTTCGCGGTGCCCGCCGAGGAATCGGCCTACCGGGTGGTGGCCGAGGCCCGCCGGGACGACGCCGGCTGGCCACTGTCCACAGTGGTCACCGCGGAGTGGGCGTTCGCGTCGTCCTCGGCCGGTGAGGGCAGGGCGCTGCCCATGCTGACCGCCCGGTTCGACCCGGCGGTCGACCTGCGCAACCGGGCGCCGGGCGACCGGACGTTCTCCTTCCCGCTCACCGTGGACCGGCAGGACGGCCCGGCGGAGATCGACTCGGTGTCGGTGGAGGTGTCCTATGACGACGGTGGAACCTGGCAGCCGGCCGAGGTCCGCGCCGACGGGGACCGCTGGACGGTGACCGTGCGCCATCCGCTGGCGGGGCACGCTTCGCTGCGGGCCAATGTGTCCGATGTGGACGGAAACCGGTTGACCCAGACGATCGTCCGGGCGTACCAGATCGGCTGAGCACCCCGGCCCGGCGGCATCACCTGACGGGGGTGCCGCCGGGCCGCGTCCGACGGCATGATGGCCGGATGGCTATGTTGATCAGTCGACGCGTGGTGCTGGCCGCGGCCGCGACGGTGCCCGGCGTCGCCGCCCACGCCGACAGCCGCCACACTGACGGCGTGCGCTTCGACCTCAACGCGGTAACCCTCGACGGTGGCGAGCAGGTCACCTCGGTCACCATCGACACGTCCACGCTCGGGCCGGTCGACCCGGCGAGCCTGACGACCGGCACGTTCAGCGTGCGTGCCAGGGCCACCAGCCCGATCCCCGCCGGCGACGGGCTGCCCGGCTACGACCTCGACCGGCCGGTCACCGCCGCCTGGCTGGCCGGGGACGGCGACATCGTGCTCGACCTGAGCCACGGCGAGAGCCAATCCGGCGCCCGCACCGTCGACTTCCACGAGGGCAGCGGCCGCAACGTCCGACTCCAGCTCGACTACACCATCACCCAGCACGCCCCGATCGTCCTGCGCGACGGCCGGCCGGTCACCATCGCGGACTTCACCCAGGGCGGCGTGCGTAACCCCGAGGTCGACGTGTTCAGCCACCACGTGTCCGCCTCTGGCATGAACTACCGGCTGTACTCAACCCCGTCCTCGGGCCGGCGACCGCTGATCGTCTGGCTGCACGGCGGCGGTGAGGGCGGCTCCCTGCCGGACGACTACTACGACAACGAGACCCCGTTGCGCGGCAACCGCGGCGCCCTCGGCTTCGCCACCGGTGCGGCACAACGGATCTTCGGCGGCGCCCATGTCGTCGCCCCGCAGTGCGCCTCGGCCTGGGTGCTGGACGGTCCCGCGTTCGTCCCACTCGTCGAGGAGATCGTCCGCGAGGTCAGCCGGGACTGGGCCGTCGATCCCGGACGCGTGTATGTCGCGGGCTGCAGCAGCGGGGGCTACCTGGGCATCAAGCTGACCACGGTGTATCCCACGCTGTTCGCCGCGTCCGTGCCGATCTGCGGGGTGGTCGTCCCCTGGGAGCCGGGTGGCCAGCCGCTGGTTCCGGACGCGGACCTGGCCGCGATCAGCACGCCGACCTGGCTGGTCGCCGCGCGCGACGACACCGCGGTGGACCCGCTGGCCAACACCGTGCACGCGCACGAGCTCATCCCCGGTTCGGTGCTGACCCTCTACGACCAGGTCGTCTGGAACGGTCACCAGTTCCCCGGCCACTACTCCTGGATCTACGTTGCCCGCAACGACCCGAGCAACGACGGGACCAGCGTCTGGCAGTGGATGGCCGACTTTTCGCGCCCCGCGCCATAACCGTTCCCCGACGCCGTGCCCGGCAGGCATGATGGCTGGACAGCGTGGCTTTCCCCGACCTGCCCTCGTTCCGTCGTCGTGACGAAGGAGTTCGCATGGCTATGTCGATCAGTCGGCGCACCGTGTTGGCCGCCGGTGCGGGCGTGGCCGCCGGCGTGACGGTGCCCAGCGCCGCCGCGGGCGCCGACCGCACCGCCAGTGTGCGGTTCACCCTCACCGCGGTGACGCTCGACGGCGGTGAGCAGGTCACCTCGGTCACCCTGGACACGTCCCGGCTGGGCCGGATCGACCCGGCGAGCCTGACGACCGGCACGTTCAGCGTGCACGCCACGGCCACCAGCCCGATCCCCACCGGCGACCAGGTCGTCGGCTACGACCTCGACCGCCCGGTGACCGCCGCCCGCCTCGACGACCACGGTGACATCGTGCTCGACCTGAGCCACGGCGAGGGCCAACCCGGCGGTGGCACCCTCGGCTACGTCGTGAGCCGGGGCCGCAACGTCCAACTCGACCTCGTCTACACCATCACCCAGCACGCCCCGCTCACCCTGCGCGGCGGCCGGCCGGTCACCATCGGGCGGTTCACCCAGGGCAGGCTGGTGAACCCCGAGGTCGACGCCTTCAGCTACCACGTGTCCGCCTCGGCGATGAAGTACCGGCTGTACTCACCGACGTCCCCTGGCCGGCGTCCGCTGGTCGTCTGGCTGCACGGCGGCGGTGAGGGCGCGTCCCTGCCGGACGACTACTACGACAACGAGACCACGTTGCGCGCCAACCGCGGCGCCCTCGGCTTCGCCACCCGTGCGGCCCAACTAATCTTCGGCGGCGCGTACGTCGTCGCCCCGCAGAGCACGTCCGCCTGGATGCTGGACGGCCCCGCGTTCGCCCCGCTCATCCACGAGATCGTCCGCGAGGTCAGCCGCCGGCACGCCGTCGATCCCGCGCGGATCTACGTGGCGGGGTGCAGCAACGGCGGCTACATGGGCATCAAGCTGACCACGGTGTATCCCACGCTGTTCGCCGCGTCCGTGCCGATCTGCGGGGTCGTCGCGTCCAGGGCGCCGGGCACCCCGCCGCTGGTTCCCGACGACGAGTTGGTCGCCATCAGCACCCCCACCTGGCTGGTCGCCGCGCGCGACGACACCACGGTCGACCCGCAGGCCAACACCGTGCACGCGCACGACCTCATCCCCGGCGCGCTGCTGACGCTCTACGACCACGTCGTCTGGGACGGCTACCAGTTCCCCGGCCACTGGTCCTGGATCTACGTGGCCCGCAACGACCCGAGCAATGCCGGGACCACTGTCTGGCAGTGGCTGGCCGACCAACGTCGCTGATCCGAACTGGATATTCGTCACGATTGGTCTTCATCGGGACCATCCTCGGCTCCTTCAACGGTCGGCCGCCCTTCCTGGGCGGAGTGCGCGGGGGAGTGTCGCCGCGACCGCGAGACCGCCCGCGGCCATCACGGCGAACACCATGGACACCCCGTACCGGTTGGCCAGGACCTCGGCCGCGCCGAACAGCAGCGGGAAGACCGGGCCGGCACCCGCACCGGCGAGGGCGATCAGCACCAGCGCCTGCCACGCGGCTCCGGACGAGGCCGCCGCGAGCAGCGCGACGAGCATGCACGGTGCGCCAACCGCTCGAGGAGTCCGGCGAGGTCGCCGTGCGGTTGCTGCTCGAACACATCCGCGGGTCCGCTCCCGTCCGGACGACCATGCTCGAACTCGAACTGGTACGCCGCGGCTCGGCGTGAGGTTGTCGTTTCCGTTGCTTGACCCTGACACTGTGACAAGGTGTTTCCTTGGTTCCAGGAGGTGGTCCCGGTCAACACGACACAGACAGACACACCGGACACGCGCCTGGTCGCCGCGTTGGGTGCCCAGCGGTCATCGACCCGGCTCGCGGCGGTGATGGCGGCCGGCACGCATCCCGACCCGGCCCTGGCCGACGTGCTCGTCGCGCGGTGCGCGGTCGAGCCGGACTTCTACGTACGCGACATGCTGACCTGGGCGTTGACCAGGCTCCCGGCGGAGCTCACGGTGCCCAAGCTCGTCGTGGAACTCCAGGCCGAGCGCCCGCAGGCAAGAAGCCAGGCCCTGCACACGCTGTCCAAGATCGGCGACGGCAGCGCCTGGCCCGCGATCACCCGGTCCCTGCTGCACCACGCCGACGAGGAGGTCGCGCGCAGCGCCTGGCGGGCCGCCGTGGTCCTGGTGCCCGACGACAGTCGCCGGGAACTGGCCGAGGACCTGGCCGTACAGCTCGGCCGAGGCGACCGGAACCTGCGCCTGAGTCTCAGCCAGGCACTCGTCGCGCTCGGCGAGGTGTCCGCGGCCGCGCTGCGGCCGGCACTGGCGAGCAAGGACCCGGCGGTACGCGCGCACGCCACGGCCACCGAGGCGCTCCGGCGTGACCCCGACGCCGCGTTCGACCCGGCGGTCGACGAGGCCACCAGGGTCGTCGTGCTCGGTCGGGACGGGGGACAGTGACCAGGTGCTGATCGGCGAGGTGGCCCGGCGTTCCGGGGTGAGCACCCGGATGCTGCGGCACTACGACTCGCTCGGGCTGGTGCGCCCGACCGGGCGCACCGTCGGCGGCTACCGCGAGTACTCGGCCGAGGACATCCGCCGGATCTTCCACGTGGAGAGCCTGCGGTCCCTCGGCCTGTCGCTGCGCCAGATCGGCCGCGCGCTCGCCGATCAGGCGTTCGAGGCGTCCACCCTGGTCGGCGACCTCATCCGGCGGACCGAGGAGCGCCTGGCGTTGCAGCAGGAGCTGCTCGAGCGACTCCGCGCGGTCGACGCCATGGCGCCCGCCGGCTGGCCGGACGTGCTGCGCATCGTGGAGCTGCTGCACGGGCTCAACTCACCGAGCGCCGCGCGCCGGCAGCAGGCCGTGCTGGCCCCCGGCGAGGACGTGCCGGTGCCCACCGAGCTGCTGGCCGGCGCGGTCCTCGCCGAGGCCGATCCGCACGTCGCGGGCGCCCTGCGGTGGGCGCTCGCGCGCGCGGGCGGTGACGGGTTCGCGCGGCTGGCGGCCGGCGTGACCTCGGCGGACGTCGACATCCGGCGGCGCGCGGTGCTGGCGATCGCCGAGCTGTCCGGCGACGAGGCGACCTCGGTACTCACCCACGCGCTCACCGACGCCGACCCGACGGTGCGCCGGCACGCCGCGCTGGCCGCGGGCGCGCGGGGCGTGGTCGCGGCCGTACCGACGCTCGTCGGCATGGTGGTCGACGGCACGAACGACGTCGAGGCGGCCGAGGTGCTCGGCGCACTGGCGCTGGAGGCCGGCAACGCCGACCGGATCACCCGCGCGCTCGACGACGAGCTCGCCGCCCCCACCGCCGACACCGCGGTGCGGATCCGCCTGACGCAGGCGCTCGTCGAGCTGCCGGCGGCCGTGGCGCGCGACGCCCTGCGCCGGTTGACCACCGACGACGATCGCACGATCGCCGCCATCGCCTCGGCCCTGCTCGACGGTCGGTGACCGCTCAGGCAGGCGGGTTGGTGTACACGCGGCGGGGCACGACGAGCACAGCGGCGCGCCGCTCCTTGGCCATCACCCGGTCGTAGTTGTCGTAGTCCTCGTGCGTGCCGCCGGCGGCCTGGAAGATGTCGCGCAGCAGCAGCCGCACCGCGTCGGCGTCGAGTTCGGGGTGCGGGTCGTCCGGGCCGATGATCTCGGCGTCGCCCTCGACGGTGGCCCAGCGCCACTCCGCGCGGGCCACGACCGTGGTGCGGGGGTCGGCGCGCAGGTTGCCCAGTTTGCGGGCGCCGCCGACGGCAACGAGCCCGACGACCTGCCCGCCGCGCACGGGATGGGTCACCACACCGGCGTTGACCACCGATGACTGGATACCGCCATCGCCGCGCAGGGTGTTGAGCACACACAGGCCGTGATCCAGGGGCACCAGTTCGGCGAAAGCGGCGAGATCCGTCACGGTTCCCAGTTGTATCAGGTCATGGCTCCGCCGCGCCCCGGGGACGCGGCGGGCCACGGTGCGCTAGCCGGCCGGCTGGGCCTCGACCCTCGCGGACAGCCGCGACAACTCGGCCTGCTGTCCCGTCAGCTGGCCACTGAGCTTCGCGATGTACAGGTGCGCCTTCTCGAGTTCCTCGAGCAGGCCACGCATGAACGAGCCGTAGTCGACCAGCGGCTGGCCGCTCTCGTCCTGTTGGCGCCGGGGAATGCCGCGCAGCCGGCGCTCGCTCATCATCGCCTCGGCGTGTTCCTCGATGGACTCCAGCGGGTAGTCCGGTTCGAATACGTAGTCGGCGTGAATCTGCGTCGTGCGGTGGACGATCGCGCCGGTGCCGGTGATGCGCAGCACGGGCGTACCGGCGGGCAGGCTGTCCTCGTCGAAGATCTTGAGCAGGTCGTTGTCGCCGGGGCTCCACACGCACATCGTGTTGCCGTTCATGAAGATCCCGCCGGACTCGCCGCCCGGGGCGTCGGTGCCCTCGACCCACAGCCCGCTACGGTCGTTGTCCGGGTTGAAGTTCACCGCCTGCCCGAGTCTGCCTCTGTTGTCATGGTGAATAGAGAAATTGACAGCCATTGGAATGGCCTCCAGTCTGGAAAATGATGGTGATCTGGGCGCGAATTCCCAGAGCATCCCCGAAGGCTTCAGGGGATCGCATGATTCTCGGATGAGTCGAGTCCTGCCTCGAACAATTCTGCCACGATACGGGGATGCGGAGGGAGTTGTTTCGCTCGAACGGGTGATATGCCGACGCCCGGCGTCGCACCGGACGTCCCGGCGCCGACTACCTCATGGGTGCGGTGTCGCCGCCGAGCGCTCTTGACGGATTGTGGCCGCGTCGTGTTTGTTGTTGTTGGACTCCGTTCACCCCTGCGTCTGGAGTTGTCGACGATGACCGTTCCCGCCCGGTTCGTCGCGGTGGTCGCCACCGCCGTGCTGCTCGCCACCAGTGCCCCCGCCACCGCCGACACACCAGCCGAGGTGCCGGACTTCGACACGGCCGTCGCCGGCAACCCGATCTTCGACGGGTGGTACGCCGATCCGGACGTCGCGGTGTACGACGACACCTACTGGGTGTACCCGACCACGTCGAAGTCCTACGACGAACAGACCTACCTGGACGCGTTCTCCTCCACCGACCTGGTCAACTGGACCAGGCACGACCGGGTGCTCAGCACCGAGAACGTCTCCTGGGCGCGCCGGGCGCTGTGGGCGCCCGCGCCGATCGAGCGCGCCGGCAGGTACTACCTGTACTTCGCCGCCAACGACATCCAGGGCGACGACGAGCTCGGCGGGATCGGCGTCGCGGTCGCCGACCAGCCACAGGGTCCCTATCGCGACGCGCTCGGCCACCCGCTGATCGGCCAGTTCCACAACGGCGCCCAGCCGATCGACCAGGACGTGTTCATCGACGACGACGGTCAGGCCTACCTGTACTACGGCGGTTGGGGACACGCCAACGTGGTGCGGCTCAACGAGGACATGACCAGCCTCGGCACGTTCGCCGACGGCAGCACCTTCCGCGAGATCACCCCCGCCCCCGAGTACGTCGAGGGCTCGCAGATGTTCAAGCGCGCCGGCAGGTACTACCTGATGTGGTCGGAGGGCGGCTGGACCGGGCCGAACTACTCGGTCTCCTACGCGATCGCCGACTCGCCGACCGGGCCGTTCACCCGGCTGGACACGGTGCTCGCCCAGGACGCCGCGGTGGCCAGGGGATCGGGCCACAACGCGGTGATCAACGTGCCGGGCACCGACATCTGGTACATCATCTACCACCGCAGGCCGCTGAGCGAGACCGACGGCAACCACCGCCAGGTCGCCTACGACCGCCTGACGTTCACCGCCGACGGCACCATCGCCCCGGTGACCATGCGGGTCCAGGACAACTTCGCCGACGGCAACGCCTTCGGCTGGCGGACCCACGGCGGCGGCTGGTCGGTCGCCGGCCAGCAGTACGCCGCGACCAGGTCCTACGGCGGGAAAGCGTTGCTGGACACCAACTTCGGCGACCTCGTCCAGGACGTCGAGGTCACCGTCACCGGTGGCGGCGGGGACGCCGGGGTGGTGTTCCGGGTGACCGAACCCACCACCGGCACCGACGGCTACCGCGGCTACTACGCCGGCATCTCCCGCCAGGGCAGGGTGTTGCTCGGCCGCGCCGACCACGGCTGGACCCCGCTGGCCGCCGCGCCGCTGCCGGTGCGCGAGGGCCAGCGCTACCACCTGCGGGTCACCGCGTCGGGCGCGGACATCAAGGTGTACGTGGACGACCTGAGCACCCCGAAGCTGACCGCCACCGACGCCACCTATTCCGCTGGCGCCAACGGAGTCCGGGTCCACGACACCTCGGCGACCTTCGACGACCTCGCGGTCGCCCACGGCGGCTCAGCAGTCGTAGGTGACCGGATCCCGGCCGGCGAGCACGTTCCTGGTCGTCTCGTTGCCGGCGAGCACGTCCCTGGCCGTTGACCGGCTGAGGTTCCAGGCGTTCCAGTCGTCGGGGTCGACCCGCACGGCGACCGCCTGCAGCACACACCAGCGCGTCGTCTCCGGCAGCCGCGCGATGGCGGGCACCACGTCGGCGGAGAAGTAACCGAGATAGTCGACGTCCAGCGGCAGGCCGTGCTCGGCCCGGTCGATGTTGCGGTCGGCGACGAACCGTTCCGGGTTCAGCGCCACCAGCGCCAGCAGCGCGGCGGCCGCGGCGCCCACCAGTGCGCGGGGCAGCCAGGCCGGTCGCAGCCGCACCAGGGAGACCAGCACCAGCACGAACACCACACCCAGCCAGAGCTCGCAGGCCTCGACCAGCAGCCGCAGCACGGTGAACCCGTAGGCCTGCTGGTATGTCCACATGCGACTCAACGCGGACGCCACGAGCACCAGGCTGAGCACGCTCAGCGCGCCGAGCAACGCCCGCTGCCAGGTCCGGTCGGCCCGGGTGCTGGTCGGCGCCCACCGCAACGCGGCCCCCACCAGGGCGAGCGTCAGCACCGTGGCCGCGCTCAGCTGCCAGAACCCGCTGCGGGCGTACTCGGCGGCGGTGAGCCCACTGGTCCGCCGCAGGTACTCCTCGCCACCGAACAGGACGACCACGCGCACCGCGACGAACACCGCGAACAACGCCACCAGCACGCCAAGCGGCAACGCCCACTCCACGCGGTGGGCCAGCCGGCGCCGCGCCGTGGCCGCGTCCGCGGGCGCCAGCGGAGACGCCACCAGATAACACGCGCCGACCACGCCGAAACCGGCGACACCGAACACGAACCCCCAGCGGGTGAACGTCGACAGGTCCAGGTCGGGGGTCAGCCGCTCGACCAGGTGCGCGAACGTCGCGTCCGCGCCGCTCAACAGCGGCACGAACACCGCGAGCAGCACCAGCGACGCCAGCACGGAGCGCGAGAGCCGGCGCCGGGCGGCGCTGTCGCCGCGCTCTGGCCGCCACCGGACCGCGCGCATGACCCACGGCAGCGCGCGCAGCGCCGCGATCGGCACCGCGATCACCTCGTAGAGCACCGAACCGGCCGTCCGCCTGCCGACCGCGGCCAGCGACCCGGTCACGCAGGCGGCGAGCACACACAGCACGAACAGCCACTCGGCCGCGCGCACGGCCCCGGCCGCGAGCAACGCGAGCGAGGCGACTGTCCACACCGGACTCATCCGGGTGAAGTGCCGGGGCGTGTCGGCCGCCAGTGACCGGCGGTAGGTGTAGATCACGGCGGCCACCATGAGCAGCCCGGTCAGGAACATGCCGATGCCCGGCCGGTCCAGCGGCAGCAGCACGATGGCGCCGACCCCGGCGACGGCCGCGGCCGCCAGCATCGGCGGCGGCACCGGCACCACCGCCGAGTTCGGCAGCGGCCTCGGGCGTAGGAGCATGGGGGTGGCGGCCACCTCGGCCGCCGGTTTCGTCTCAGCCATAGCAGTCTCCAGACTGTTTTCGGGCAGGGCGGTGCCACCCGGGAACCCGGGTGACACGAAAGGACTTCAGGAAACCGGCAGGACCACGCGGATGCGGCAGCCTTCCGGTTCGCCGGGCGGCAGCTCCGCCGGCGGGACCACGCCGATCGCGCCGCCGTGCAGCTCGACCACCCACCGGGCGATGGCCAGGCCTAGCCCGGTGCCGCCACCGCCGGCGCGCTCGCCGCGGGTGAAGCGTTCGAAGACTCGCTCGCGCTCCTCTGCGGGGATGCCGGGGCCCTCGTCGCGGACCTCGATCACCACGTCGTCGCCCAGGTTCTCGGCGCGCACGTGCACCTTGCCGCCCGCGGGGCCGTGCCGGGCCGCGTTGTCGAGCAGGTTGAGCACGACCTGGTGCAGCCGGCCGCGATCGGCGACCACCTGCGCGCCGGACGGCTGGACGTCGGTGGTGAACCGGACACCCCGGCCGACGGCGGCGGCCATCACCTCGGCCTCGGCGGCGACCTCGTCGAGCAGCAGCTCGAGGTCGAACTCCTCCAGGTCGAGCGGGAACGCCCCGGCGTCTATCCGGGACAGGTCGAGCAGTTCGCTGACCAGCAGGCCAAGACGTTCGGTCTGGGCGAGCGCGGTCCGCAGCGTCGCCGGGTCCGGTTCGGCGACCCCGTCGACGAGGTTCTCCAGCACGCCGTTCAGCGCGGTGATCGGCGTGCGCAGCTCGTGGGAGACGTTCGCGATCAGCTCGCGGCGCTGCTGGTCGGCGGTGTCCAGGTCGGCGGCCATCTGGTTGAACGCGACCGCCAGCTCGCCCACCTCGTCGCGGGCGGTGGCCCGGACGCGGCGGGTGTAGTCGCCCCTGGCCATCGCGCGGGCCGCGGCGGTCATCTCGCGCAGCGGCCTGGTCATCCCGTGCGCCAGGATCTGCGAGGTGATCAGGGCGAGCGCGATCGCGGTGATCGTGGTGCGCGGCGGCAGCCAGCCGATCTGGTAGTTGAAGAAGGTGAACGCGACCCCGCCCGAGCAGACCAGCAGGATGGCGAGCTTCAGCTTGATCGACCGGATCGGGTCCAGCGGCCGCGGCAGCAGGTCGACCAGGTCACGGGCGTGGTCGCGGATGGTCACGGGCCGACCTCCAGCGCGTAGCCGATGCCGTGCACGGTGCGGATGAGGTCCGCGCCGAGCTTGCGGCGTAACGCCTTGACGTGGCTGTCCACCGCGCGGGTGCCCGAGGCGTTGCCGTGCACGTCCCAGTCCCACACCTCGCTGAGCAGCCGCTCCCGGTGCTGCACGGCCCTGGGCCGCCGCGCGAAGTGCACGAGCAGGTCGAACTCGATGGGCGTGAGCTGTGCCTGGACGCCGGCGCGCGCCACCCGCCGCTGGTCGAGGTCGATCTCCAGGTCGCCGAGCACGATCCGCGCCGTCGCGGTGTCCGCGCGCGCCACCCGGCGCAGCAGCGCGTGCACCCGCGCGGTCAGCACCCGCATCGAGAACGGCTTGGTGAGGTAGTCGTCCGCGCCCACCCCGAGGCCGACGAGCATGTCCGTCTCGTCGGCGCGCGCGGTGAGCATGAGGACGGGGACCGGCCGGCGGGCCTGGATCCGGCGACACACCTCGAGCCCGTCGAACCCGGGCAGCATGACGTCGAGGATCACCAGGTCGGGCTCGTAGTCGGTGTCGGTGGCCACCGCGGCCGGCCCGTCGTGCGCGACCTGGACGGCGAACCCCTCGGCGCGCAGCCGCGCCGTGATCGACTCGGCGATGGTGACGTCGTCCTCCACCACGAGGACGCGTCGTCCCGCTGCTTCCATGCGGCTGACTGTAGGCACCGTCCGTGGAGACCGTTGGGGTGAGTTGTGAAGATCCTGTGGAGCCCGCCGAACCGGCGTGCATCGCGGCGTGCGGTTCGGCGTCGCGTAGCCCGCAGTTCGGCTCTGCCGGCGAGCGTCAGCTCGCTGACCGGATAGTGCGTCGTCGAGTATTCGCGGAGCTGTTCCTGTGCCCTTAACGACCAGTCTCGCTTGCCGTCGTCGGCCCACTGGTCGAGCCGCAGGACCGTGCAGAAAGCCCGGACGGCGGACTTGTGTTTGCGAGTACGAAGGGCGCGGAGAAGCCTTTGGCGTGGAAATGTCTAAATCGGGAAGAGGGTAATCGATCGACACTTTCGGTGGATGCGGAAGCTCGAATCATTTGCGGGAGCAAATAGAAGGGAACCGTTGGGGCGGTTGAACACTCAGTTCCGCCGTATTCGTTTCGATTGGGGAGGGTTCTTTTATGTCGACGACCTCAGCCGCGGTCGTGCCGCCGGCGGTGCGCAACGCCACGCTCGCCGTCTGGGCGATTCTTGGACTGCTCGTGCTGCGCGTGATCCTGACTTTCGCGTTCCACGACGACTTGGTGGACGCCTACATCGGCGACCGGGTGATGGCGCGGGAACTGGCCGAGTACGCCGCGCCCGCGTACTCCGGGGTCGCGATCGCCGTCCTGGTCATCGGCGCCATTCTCGCCCTTGCCGCGATCAACCTCGGCCGGGCGGCCCAGTGGGCGCGGATCGTCGCGGTCGTCTTCGCCGGGCTGTGCCTGCTCGGGGTGGTGGCGTCGCTGGTCGCGCCGACGATCGCCGTACTGCTGATCATCAACGTGGTCGTCGGACTGCTCGCGGTCGGCTTCATCGTGCTGATCTTCTCCGGTGAGGCCAACCGGTTCTTCGCCAAGTAGCCGGCTCGGCCACGACCCACCCCTGACGAAAGTCGGGGGTGGTCGTGGCGGATCGGCTGATCTTTTCCCGGCCACCGGTTTCTAGCTTTGCCCCATGAAACGCACGCTGTGCTTGGTAATGGCGGTCCTGTTGGCCACGGCGCCGTCCGCGCGGGCCGCCGGGGAGCCGACCTCGACCGACCTCGACGCCTATCTCGAACAGGCCCTGGAGTCCACCGGCCTGCCGGGGATGTCGGTCGTCGTGACGCATGGGGACGAGGTGGTGCACGCCGCCGGCTACGGCCGCGACGCCAACGATGACCCGGTCACCGAGAACACGCCGATGCGCGTCGCGTCGGTGAGCAAGTCGTTCACCGCGATGGCCGTCATGCTGCTCGTCGAGGACGGCGCGATCGCGCTCGACGAGCCGGTCGCCGACCAGCTGCCGGAGTTCCGCCTGGCCGACGAGCGCGCCGACCGGATCACCGTGCGCCACCTGCTGAACCAGACCTCCGGCCTGTCCGACACCACGGTGGACATTCGCGCGGCCGAGTCCACCGAGACGCTCGTCGACTATGTGTCCACGTTGGACACCGGCGAGCTGGCCGCCGATCCAGGCGAGCGCTACGAGTACTGCAACGTCAACTACGACGTGGCCGCCCGGCTGGTCGAGGTCGTCAGCGGCCGTGGCTTCGACGACTTCCTCGCCGAGCGGGTGTTCGAGCCGTTGGGCATGACCGACAGCGCGGTCAGCGACCGGGTCGTGACCCCACGCGACGGGCTGAACTCGCTGTACGGGGTCTGGGTGTCCCGGCCGGAACTGCCGGGTCACCTCAACGGCGGCGGCGCGGGCGGGGTCATCACCACCGCCGCGGACCTGGGTCCCTGGCTGATCAGCCAGACCGGTCACGGCCGGCAGCTGGTGAGCCCGGCGGGCCTGGCGACCATGCACACCCCGTCGCCGGTGCGGGACTACGGCATGGGCTGGGGCGAGGAGACCGTCGGCGACACCCGGCTGCTCACCCACAGCGGCAACCTGTTCACTTACAGCGCAGTGCAGGCGATCACCCCGGACACCGGGTACGGCTTCGCCGTGCTGACCAACAGCGCCGCACTCTACGACGACACCTACGAGGTGCTGCGCGGGCTGGTCGCGCTGAGTGACGGCCTGACCCCCGAGGTGCCCGGCGGTGGCCGGCAACTGGTCGAACTGGTGCTCGGGCTGATCGCGCTGGCGGCGGTCGGGCTCGCGGTGCTCGGCGTGCTGCGCGCCCGTCGCTGGGCGCGCGGTCGGGCGGGCAGCGCCGGCTGGCGGATCGGGCTGCGGCTGGTTCCGGCGCTGCTGCCGGTCGTGGTGCTCGCCGTGTACCCGGACCTGGTCTCGCTGCTGATGCGGGGCCGGACGGTCACCTGGGAGCAGCTCACCTACTCCGCCGCGCCGCTGACGATCACCGTCGTGGTCGCCGCCGCGGCGGGCCTGACCAGCGTCGTGACCCGGCTGGTGTGCCTGCGGTCGGTAGTGTCGAGCGGATGAGGAACGGCGTGCTCCTGGCGGCGATCGCGGCGGGCGGCCTGCTCAACGGGCTGCACCTGGACGCGATCCCGGTGTGGCGGCAGCTGGTCTTCGTGGTGCTGGCCGTGGCGGCCTACCTGCACGGCCGGCACCTGCCGGTGGGCCGGGGCTGGCTGGTGCTGGCCGTGGTCGCGATCCCCGGGGTGGGGTACGCCGTGCTGGACTTCTGGACCGGGGTCGGCGCGCTGATGGTCTTCGGCCTGTTCGTGGTGCTGCCGTGGCTGGCCGGCCGCTTCCGGCGCCAGCAGGCCGAACTGGTCGCCGCCGGTCTCGCCCGGGTCGGCCAGCTCGAACGGGAGCGGGAGTTGATCGCCGACCACGTCACCCTGGGGGAACGTGCTCGCATCGCCTCGGACATGCACGACTCGCTCGGCCACGAGCTGGCGCTGATCGCGCTGCGGGCCGGTGCGCTGGAGCTGGCCACGGACATGACCGAGCGCAACCGGGAGGCCGCGGCGCAACTGCGCGCCTCCGCGACCACGGCGACCGACCAGCTGCGCCGCACCGTCGGCGTGCTGCGCACGACCACCTCGACCGCGCCCCCCGACGAGTCCGTCGAGGTGCTGGTGAACCGCGCGCGGGTGGCCGGCATGACCGTCGAGCTGCGGCAGAATTCGGCGGTGCTGGCGCCACTGGTGGACCGGGCCGTGCACCGCGTGGTGCAGGAGTCGCTGACCAACGCCGCCCGCCACGCGCCCGGCGCGGACGTGGGGGTCCACATCGACCAGACCCCCGAGGCGGTCACCGTCACGGTGACCAACTCCCCACCGCGCGGGGCCCCGGCCCCGCCGGGCGGCGGAAGCGGCCTGGCGGGTCTGCGGGAGCGGGTGCGGCTGCTGGGTGGCACCCTGCACGCGGGCCAGGACGACGGCGGGTTCACCGTGACGGCCCAGCTCCCGGCCAACCACGAGGAAGCGACCTGATGATCCGGATAGTGCTGGCCGACGACGAGGCGATGATCCGCGCGGGCGTGGCGTCGATCCTGGCCACCGACCCGGAGATCGAGGTGGTGGCCGAGGCCGCCGACGGACGCGAGGCCATCGAGCTGGCGCGCGCCCACCAGCCGGACATCGTGCTGCTGGACATTCGTATGCCGCGCCTCGACGGGTTGTCCGCCGCGGCCGAGCTGCACGCCGCGATGCCGCAGGTCGCGGTCATCATGCTCACCACCTTCGACGAGGACGAGTACGTGTCGACCGCGCTGGCGGCGGGTGCCAGTGGCTTCCTCTTGAAGGCCGCCGATCCCCGGGAGCTGATCCTCGGCGTGCGGGCGGTGGCCGACGGTGCGGCGTACCTGTCCCCTCGGATCGCGCGGAAGGTCATCACCCAGGTGGGTGGCGGCACTCTGGCCCGCGCGAGTACGGCCCGCAAGCAGGTGGCGTCGTTGACCCCGCGGGCGCGGGAGGTGCTGGCGCTGGTCGGCGGTGGACTGTCCAACCAGGACATCGGCCGTGAGTTGTTCCTGTCCGAGGGGACGGTCAAGGCGCACGTCAGCGCCATCCTGGCGCAACTGGACCTGACCAACCGCGTCCAGGCGGCGATCATCGCCTACGAGGCGGGCCTGATAAGCCGACATCGTTCCTGATTGCCGTGACCAACGTGCCCACGTCGACGCTCAGTGTCGGTCCAGTCAGGTTCTTGCTGTCGCGCAGGTACGCGCGGGTTGGGTGCACCTCCACACAACTGTCGTTCTCGTTGCTCCGCCGGGCCTTGCGCCAGGCGTCGTCGTGGTGGGGTCCGTCGCCGTTCATGTCGTCCTTTCGTACTCACTCACAATCTCAGCGATCAGCGCGCGTGACTTCGCGACACTGAGGGCAACTCGAGGGAGATCCTTCTCCGCCGCGTCTCGAAATCCCTGAACGTCGTCACCGCCGTCGTCATCGGAAAGGAACAACGACGAGCGGAGATGCTCCAGCAACACGCTCGGTGGGGTGTCCGGGAACTCGTACAACTCGAACGGTCCCGACAGTCCGTCGTGCGCGCCGTTCCCGATCGGCACGACCTGGATCGTCACGTTCTCGTGCTCGTCATCGACCTTGAGCACGAACCGAAGCTGATCGGCCATGACCTCGGGTCCGCCAACGCCCTGCCGCAGCGCCTGCTCGCCGATGAACGCGCGGTACTCGGGCGCGTTCCTCCGGGTCAAGGTCTCCCGACGGCCAACGCGCAGCTTCACCCGCGACTCGATCTCTGCGATCGAACGGTCACGGCGACCGATGAGCGCGCGTGCGTAATCACCCGATTGGAGCAACCCTGGAATGAACAGGGGTGCCCAGACGGCGAGTCTGTTACATGTCCGCTCGTATTCCAGGATCCCGGAGAGCGCTTGGGAAATTCCCGGGAGGCCCGTCGTCACCCAGTTTGGTTGACGTGCGTGACGGGCGATCTCCATGATCCGCGCGTACCGGCTGCCGGCGACCCCGAGCACCGTCAGCAGTCTCGCGACGTCCTCGGCCGCCGGGACCCGCTTGCCCGTCTCCCATTGGGACAGCGTGGAATGCGAAATGCCGAGCGACAACGCGACGCGACGCAGGCTACCCCGCAGTCGCGTACCGGGAAACGCGTCCTCGCGTGCCTTCCGGAGCGCACTCCCGAGAGCGCGCGAACCAGGAGTCATGGTCACAACCACCCACCAAACTTTAGACGTCAGGTTTCCGGACTGGTACAGGCACCCGATCGGGCCACTTGCGCAGCTACCCGTGACTGGTCACGATGTTCACGATAAACGTGACCGGATGCGCCGCAACGTCGGCAGCCAACCCCCGCGGATCAAGGAGAGCCATCGTGACCTACCTGAACACCGACCAGTACACGACTGTCGACCCCTCCTGTCCTATCCGGACAGAACTTCATGACCCGGACAACGTCGTCGAGGTCACCATCGGAGAGGACCGACGCAACGAGACCACTCTACGAGTCGTCCTCAGTGACCCCGACACCTGTCACCGCCTCGCGCAGGCGTTCCACGACGCAGGACGTCAGCTCGCCATGCATGTCCGCGGGTGAGAGCGCCAGGCGTCGGGCGGCCTTCGCTACTTCCCGTCACAATGTTCTCGATCAGGTGATTCCCTTTTGTGGCAAGGAAGAATCTCGCGATCGAGGGTAGAGTCGAACGCATGTTCACTTCCTTCGTTGCGGTCCCGCCAGGGGACTCCGCGCAAGCGGTGCCCCTGGCGATGGCGCATGGGATGCAGCAGGTCGCCTGGCAGGCAGAGGGGCACGCGCTGGAGCAGTTGGCTGTCTATGCCGCGAACGCGGACGAGGAGTTCGCGGCGTTGGAGGTGGCCGCGTTGTTAGGGATGTCGTTTCGGGCCGCGCAACGCCGACTCGACCTGGCGATCACCCTGGCCACCCGGCTCCCGTTGACCCTGGAGGCGGTGAAGCAGGGTCGAATCGACAGCTACCGGGCAAGCAGGATCGCCGACGCGGTCGCGCACCTGTCCGATCAGGACGCATCCATCGTCGAGGCGGAAGTGGTCGCTCAGGCGGAGAATCTCGCGCCGGCACCGTTGAATCGGTTACTGGGCAGGGTGATCCATCGGATCGACGCCGCCACCATCCAGCGTCGGCATGAGCAGCGGGTGGCCGAGCGGCGGGTTGACGCCTATCCGACCGAGGACGGGTGTGCCGCGTTCACCGTGCACGGTCCGGCTGATCGTGTTCACCTTGCTGATCTGCGGGTGAATGCCATCGCTCACCGTCTCCAGGAGACCGGCGCCGCCGGCGACCGCACTCTTGATCAGTTGCGTGCGGATGTCGCGTTGGATTTGTTGGCGGGCAGAGGTTTCAAGCACGCGAGGGTCACCGTGCAGCTCACGCTGTCGGTCGCGACCGCGCTCGGTGTCGGCACCGCGCCCGCTCAGTTGGCTGGTTATGGGGATCTTCCCGCGCAGCGGGCGTTGGTGCTCGCCGGTCAGAAGGACGCGACCTGGCGGCGTATTCTCACCGACCAGAAGACCGGACAAGCCGTCGATGTCGGCCGACGCCGTTACACCCCACCAACCGCGCTCCGCGACCAGGTACGGGCGGAGCTACCCACTTGCACGGCCCCCGGTTGCATCCGGCCGGCGTATGAGTGCGACCTCGATCATCGGCAGCCATTTCCTGACGGGCCAACCAATCGGGACAACCTCCACCCCGCGTGCAGGCGACATCATCGGGCCAAGACGCACGGCGGCTGGGAGGTCCTCGACCAGGACCGCACCCTGGTGTGGGTTTCTCCGGCGGGGTACCGGTATGCCCACCGTCCAGAACCCATCGCCGACCCGGACCCACCACCCAACACCGGCGCGGGACACCGCGAGACGTCAGTGATCGCTTCGCTGGCGGTAGGCCCCTGGCGTCTCGCCGAAGGTCCGGCGGAAGCCGTCGATGAAGGCGCTGGCCGAGGACCAGCCGCAGCGATGGGCGACCGTGGTGACCGAATGGTCGTCGGCCAGCAGCAACAGTGCGTGGTGCAGGCGCAACTGGGTGCGCCACTGGGGAAAGGTCATGCCGAGGTCAGCGCGGAACAGCCTGCTCAGGGTGCGTTCGCCCGCGCCGACCTGGCGGCCGAGCTCGCCGAGTGTGCGGCCGTCGGCGACATCGTCCCGCAGCAGCTCACACACCGCGCGCACGCGCGGGTCGGCCGGTGCGGGGAGTTGACTGGGCAGCTGACGAGACGCCCGCAACTGATCGAGCAACACCGCGCGCAGTCGGCGGCGCTCGACACCGTCATCGTCCAAGTCCTGCGTGCACGCGAGGATCAGCTCGCGCAGCAGCGGGCTGACGTTGAGCACCGTGGGCGCGGTCAGCCCCAGCGGGTTGGTCGTGGCGGGCAGGCCGAGCAGGTGGAGTTCCAGCGCGCCATGAGCGTGGTGAGCGTGCACGCATCCGGCCGGCACCCAGATCGCGCGGTTGCCCGGGGCGACCCATGTCCCGTCGTCCGTGGTCACGGTCAGCACGCCCGATCCGGCGTAGACGATCTGGTGGTCGTCATGGCGATGGGCGGTGATCCGCTCACCGGGGGCCAGCGACCGGGTGCTGGTGGGCGCTCGGGACAGGTGGCGGATTTCTGACATTAGTTGTCAGGATACTGGAAGCACGCCAGCTGTCGAGCGGGCACGATCAGGCGATGTCCGTTCGCGCCTCCCCGATCACGCTGCTGTCGGTCGGCCACGCCTGCGTTGATGTCTATCAGGGCGCGGTGGCCGCGCTGGTGCCGTTCTTCGTCATCGAGCGCGCGTACAGCTACGCCGCCGCCGCGGGCATCGTGCTGGCCGCGTCGCTGCTGTCCTCGGTCGTGCAGCCCCTGTTCGGCGCGCTCACCGACCGGTGGGCGATGCCCTGGCTGCTTCCGGTGAGCAGCGTCGTCGGTGGTGTCGGGGTCGCGCTCGCCGGGGTGAGCGACAGCTACGCGCTCACGCTGACCGTGGTCGCGGTGTCCGGGATCGGCGTCGCCGCGTTTCACCCGGAGGCCGCCCGGGTGGCCAGGGTCGCCGCCGGGCGCAGCCACCGGGCGATGAGCTGGTTCTCCCTTGGTGGCAATCTCGGCTTCGCCACCGCACCACTGCTCGTCGGCGCGGTCGTGGCCACCGGTGGGCTGGGTGCCTCGCCGTTGTTGGTGGTCCCGGCGCTGGTGGGGGCGGCGTTGTGCGCGGTGGCGCTGCGCTCGCTGACGGCCGCCGCCGCGGCGGCCCCGCCGGCGCCGGCGAACCTCGGCCGCGACGACCGCCGGTCGTTCCTCGTGCTGTCCGGGGCCGTGGTCTGCCGGTCGATCGTCTTCGTCGGGCTGGGTGCCTTCATCGCCCTGTACGCGACCCAGCGGGTCGGCGGCGGCGAGGCGACCGGCACGGCCGCGTTGTTCGTGCTGTACCTCGGCGGCGCGGTCGGCACTGTCGCCGGGGGCAGCCTCGCCACCCGGTTCGGCAGGCTCCCGGTGACGCGGTGGTCCTACGCCATGACCGTGGTCGCGGTCGCCGGGGTCGTCCTGGTTCCCGGGCCGTCGCTGTTCGTCTTCGTCGCGCTCGCCTCGGCGGGGCTCTATGTGCCGTTCTCGTTGCACATCACGCTGGGCCAGGACTATCTGCCCCGGCATGTCGGCACCGCCAGCGGGGTCACGTTGGGGCTGTCGGTGAGTGTCGGCGGCCTGGCCAGTCCCGGGATCGGGGCGTTGGCCGACGCCTTCTCCTTGCAGGTCGCGCTGGTGCCGCTGATCGTGCTGCCGGCGGTCGGCTGGCTGCTCATCCGCACGCTGCGCGAGCCCGGCGCTGACTAACAGAATTCCTGGACAGCTGTGCCCTTTGTTGATCCTCGTCTAAATTCACTGACGGGCCGCGGCTCGATGAAATGATTTACCGCATGAGTCTGTGCCGACCTGACCGCCTGCTACAGCAGGGAGAGGTCCACCACCTGAGCCATTCGTTCCCGGCCGGCGTCGCTCTGGTGCAGGTGGTCGCCGCTGTCGTAAGCCGTTAGCATTCGGCCGGGGTCGGCCGGGTCCCGCAGCGCGGCGTCGAAGTCGACGACCGCGTCGAACTCGCCGCTGGTGCGGATGAACTCGTTGACCTGCTGGCGGATCTGCTCCTTGCCGCCGGCACACGCGGACGCCCCGCCACAGGGGATGAGCGTCGCGCCGACGATCCGCACGCCGCGCGCGTGCGCCCGGTCGATGATCTCCCGGTAGGCGGCGATGAGTGGCGCGGCCTCGGTGACGCTGCGGGAGATGTCGGTGATGCCCTGCAACAGGAACACCGTGCGTACTCCCGGCTGGGCAAGCGCGTCCCCGTCGAGCCTGCTCAGCGTCCTGGGGCCGTAGTCGTCGAGCAGGATGCGGTTGCCGGACATGCCGGCGTTGAGCACCCCGAGCCGCTGGTCGGCCGGCAACTCCTGGAGCCGCCGCGACAGGTGATCCGGCCAGCGCCGGTTGGCATTGACCGAGGTCCCTCCGCCGTCGGTCATCGAGTCGCCGACCATGACGACCGACCCGGGACCGTCCGGGACCACCACGCTGATCCGGTCGAGCCAGTACCAACTGGTGATCGTGGTGTCGTAGGCACGACCGCCGTGCTCGCGGGCGTGGTCGCCCGGAGTGGACACAAAGGACTCCTGGGTGGCCCGCAGGTGTCCGTTGAGCTGCTCGTGGGTCTGGCTGGTGTACACGCTGACCACGACGTTCGTGGCGGCCGGCAGATGGCCGCGCACCGGGTCGCTCTCCGCCGTGCCGCCGACCGGGATGGTGACCGCCGGCCGTCCGCCGAACGTCAGTCGCCGGTTGGTGCCCGGCCGGATCTCGGCGCCGTCCCGCTGGAGTCCGAGATAGGCGCTGCGGAAGGTGACCGGCGCCGTTCCGTGCACATTGGACAGTCGAACGCGTGCGTCCCGGCCGCCGACACTGGTGTGCGCGATCATCCGGACGGTCTGGCCGGCGACCGTGGCGTCCAACCTGGACGGTGCGGCCATCCAGGTCCCGGTGCGATCCCTTTCGGTGGCCCTGCTGGTGAACCGGACCGCGTCGGCGCGGTGGTTGCCGGTGCCGGCGGAGGTCAGGGTGACCGACGCGTCGCCGGCAAGCGCCCAGTCGCCGAGCACCCGCCAGCCACCGCCGCCGGTGCGCTGGTCGATGACGACCTCGTCGCCGTCGACCGTGTAGTGCGCCGCCTCGGTGCTCGCCGGGTTGGTCGGGTACCAGACCGCGACCTCGTACCGTCCACGGGGGACGGATGCGTGCCAGGTCGCGGTGGCTCCGGCGGTGTCGCTGTACCGGGTGCCGCTGCCGTCGAAACCCGTGAGCGCGCTGGCTTTCCAGGTTCCGGTCTCGGTGTAGGACACCGGTGTCTGCTCGTTGGTCACCACCACCGTGCTCGGTCGCGCCGGTGCCTCGGCGGCGGCGGGCATGATGGCGGGCACGGTCGGGGCGAGGACGAGCAGCGCCATGGTCAGGACAAGCGGTCGTGCGCGCATCGGGCTTCCTTTCCCACCGATTCGGGTCAGTGGGTGAGGGGGATGGGGGTGGCGGTGTAGCCGAGGGCGGTGCTGATGGTGTCGGCCGTCTCGATGACGATCTGGGCCAGCTCGTCGCGGCGGGTGCCGAGGTCGAGCGCGGACAGGGAACCGGAGACCGACACGGCGGCGACCACCGCGCCCTCGCGGTCGCGGATCGGGGCGGCGATACACGCGCGACCGAGCGCCAGCTCCTCGATTTCGGTGGCGTAGCCCCGGGCCAGTGCCTGCGCCAGCTCCGCGTCCAACGCCCGCGAGCTGGTGACGGTCCTGGCGGTGAACGCGGTCAGCTCGCCGTCGCCGAGCAGCGCCCGCCGCTGTTCGGCCGAAAGGCCGAGCAGCAGGCATTTGCCCAACCCGGTGGCGTGCAACGGGTTCGACTGGCCGAGCAGGGTGAACGACCGGGGCGCGAGCCGACCCTCGGCGTTGATCAGGTAGACCAGCTGGTCGTCGTGGCGGCGGGCGACGTTGACCCCGAGCCCGAGCCGGGCGGCGAGATCCTGCGCGACCTGCCGCGCCTCCCGGTGGACCGGCGACTGGTTGGCCGCGGCGCCACCGACCCGCAGCGCGAGCGGGCCGAGCCGGTAGAGCGCGGTGCTGGGGTCGCGTTCGACGAAGTCGAGCGCCTCCAGAGTGGCGAGCAGCCGGGTCGCGGTGGACAGCCCGAGCCCGGCCGCGGTGGCCAGGTCCGACGCGCGGACCCTGGTGTGCCCCGCGTCGGCCAGGGCGCGCAGCAGCTGGGCCGCCCGCTCGACGGACTGGTTGTTCCCACTATCTGCCGGCATCGTTGCCCATTCTGCAAGTGCGGTTGCAATCTGGGCAGAGAGTAAGGCTGATCTTGCAAGAGGTCAATCAAAACTGGGGACGCGGCTGATAAAGGCCGAGGAGCGCGTGCGACGCCGCGTCCACGATCTCCTCGGCGCTGGCCCGCAGGGCACCGTCCAGCCAGGCGGTCACCAGCTCGGCCATACCGCCGATGAACAGCAGGCCGGCGGTCTCGTCGTCGGTCTCGGTCCGGTCGCCGGTGTCGAGCCATTCGCGTGCCTCGACCGCCGCCTGGTGGGCGAGGTGGCGCAGCAGTTCGGTCCGGCGCCGCCGCAGCTTGGGCACGGCGACCGACTCCACGATGGCCACCCGGCCCTTGCGCGGATCGTCGAGCAGCAGCTGGACGAACGCGGTGATCGACGCGCGCACCCGCGCTCGTGGATCGTCGCCCGCCCGGTCGGCGGCCCGCCTGCTGGTCTGTTCGATCTCGGCGGCGATGTCGTCGAGCACCGCCTCGAGCAGTTCGTCCAGGCCGGAGAAGCTCTCGTAGAAGTAGCGCTCGGACAGGCCGGCCTCGGTGCAGACCGCGGTCATCGTGGTCCGGGTGTCCTGGTCGGCCCACACCGCGAGCCCGGCCGCCAGCAGTTTGGCCCGGCGCGCGGCGGCCCGTTCGGCGGCGCTCACGCCCCGGTAGACCCCTGACTGCCCGGCCATGGGCCAACCATGCCACACCGGACTCGAGCACCAAGGTTGACAGGACGTCCTTCCTGATTCAGGCTGGGCGTGACCGCCGCCACACCAGCGCGAGGTGAGTTCATGACGGCCGAAACCCTCGAACCGCGCCCGCTGCCGACCCTGCGTCGCGACGACCGCGGCCTGCCCTATGTCGGCAAACTCCTCGAGTACGCCAAGGATCCGGTCGGCCTCTACCAGCGCCACTGGGAGCGCTACGGCCCGGTCGCCCCCTTCGCCTCGATCGGCACGAGAGCGGCGATGCTGCTCGGGCCAGACGCCGTCGGCGAGGCACTGCAGAACAAGGACAAGGCGTTCGCCAACGAGCCGGCCTGGTCCCAGCTCGTCGGGCCGTTCTTCAACCGCGGCCTCATGCTCATCGACTTCGACGAGCACCGGGGACACCGGCGGATCATGCAGGAGGCCTTCACCCGCCCCCGGCTCGCGGCCTACACCCGCGCGCTGCACCCGGCCATCGAGCAGGGCATGGCGCGCTGGGCGGCGGGGGAGGAGTTCCCGGCGTACTGGCGGCTCAAGCAGCTGACCCTGGACATCGCCGCCGACCTGTTCATGGGCGGCGCGCGCGACACCGGCCAGGCCGACATGGACCGGGTGAACAAGGCGTTCATCGCCTGCGTCCAGGCGGCCGCGGGGATCGTCCGCGCGAACGTGCCGTTCACCCGGTGGGGCCGGGCCTACCGCGGCCGCCGGCTGCTCGAGGATTTCCTGCGCCACTACCTGCCGGCCAAACGCGCGCACCAGACCGAGGACATCTTCTCGGTGCTCTGCCACATCGAGACCGACGAGGGCGACCGGTTCACCGACGACGACGTGGTCAACCACATGGTCTTCCTGATGATGGCCGCGCACGACACCTCGACCAGCACCACCACCACGATGCTGCAGTACCTCGGCCAGCACCCGGACTGGCAGGACCGCTGCCGGGCCGAGTCGCTGGCCATCGGCCCGACCCCGTCGATGGCCGAGCTGGAGAGCCTGGTGTCGCTGGATCTGGTGCAGCGCGAGGCGTTGCGGCTGCGCGCGCCGGTCCCGGTCGTGGTCCGGCAGACGGTCAAGGACACCGTCGTGCAGGGCGTCCGCATCCCGGCGGAGACCGCTGTCGCGCTGGGCATCCAGTTCACCCACCTGATGCCCGACTACTGGACCGACCCGCTGGCCTTCGACCCCGACCGGTTCGGGCAGGCGCGGCGCGAGGACAAGTCGCACCGGTTCGCCTGGGTGCCCTTCGGCGGCGGCGTGCACAAGTGCATCGGGCTGTACTTCGCCGGCCTGGAGGTCAAGGCGATCATGCATCGGCTGCTGCGTGACTACCACTGGCGCGTCGACCCGGCCTACCGGCCGCCGATGGACAACCATTCGCTGCCCTTCCCCAAGGACGGTCTGCCGATCACCCTGGTCAGGAACTGAGCATGAACTTCGACGACACTCCGGAAGAGGCCGCCTGGCGCGCGGAGGTGCGCTCGTTCCTCGAGCGGCACCGCGAAGACCTTGGCGCCACTGAGAAAGCTGTTGACCCGGCGAGAGCAAGGATCCGACAGTCCATTGTGTACGATGCCGGGTTCGTCGGTGTCACCTGGCCGGTGGAGGCGGGCGGCCGGGGCGGCACGCCGATGCAGCAGGCGATCGTCGACCAGGAGATGGCTCGGCTGGGGCTGCCCGCGCTGATCAACCTCATCGGCATCGGCATGTGCGGTCCGACCGTGATCGTGCACGGCGGCGACGACCAGAAACAGCGCTACCTCAAGCGGTTGCTGCGGGCCGACGACATCTGGTGCCAGCTGTTCAGCGAGCCGGCCGCGGGCAGCGACCTGGCCGGGCTGCGCACCAGGGCGGTGCGCGAGGGCGACACCTGGCGGGTCACCGGGCAGAAGGTGTGGACGACCCACGCCCAGCTGGCCGACTACGGCATTCTGCTCACCCGGACCGACCCGGACGTGCCCAAGCACCGAGGGCTGACCATGTTCGTGGTGGACATGAAGGCCGCCGGGGTGACCGTCCGGCCGTTGCGGCAGATGAGCGGTGGCACGGACTTCAACGAGGTCTTCTTCGACGACGTGGTCATCCCCGACGCCGAACGGCTCGGCGCGGTCGGCGACGGCTGGCGGGTGGCGCTGACCACGTTGATGAGCGAGCGGCTCTCCCTCGGTGGCGGCGGCTCCGAGATCGGCCCCCGGTTCGAGACGGTGGCCCGGCACGTCGCCGACCACCTCGACGCGCTGTCACCCGACCGGCAGGTGCTTGCCCGCCAGGAGCTCGGCCGGGCCTATGTGGCCGTGCTCGGTGCCCGCTACACCGGCTACCGCCAGCTCTCCAAGCTGAGCCGGGGCGAGCTGCCGGGTCCGGAGGCCTCGGCCGGGAAGCTGTCCGGCACCCGGTCGGCGCGGGCGCTGGCCGACCTGGCGGTGCGCGTGCTCGGCGACGACGCGGCCGTCGCGACCTCCCGCGAGGGCGGCGGGTTCTGGCAGGAGCTGCAGGCGGGGCTGCCCGGGATGGCGATCGCCGGCGGCACCGACCAGGTGCTGCGCAACATCATCGGCGAGCGCGTGCTCGGACTGCCCGCCGAGCCGCGCGCAGACAAGGGCGTCACGTTCGAGGAGAGCCTCGCCGCCGAGAGGACAGCCGAGAGGACAGCTGAGAGGACACGGTCGTGAACTTCGATCTCGATCAGGAGCACCTCGACCTGGCCGACGCGGCGCGGGACTTCCTGTCCGCCAGCGGGTTGCCGGCCGCGGCCAGGGCGATGCTGGACGGGCGGGCCGCGGTGGCGCCGGGGCGCGCGGAGCTGGTCAAGAGCGGCTTCGCGACCATCACGGTCCCCGAGCACGCCGGTGGGGGCGGCGGCAGCGTGCTGGACCTGGCCGTGGTGGCCGAGCAGGCCGGGCGGGTGCTCGCCGGCCCGTCGCTGGTGAGCTTCGCGCGGGCGGCCGTGCTGCTGGCCGACGACGCCCGGCTGGCCGACTTCGCCGGCGGTGAGCTGGCCGTCGCCGTCGTGGACGACACCGGAGACCACACCGGAGACCGCACCGGACCGGTGCTGGACGCGGTCGGCGCCGACACGTTCCTGGCCCTGCGCGACGGCGCCCTGGTGTGCGGCCAGGGCACGGTCACCGCCCGCGAGCCGATCGACCCGACCCGCGGCCTCGGTGACGTCACCCTCGGCGAGACCACCGAGCTGGTGGCCGACGCGACCGCGCGGTGGCGGCGCGGCGAGCAGGTCGGCCGGACGATCCTGGCCGCCGAGGGCCTCGGCGCGGCCGCCCGCATCCTGGACATCGGGGTGGCGTATGCCAGGCAGCGGTACGCCTTCGGCCGCGCGATCGGGTCCTACCAAGCGGTCAAGCACCTGCTCGTGGACGTCTACGTCGAGGTGGAGCAGCTGCGCTCGCTGGTCTGGTGGGCGGCCTGGGCCGCCGACCACGCGCCGGACGAGCTGCCGCTGGCCTCGGCGGCGGCCAAGGCGGCCGCGGCCGGCGCGCTGGAGCGGGCGGCGGAGTCGGTGGTCCAGGTGCACGGCGGCATCGGGTTCACCTGGGAGCACGACGCGCACCTGTACTGGCGCCGGGCCAAAGTGGACCGTTTCCTGCTCGGCGACGACATCGCGGCCTACGACGAGGTCGCACGGCTCGCGTTGGCGCGGGCGCGATGACCGGCCAGGGCGAGCACAATCTCGCCGTGCTGGCCGAGCAAGCCTTCGAGCGGCTCGGCGACTACGAGTCGCTGTTGTTCGAAGGCCGGTGGCTGACCTCGCGGGAGATCCACGAACGGGCGGCGGTGGTCGCCGGCGGACTGCGCGCCCACGGTGTCGCGCCGGGCGACCGGGTGGTGGTGCTGATGATGAACACCCCCGAGGTGTTCATCTCCTACCGGGCGATCTGGCGGGCGGGCGCGGTGGTCACCCCGGTGATCTTCCTGCAGACCGCGCCCGAGCTGCGGCACATCCTGACCGACTCCGGCGCCACGGCCGCGATCGTCAGCGCGGAGCTGGTGGCCCTGTTCCAGGGCGCGGCCGACGGCCTGGACATCACCACCTTCGTGGTCGGTGGCGAGGACGGCATCCCGTTCGCCGACCTGGAGCGCGGCGAGCCGGCCGGGATCGAGCCCCGCGCCGATGACGACCTCGCCGCCCTGCTCTACACCGGCGGCACCACCGGGCGGGCCAAGGGCGTCATGCTCAGCCATCGTGGGCTGTGGGAGTCCGGCCGGGGCCTCAGCCTGATCGCCAGGAACACCGACACCACCAGGACGCTGCTGCCGTTGCCGCTCTCGCACGCCTACGGGCTGATCGTCACCATCGGCGGCCTGCACGCCGAGCGGCGACCGGTGTCGGTGCTGCAGCGCTGGTTCGACCCGGTCAGCTGGTTGACCCTGGTCGCCGAGCACAAGCTGGAGAGCAGCCCGGTCGTGCCCGCCATGCTGCAGGCGCTGCTCGCCCAGCCGCTGGCCGACCACGACCTGTCCTCGCTGCGGACGTTCGGCTCCGGCGGCGCGACCCTGCCGGCGGCGGTGCGCACGAAGGTGGAGCAGGTGTTCGGGGTGACCGTGCTGCAGGGCTACGGCCTCACCGAGGCCAGCGCGGCGGTGACCGCGGAGTCGCTGGCCGACCACCGGCCGGGCAGCGTCGGCAAACCGTTGCCGCACGCCGAGGTGGCCGTCCTCGACCCCGACGGGAACGCGGTGCCGGCCGGTGTGGAGGGCGAGATCTGTGTGCGTGGCCCCGGCGTGATGCTCGGCTACTGGCACGCCCCCGAGCTGACCGCGCGGACCGTGCGCGACGGGTGGCTGCACACCGGCGACCTCGGCCGGCTGGACGAGGACGGCTTCCTGTATGTCGTGGACCGGTTGAAGGACCTGATCATTCGCGGTGGCTTCAACGTGTATCCGGTCGATGTCGAGGACGTGTTGCACGAGCATCCGGCGGTGCGGGTGGCCGCGTGTGTCGGGCGGCCGGATCCGGAGCGCGGCGAGGAGGTGGTCGCGGCCGTAGCGCTGGCCGCCGGCCAGCAGGTGACCGGTGTGGAACTGGTCGAGTTCGCCAAGCAGCGGTTGGCCAGGTACAAGTATCCGCGCGAGGTGCTCGTGGTGGACGCGGTGCCGCTGACCAGCGTCGGCAAGATCAACCGGAGGGCCGTGCGCGAGCTGTTCACCCGCTGATTCATCCGCTGAGGCGGGGTGTGCGCCGCATCAGGGCCAGGACGGCGGCGGCGAGCACGATGGCCGCGGGCAGCAGCATGCTCATGGCGCCGTCGGGGGAGACCACCAGCGCGACCAGCACCGCGCCGGCCACGGCCACGAGCAGGCGACTGCGCTCGTAGCGGGCCAGGACGAGCAGGCCGGCCGCGATGAGCACGGGTTCGAGCAGTCCCGGCGACCACGTGCCCAGGATCGTGCCGACGCCGGCGATCAGCGCGGCCGCGCTGACCGTCGCCGCGGTCCGGCTTCGCCGGTGGTAGGCCCACATTCCAGTCAGCGCGCCGAGTCCGAGTAACGGCAACCCGACCGCGGTGGTCAGCCCGCCCGGGTCGTCGGTCGTGTCGCTGATGGCGGTGATGACATAGCAGGCCGGCACCGCGATGGCGCCGCCCAACGCCAGCAGCACGTGCGCACGCACCGAGCCGCCATCCCGGCGGGCCTGCCGGGCGTACCAGGCCACCGTGCCGACCAGCGTCACCGTGATCAGCACCGCCCACGGCCAGTCCCGCAGCGGGGATCGCTCCCAGCCCGAGGGCAGCGGGGCGTTGAAGTAGGCCGTTGCCTGCATGGTGCCCTCGACAGTGTTCTCGCCAGTGCCCTCGACGGCGCCCTGGCCCGTTCTCGGTGGCGTCACGGGGTAGCCGACGTTCTCATGGGTGTCCAGGCTGTCCAGGACGAGCAGTGTGAGCAGCCCGAAACCCAGCAACACCAACGGAAACCAGTATCCGTACCGGTTCCCGGCCCGATCACCCATCCCGGAGAGGCTACACCGGGGAGTGCGCGGCGGACCGTCAGCCAACCGTCAGCCGCACGGGCGCCGAGTCGTCAGGCGCGGGCGGTGTGCTGAGGCTCCTTGACCCATAACCCTGGGAGCACACCGTCATGGCCGCACTGCTCTACCGGCTCGGCGCCCTGGCCTACCGGCGCCGCCGGATCGTCCTGGTGGTCTGGCTGGCCGTCCTCGTCGGGCTCGGCGCGCTCGCCGGTGCCGCGAGCGGCTCCTACGAGGACGACTTCACGATCCCCGGCTCGCGCGCCCAACAGGTCCTGGACACCGTCGACGCCCAGTTCCCCGCCGCGGCGGGCACCTCGGCGCAGGTGGTGTTCCGCGCACCATCGGGCCGGCCGATCGCCGACCACGAAGCCGTCATCGCGCGCACCGTCGCCGCCGCGGCGACCGTGCCGCAGGTGGCCGGCGTGCTGGACCCGTTCACCGCGCGCACGATCTCGCCGGACGGCAGCGCCGCCCTGGCCTACGTGAACTATCGCGAGGAGCGCGCCACCGTGGCCGACGCCTCCCTCGACGCGTTGGCCGCGACGTTCCAACCGGCCCGCGACGCCGGGCTGCGGGTGGAGCTGGGCGGCGAGGTCTACCGCGACCGCACCGCCGACAGCACCGACGACAGCGGCGGCGGGGCCGAGGCCGTGGGGTTGCTGATCGCGCTGGTCGTTCTGGTCATCACGTTCGGCTCGCTGGTGGCCGCCGGGCTGCCGCTGCTCACCGCGCTGCTCGGGGTCGGCGCCACGGTCGCCGGCCTGGCCACGGTCGCCGGCCTGCTGACCCTGCCGACGACCGCGCCCGCGATGGCGCTCATGCTCGGGCTGGCGGTCGGCATCGACTACGCGTTGTTCATCGTCGCGCGGCACCGCTCGCAGCTGGCCGCCGGCATGCCCGTCGCCGAGTCGGTCGCCAGCGCGATCGGCACGGCGGGCGCGGCCGTGGTGTTCGCCGGTCTCACCGTGGTCATCGCGCTGGCCGGGCTGGCCGTCGTGGGCATCCCGTTCCTGACCGCGATGGGCCTGGCCGCGGCCGCCGCGGTGGTCGTCGCGGTGCTGGTGGCGGTCACCCTGATCCCGGCGGTACTCGGCCTCGCCGGCCACCGGCTGCGCCCCAGGCCCGGCTCCCGGGCCGTGCGGCGCGAGGTGGGCGACCGGCCGACCATGGGCGCGCGCTGGGTCCGGCTGGTCACCCGCCGGCCGCTGGTCACCACCCTCGCCGTGGTCGCGGCACTGGCCGTGCTGGCGATCCCGGCGGCCGGCCTGCGGCTCGCGCTCACCGACAACGGCTCCGCCCCGGCGGCCAGCACCCAGCGCCAGGCCCACGACCTGACCGCCGAGGCGTTCGGCCCCGGCTTCAACGGCCCACTGCTGGTCCTGGCCGACCTGGCCGGCGAACCCGACCGCCAGGCCGCCGCCACGGCGCTGGCCGACCGGCTCGGCGCGGTGGCCGGCGTGGCCGCCACCGGGGTGCCGGAGCTGTCCGCCGACGGCCGATACGCGCTGATGACGGTGATCCCCGAGACCGGGCCGAGGGACGAGCGCACCCAGCAGGTGGTGGCCGACCTCGAGGCCGAGGGCGGGGCGTCGGTCGGGGTCACCGGCGTGACCGCCATCGGCATCGACATCTCCGAGCTGGTTGGCGCCGCGCTGGTGCCGTTCGCGCTGATCGTGGTCGGGCTCGCGTTCCTGTTGTTGCTGGTGGCCTTCCGGTCGCTGGTGGTGCCGGTGAAGGCGACCCTGGGGTTCCTGCTGTCGGTCGGCGCGACGCTGGGCGTGGTGGTCGCGGTGTTCCAGTGGGGCTGGCTCGCCGGGCTGGTCGGGGTGGAAAGCACCGGGCCGGTGATCAGCTTCCTGCCGGTCATCCTCATCGCGGTGCTGTTCGGCCTGGCGATGGACTACGAGGTCTTCCTGGTCAGCCGCATGCACGAGGAGTACACCACCAGCCGCGACCCGCACCGCGCGGTCAGCCACGGGTTCCAGGCCTCGGCCCGCGCGGTCGCGGCGGCGGCGCTGATCATGGTCGCGGTCTTCGCGAGCTTCGTCCCCGACGGCGACGCCACGTTGCGGCCCATCGCCTTCGCGCTCGCGGTCGGCGTGCTGCTGGACGCGTTCCTGGTCCGGATGACGCTCGTGCCGGCGGTGCTCGCGCTGACCAGGCACGGCGCCTGGTGGCTGCCGCGCTGGCTGGACCGGGTGCTGCCGAACGTGGACGTCGAGGGCAGGCGGGTGGCCGAGGTGATGGTGAGATAGCGGGCGTGGACAGCATTCTGGTCGTGGACGACGACCCCGGACTGCGGGAGCTGCTGTTGTCCGCGCTGCGGTTCGCCGGCTTCGCGGTCGAGGCGGTCGGCGACGTGCCGGCCGCGCTCACCGCGATCGCCGAACGCCCGCCCGACGCGATCGTGCTCGACGTGCTGCTGCCGGGCACGGACGGCTTCGACCTGGTACAGCTGTTGCGCGCCAAGGGAGTGCAGGTGCCGGTGATGTTCCTGACCGCCCGCGACGAGCTCGACGACCGGGTGCGCGGGCTGCGCATGGGCGGCGACGACTACCTGACCAAACCGTTCAACGTGGTGGAGGTCGCCGCCCGGCTGGAGGCGCTGCTGCGGCGGGCCCGCCAGGTGCCGCCGTCGGCGCCCGCGGGCGTGCTGCGCTGCGGCGACCTGGAGCTGGACGAGGATCGGCACCTGGTGACCAGGGGCGGGCGGGCGGTCGAGCTGTCGCCGACCGAGTTCCGGCTGTTGCGCTACCTGCTGGCCAACACCGGGCGGGTGGTGTCCAAGGCCCAGATCCTCGACCACGTCTGGCAGTACGACTTCGGCGGCGACGCGGGCGTGGTCGAGCGGTTCGTCTCCAACCTCCGCCGCAAGATCGACTTCGGGGGACCGTCGATGATCCACACCGTGCGGGGGTTCGGGTACAGCCTGCGGCCGGTGCGGTCGTGACCCGGTCCTCCCGGTGGCGGCTGGCCATGATCACGCTGCTCGCCGGCCCGGAGACCGCGATCGCCACCGAGGTGAGGAAGGCGTTCGACGCCCAGCGGCGGGCACAGGACCGGCTGCGCAGCTTCGTCGCCGACGCCAGCCATGAGCTGCGCACGCCGCTGGCGACCATGCACGGCTGGATCGACCTGTACGTCCAGGGTGGGCTGCGGGACCCCGACCAGCTCGACCACGCGATGGAACGGATGCAGACCGAGGTCGGCCGGATGCGCCTGCTGGTCGACGAGTTGGCGCTGCTGGCCCGCCTCGACGGAGCCCGGCCGCTTGACCGCGCGCCCGTGGACGTGGTGGCCCTGGCCGCCGAGGTGGTGGACGACGCCAGGGTGGTCAGCGCCGACCGGGCCATCGCGCTGCGCGGCGTGCCGACGGCGGTCGTCGACGGCGACGGCCCGCGCATCCAGCAGGTGCTGCGCAACCTCGTCGGCAACGCGGTGCAGCACACCGGCCCGGGCACCCCCGTCACGGTGACCGTCAGCGTCCCCGCCGGGGAGGTGGTGGTCGAGGTCCTGGACGAGGGCGCCGGGATCGCGCCGGAGCACCTGCCGTACGTGTTCGAGCGGTTCTACCGCGCCGACCCCAGCCGCGGCCGCGACAGCGGTGGCTCGTCGGGCCTCGGGCTGGCCATCGTCGAGGCGATCGTGACCGCGCACGGCGGCACGGCCGGCGTCACCTCAACGACCGGCGGCACCACCGTCCGGGTCACCTTCCCGGCCTGACCGACTGTCGCGCTACCCGGTGACCTTGACTCCCTGTGCGCGCTCCTTGGCCAGGCGAAGCTCCTCGGCCGACAGGCTGCGGTTGGTCTCGATCACCGCGACGGTCTCGGCACCCTCGTCGGCCAGGTCCCGGCCGCCGCGCGGGCAACCGGGACGAGGCCAGGCGCGCCCTGCGGGCGGCGCTCAACTGGGCGCCGGACTACGAGAAGGCGACCAGCCTGCTGCACGAGCTCGGTCAACGCCGGCTGCCGTGATCGGCTGTGCCCGAGGGCTCGGGGGCGAGCCGGCGGGAGAGGGCCGCGACGACGGCGAGCGCGGCGGCGGTCGCCCACAGCACCCCGGCCGTCCCGGCCCCGGCGGCGATCGCGCCGACCCCGCTGGGAATCACCACCTGGCCGAGGCGGTTTCCGGTCAGCCGCAACGACATCGCGCGACCGCGCAGACCGGCGGGCGCCGAGGAGGCCAGCCAGGCCATGGTGACCGGCTGTCCGACACCGAGCCCGAGCCCGAGCAGGACCACCAGACAGGCCAGCACGACCGGCGGGAGCGGCAACCCGATGGCGGCCATCGACAACGCCGACAGGATCGCCGTGCCGATCATCAGCCGGCGGCGGCCGAGCAGGGTGACCAGCCGGCCGAGAAAGAGCCGCGAGGTCATCGACGCGACCGCCCGCAGGGTCAGCAACAGGCCGACGAAGCCCGCCGCGAGCCCACGGTCGGCGCCGAGCGCGGGCAGGTAGACCAGCGTGATGTCGACCGCGGCGAGCACCACACAGCTGACCACCAGCGCGCGCGGCAACCCGGGCAGCCGGAGTAACGTCCGCATCCCGCCGGCGACCGGCGCCCGTGACGCCGCCGGCCGGGCCGGCGGCCGGATGGTCAGGGCGCTGAGCGTGAGCAACACCCCGATGCCGCCCGAGACGAGGAAAAGGGCGGTGGTGTCGGGCACCGCCTGCCGGCCACCGGCGACGATGATCAGCCCGGGGCCGATGGCCTGGCCGAGCGAGGCGGCGAAGGTGTAGTAGCCGAACGCGGCGTCGAACGTCCCGGCCGGCGCCGCGTTGGCGACCGCGGCCTGCTGGCCGACCACACAGAGCAGATGACCGGTGCCCAGCACGGCGACCCCGGCGACCAGACCGGCCGGGGACGAGCCGGCGAGCAGCAACACCGCGGCCGACGCGGTCAGCAGCACCGCCCCGGCGACCAGCACCCGCCGCTCGCCGAACCGGTCGGTCGCCTGCCCGGCGGGCACCGCGACCAGCAGCGGGACCACCGCGAACGAGGCGGCCAGCGCGCCGAGCCACTCGCCGGGCACGCCCAGCTCGATGGCCCGGTAGGTGACCGCCGGCCGCAGGACGAAGGTGACGACCGGGGTGAGGACCGAGTGGGCGAGCAGCCGGGCCGGCGGCCGACGCCCCGCATGACCTGGATCGGGCCACCTCACCGGTGCGGCCGAACCCACACCCGCAGGCCGCCGATCGGCTCGAAGCCGGTGCGCACCGCCGCCGCCAACGCGTCCCCGTGCTCGTACCCGACGACCGGCAGCCCAGGGTGATGCCGCGCGGCCAACCCCAGCACGCCCGGCCACGCCGCGTCCAGGTCACCGTCGGCGGCGAACACGTTGGACACCCCGACGACCGTCGACCCGCTGCTCAGCACGGCCCCGGCGACCACCCGCCCGTCCCGGTACCCGGCCACGACGAGCACCGAGGGCTCGTCGAGCAGCTGTCGGCGAAACGGCCCCGGCTCGTCGTCGGCGCCCCAGGCGTCCTGCCACGCGGCCAGCGCGACGTCGTCGCGGATCACCGACCACCGCACGCCCTCGGCGCCGGTCGGCAGGGCGCGCGCCCGCCGATGGATCCACTCCGCCTCCAACAGCACCTCGAACCCCGCCGGTGCCAGGTCGAGGCGGTGGAAGCTGTCCTTGACCGAACAGCCGGCCGCGGTGTCGATCCACGGCAGGACATCGGCCGGGGTGGCCGCCTCGGACAGCGTGACCGCGTCCGGGTAGTTGGCCGGGGTGCGCCGGGCGCAGGTCCAGGACGAGGCCCGGAACTCCCCGGTCACACCGTGTGTCCGGCAGACGATGTCGCACCAGCGCGCGTTGTCGCGGGCGGCGTCGTGGACGCGCCGATCCATGCGCCCAACTCTGCCATGCCACCCGATCAGCCAGATCCCCAACGTTCGCCGGCGCGCGGTGCTCTACCGTTGTCTCCGAGATTCAGTACCCGCGAATCGGGAATCCTCGCCGGTTGCCCGGCGTTCTAGTCGAGAACTACCTGACAACCTGGGAGGCCTGAGGTGGCGTTGGACCCGGAGGAGCTGGTCGAGGTCGACTCCGACGTCCCGGACCTGACCGGAGCGGTGTTCCTGCACCACTTCGACGGCTTCATGGACGCCGGTTCGGCCGGATCGACGCTCGTCGACCACCTGCTGGACAAGCACGAGCACCGCGTGGTCGCGCGGTTCGACATCGACGAGCTGATCGACTACCGGGCCCGCCGGCCCGCCATGACCTACGACACCGACCGCTGGGAGCACTACGCCGCCCCCGAGCTGGTCGTCCACCTGCTGCACGACACGATCGGCACCCCGTTCCTGCTGATGACCGGCCCGGAGCCGGACCGGCGGTGGGAAGCGGTCGCGGCGGCGGTGCGCGCGCTGGTCGAGCGGTGGGGCGTGCGGCTGACCGTCGGGTTCCACGGCATCCCGATGGGGGTACCGCACACCCGCAAGCTTCTGGTGATCTCGCACGCCACCCGGCCAGAGCTGATCACCGAGAAGTCCCCGTTCAGCCGCGTGCAGGTGCCTGGTCACCTGTCGGCGCTGCTGGAGATGCGTCTTGGCGAGGCGGGCCAGGACGCCATGGGCTTCGCCGCCTACGTGCCGCACTACCTCGCGCAGGGCACCTACCCGGCCGCGGCGGTCGGGCTGCTGGACGCGCTGACGAGGTCGACGGACCTGGCGATCGAGGGCAGCGCCCTGCACGAGTCGGCCAAGCGCACCGACGCGGAGATCGCGCGCCAGGTGGCCGAGTCGACGGAGGTCGCGGACATGGTCGCGGCGCTGGAGCGCCAGTACGACACGTTCAGCGAGGCGTCGGGCAACCTGCTGGTCGGCGAGGGCGAGCCGGTGCCGAGCGCGGACGAGCTGGCCGCCGAGTTCGAACGCTTCCTGGCCGACCAACAACCGGACAACTAACCCGCCCCCCAAACGCAGCGAAGGGCTCCTTCACTGCGGTGGGCGCAGCGAAGGGACCCTTCACTGCGGTGGGCGGGTGACTGTTGACAGTGTGGTCTAGACCACACACCATGGAACGCATGTCCGCACCCTGCAAGCGGCTGGTCGTCGGTGTGCTCGCACTGTTGCTGGTGCTCGGCGCCCAGTCCGTGCCCGCGACCGCCGCCCCGCCGACCTTCACCCACCCCGGCGTCCTCGTCAGCCGCCCGATGCTGGACTTCGTCCGCGACCGGGTCGACGCGAACGCCCAACCATGGGCCGCCGCCTACGACCAGGTGGCCGCCTCGAAGTACGCGTCGTTGTCGCGCACCCCCAAGCCCCGCGCGGTCGTCGAGTGCGGCTCGTACTCCAACCCCAACCACGGCTGCACCGACGAACGCGAGGACGCGATCGCCGCGTACACCCTCGCGCTGCTGTGGTACCTCACCGAGGACACCCGCTACGCCACCAAGGCCATCCAGCTCATGGACGCCTGGTCGAGCACGATCACCGACCACACCAACAGCAACGCGCCCCTACAGACCGCGTGGGCCGGGGTGTCCTGGGCGCAGGCGGCCGAACTGGTCAAGTACGCCTATGGCGACTGGCCCAACTCGGGCCGGTTCGCCACCATGCTGCGCGAGGTCTACCTGCCGGAGATCATCGACGGCCGGGCCACCAGCAACGGCAACTGGGAGCTGGTGATGATGGAGGCGAGCCTCGGCATCGCGGTGTTCCTCGAGGACCGCGCGGTGTACGACCGCGCGGTGGCCAAGTACCGCACGCGGGTGCCGGCGTTCGTGTACCTCGCGAGTGACGGCGCGTTGCCGCACGCGCCGCCCGACAGCGGCATCGACACCCGCGACGAGATCATCCGGTACTGGCAGAACCAGAGCACCTTCGCCGAGGGCCTCACCCAGGAGACCTGCCGGGACTTCACCCACACCGGCTACGGCATCGCGTCGATCGCGAACTTCGCCGAGACGACCAGGATCCAGGGCCAGAGCCTGTACCCGGAGATCCAGGACCGGCTGCGCACCGCGATCGGCTTCCAGTCCCGGTACGAGCTGGAGTCGCCGCCGTCGTGGCTGTGTGGCGGGACGGTGCACCGCGGTCTCGGCCCGGTGACCGAGGTCGGCTACAACCACCTCAACACCCGGCTGGGCGTCACCATGCCCAACAGCCGGATCTACACCGAGAGCCACCGTCCACAGGGGACGAACAACCTGTTCGTCGCGTGGCAGACGCTCACCCACGCGCGGAATCCGAACTAACCGGTCACATCACGGCCGCGGGACGGTTCATAGGGGTGACAACATCCCGATGAACCAATGGAGGACCCCGTGGCACCACGGATGGCCGACGCCAGCACCTACCTGCCCGAGATCGGCGAGCTGGCCGGCACGATGGTCCGGGCCGTCGGCAACGGCTCGGTGCCGGCGACCACGACCAGCCTGGTCTACCTGCGGGCCGGCCAGCTCGTCGGCAGCACCTACCAGGTGCTGCGGCACTCGGTCGACCTGCGCCAGACCGGCGAGTCCGAGACCAGGATCGCCGCCGTGGCGACCTGGTGGGACGCGCCGTGCTTCACCGACGCCGAGCGGGCCGCGCTGACGTTGACCGACGCCGTCTTCCAGCCCGCCGCGCGCGGTGCCGAACGGGTGCCGGACGACCTGTACGCCGAGATCGCCAAGCACTACGACGACAAGGCGATGGCCACCCTGATGCTGGTGCTCGCCACGGCCGGCTTCTGGATGAACATCGCGCTGGTCTCCGCGCCCGCGCCGGTCTGACCAGCGGCGTGGGGATGCCCTCGGGCATCCCCACGCCCTCACACCGGTGGCACGAGGGTGAAGTAGCGGTCGACCGCGTCGCCGGTCACGACGTCGAGCCGGTCGGCCGGGATCCGCTGCCAGAGGAACAACATCAGGTCCGAGGCCGTGCCGGCCAACTCCACGTCGCCGGGGCCCTCGGCGAGCCGGACGTCCTCGCCGTCGAAGCACACGGTCCACTCGCCGGGACCGTCGGTCCGGCGGAACCGGAACCGCTCACCGGCGCCGGGCGGGGCCGATCTGCTGGCCCGCCGGAACGGCGCCATGACCGTGAAGGTCTGCTCGACCGCGTCCGCGGCCAGCGCGCCGTCGATCGGCCGGGCGGGCCCGATCGCGTTCTCGGCGTCCCAGCGGTGCACGGCGGCCTCGATGGTCTGCATCCGCAGCCAGAACCCTGTGGTCCGCTCCCGCGACCAGGTCCACACCGGATCGTCCGGCGCGCGCGTGCCGAACAGCGCCGCCAGCGCGGCCGCCCCGGCGGCGAACCAGTCGACCAGGCTCGCCGGCACCGGCGCGCGGTTCGGCGCGTGCTCGGGCAGCGGCCAGTCGTGGGTGTCGGCCGGCAGGTCCAGATACGCGCGGTCGGCGGGGTCCGGCGGCGTCGTCAGCCGGTCGGCGACGACGTGGATCACGAACCGGTGCACCGTGGCCAGATGCACGACCAGGTCGGACACCGACCAGCCGGCACAGGAAGGGACCAGCGGCGCGTCGCCGGACACCTGCCGGGCCGCCTCCTCGAAGGCCTGGATCTCCCGATGAAAGTGCGTCAGGTGGTCCACGGGCTCACTGTGCCACTCATCCGGTTGGCCCGCGCGGGCAACCACATCCGGGTCTGGTGCGTATGCCTCGGGAACTGTCCTTCTCATCTGGGGGAGTGATGTGCTGTGAGCAGACCGTTGACCAGACTCGGCGTGGCACTGACCGCGGCGGTACTCGGGCTGGGTATGGCGACCACCGGGGCGGTCGCCGAGGCCGGCGCGCCGTCCATTCGCGACGTGCGGATGACGACCACGTTCGACAAGCCGTCCTACGACACCGGCGAGACCATCACCATGACGGTGACGGTCACCAACACCGGCGCCCGACCGGTGACCCTGGACGCGTACTTCTTCTCGAGCCCGCCCGACGCGATCGCCGTGGACTACCCGAACCCCTTCGAATCCGCCAGCCCGTTCACCCTCGACGCCGGTGCGAGCCGCACCCACGAGCTGACCGGCACGATGGGCAACCCGGACGTGACCACCGCGACGCTGCACGCCTGGCTGTCGGACCCGTCCGGCACCGCCCAGCCGTTCGAGTTCACGGTGCCGGTCACGCCGACCTTCGGCCACGCCGCCGGCATCGTGTGGGTGGACCGCGACCACAACGAGGCCTATGACGCCGGCGAAGGTCAGGGCGGCGTCGTCGTGACCTTCGCCGGCGCGACCGGGGAGACGGTCACGACGACGGCCGCCGACGGCCGGTTCGCCATCGACCGGCTGGCTGGCGGGCGGTACTTCGTCAGCGGCCGGGACGCCGACGGCCTGACGATCGCCTACCGCACCGTCACGGTCAGCGGCGCCGGCGTGGACGACCTGTCGTTCCGCGCCTACGAGCCACTCACGGAGCTGACCGCCGACCTGGAGTTCACCAGGGAGACCTACGCGCGGGACGAGGCGCCCGTCGTCACGGTGAGCCTCACCAACGACACCGACCACGCCCTGGTCGGCATCGTCGCGAACTGCGACCGCGGCGACTTCGGCACGAGCCTGGACGGCCGGAGCCCGGGTTGGGGCGCGCTCATCGGCGACGGCGTGACCATCGCGGCGAACTCGACGCTGGTCCTCGAGGTCACCGAACCCATGCCCGCCGCCGCCTACGAGCACGGCTTCGTCGCGGTGGGGTGCGACTTCGGCTACCGGGATGTCGAGGACTTCGAGCACATGCCGAGCGACAACGACCGCGCGCTGGTGCCGGGCCAGGTCGGTGACGCCGGCGGCCACGTCGTGCACGAGGACACCGGCATCGCGCTGGTGCGGCTGGTGCTGGTCCCGGAGACCGGCGGCTGCCCGACCGCCGAGACGACCACCGACGCGGCCGGCGAGTTCGCGTTCCACCAGGTGCCGGTCGGTGAGTACGACCTGTACCTGTTCCCGCCGGCGGGCTGGCACGTCACCGGCAACCCCACCCACCTCGGTGTGGTCGGCAACGAGCCCGCGACCCTCTACATCGACCTCACACCGGGCGACCAGCCACCACCGACCCTGCCCGACTGCCCGGCACACCGGTAGCCACCCCGGTCAGGTCACGTGCGCGGGGTGCGTGACCTGACCGTCGTGGTGTGGCAGCTCGACCCGCACCGTGAGCCCGCCGTCGAGGTTGCCGCGCGCCGTGACGGTGCCGCGGTGGGCGCGCACCACCGACCGCACGATCGCCAGGCCCAGCCCGTGCCCCGACCGGTCACTGTTGAGCCGCGATTCCCGCGCCCGGTAGAACGGCTCGAACAGCCGGTCGGTGGTGTCCGGCTCGACCAGCGGGCCGGTGTTGCGGATCTCCATCGCCACGGCCGCCGCGTCCCGCGCGACCACGACATCGACCCGTCCACTGGGAACGTTGTAGGTGAGGGCGTTGTCGAGCAGGTTGAGGACGAGCTGGCGCAGCAGCGGCGCGTTGCCGGCGACCCAGCATTCCTGCTGGTGCTCGACGTGCAGGTGGACCTCCTTCGCCCGCGCCACGGGTTGGCGTTCGGCCGCGGCGGGCCCCACGAGCGCGGCGAGGTCGACCGGTTCGGTGTCGGGCCGGGTGTGCTCGGCGGCGGCGAGCTGGAGCAGCGCGGTGACGATGGCGATGTTGCGTTCGTTCGTCTCCACCAGCATCGGGGCGAGTTCGGCGATCTCGGCCGGCGAGCTCTCGTCCGTCAACACCTGGAGGATGCTCCTGGTGGTCGCCAGGGGCGTGAGCAGTTCGTGGGAGGCGTTCGCGGCGAAGCGCTGGTGGGCGGCCAGCAGCCGTTGGAGCTCGGTGAGCATCGCGTCGAAGGTGTCGGCCAGGTCCTTGAGCTCGTCGGCCGGCCCGGTCGCGTTGATGCGGTGGGCCAGGTCGCCGGTGCCCGCGATGGCCGCGGCCCGGTTGACCGCACGCAGCGGTGCGAGCAGCCGCCGGATCACCACCCGCCCGACGACCAGGCCGACCGCGATCACCACCAGCATCCCGACGATCGAGGTCAGCAGCGTCATCCGCCAGATGTCCTGTTGGGACCGCAGGACGACGGCGCCGGACCGCGCGCTCGCCGTCGGCGGCGAGGTCGCCGGCAGCGGACCGCCGGTGTGCTCCACCGCCGGCACCGCGACAAGCTCGTAGTGGGGCACGAACCGCATCCCGAGGTAGACGATGGCCACCATCAGCGCGCCGGACACCGCGAGGGCGACCACGAAGCCAAGGAACAGGCGTGACCGAAGGCTGAGCGGCCTGCTCACGACGGGACGCGCAGGCAGTACCCGGCGCTGATCGCGGTGTGCACGACCTGCGGGTCGCCCAGCTTCCTGCGCAGCGTGTGGATGACCAGGCGGACCGCGTTGGTGAACGGGTCGGCGTTGTCGTCCCACGCCTTCTCCAGCAGGTACTCAGTGGACACCACGCCACCGTCGGCGCGCAGCAGCAGCTCCAGCACGGCCATCTCCTTGGGGGCCAGCGCGAGCGGGCGGCCGCCTCGGGTGACGTGGCGCCGGTGGGTGTCGAAGGAGATGTCGGCGAAGGTCAACACCGGGGCGTGCGCCTGGCGGTTGCGGCGGTGCACCGCGCGGAGCCGGGCGACCAACTCGGGGAAGTGGAACGGCTTGGCCAGATAGTCGTCGGCGCCGAGGCCGAGGCCCTCGACCCGGTCGTCGGCCAGACCGGCCGCGGTGAGCATCACGATGCGGCAGTCGGGTTTGCGCACGACCAGCTGCCGGCACACCTCGTCGCCGTGGATCTCCGGCAGGTCGCGGTCGAGCACCACCGCGTCGTAGTCGTTGACCGTCAGCCGTTCCAGCGCGGTCGCGCCGTCGTGCACGACGTCCGCGGAGATCGCCGCGCGCCGCAGCCCGAGCTGGAGGACACGCGCCAGGTGTTTCTCGTCCTCCACCACGAGCACCCGCATGACCGGCAACGGTAACAAGGGCCGTGTTTGCACCGTGTTTGCGAATGTCCCGCAAACATCCCGATCTCTAGCGTGTGCCACATCGAATTTCCGCCCCACCCAAGGAGAACTGGTGTTCAGTAACCGCCATCGCACGTTGATCCCGGTCCTGGCGCTGGTCGGCGCGGTCGCGCTGCCCGGCCAGGCACAGGCGGTCGTCGGCGGCACCGAGGTCGATGAGCCGCTGCCCTGGATCGCGTCGGTGCAACAGCCGGGAGGCGCGCACTCCTGCACCGCGAGCCTGGTCGCCCCGCAGTGGGTGCTGATGGCCTTCCACTGCACGCTGGCCGGTCCCGAACTCCAGGTGCGGATCGGCAGCCTGGACCGGACGCGGGGTGGTGAGCTGGTCGCCGCCGCCGAGCTGCATCCGCACCCCACGGCCTGGTACGACCAGGACACCCACGCGTTCGGCGGCGTCGACCTGGCGCTGGTCAAGCTGGACCACCCGGTCACGGCCCAACCGGTCGGCCTGGCAGCCGAATCGCCGGCGGCCGGTTCCCCCCTGCGATCACTCGGCTGGGGCTACACCTGCGACGAAGGCTGCCCACTGCCCGAGCGGCTGCACGAGTTCGCCCTGCCGGTCGACCCGGACACCTGCGACCGCGAGGACCGGGAACTGCTCTGCGTCCGGGACCAGGACCGAGGCGCGTCCGCAGGCGACTCCGGCGGCCCCGCCCTGACCGAGACCCCGACCGGCTGGCAACTGACCGGAGTGACCTCCGGCGGCGGCCGCAACGTCGACACCGGCGAACGGATCTCGGTCTACCAGGACCTCAGCGCCAGCCTGAACTGGCTGCACACCACGGTGATCAGCCGGCCGGGTGCGGCTGCGGCAGCCGGACATAGCCGTCGGTGAAGGTCTTGCCGGGGTACCAGGAGGTCGTGCCGATGCGGGAGAACTCGGGGATCTCCTGTAGATGACGCAGCATCCGGCGGCGTTGCCGGCGGTCGGGGAGCGGCCGGTACATCGTGCGCAGGTTCTCCCGCACGTGCGCGGGATCGGTGGTCGCGGGGATGACACAGGTGACCGCGGGGTGTGCGGCCACATAGGACAGAAAGTACTGTGCCCAGGACGCACACCCCTGCTCCCGCGCGAACTCGGGCACCGGGCGGTCGCCGACCGCCTGGTGGAGACGGCCTTTCTCGAGCGGCATGTTGACCATGACGGCGACGCCGTTGTCCGCGGCCAGCGACAGCAGACCGTCCTCAGCGGACCGTTCGAACATGGAGTAGCGGATCTGGATGACGTCGATGGCCCCGTTCTCGATGAACGGGCGCATCCCCGCGTACTGGTAAGGCTCATGGGAGGTCAGCCCGACATGGCGAATCAACCCCTCGCTCCTGAGCCGGTTCAGGACGGGCAGGATCATGCCGACGTTGGTCATGCTGTGGATGCCGACCACGTCGATGTGCTTGCGGTGCAGGCGTTCCAGCGACCGCGTGCACTGCGCCACCGCGTGGCTGTCGTCGAACAGGTAGTCGCCGCAGTTCCAGCTCTTGTCGGTGAGTACCACCTTGTCGGTGAGGCCGAGCGCCCGCAGGTGCTGGCCGACGGTGGTTTCCGACGCGCCGTAGAGCGCGGAGGTGTCGACGACCCGGCCGCCGTTGTCGTAGAAGGCCCTGAGCACCTCGGGGATGAACGTCTGGTCGGCCTCCGGACGCCGGTCGAAGGTCATGAACGTGCCCAGCCCGATCACCGGGACCTGTCTGCCCGAGTCCGGCAGGGGACGGGTGACCGGGCCGCTGCCACGCGCGGCGAACGCCGGCGCGGCGATTCCCGCGGTGAGCGCGGTGGCGCCCGCGGCGCCGAGCACGGTGCGGCGGGACAGCCCGCTCCGGGCGGATGTGGTGTCCTCAGCTGACATCGCGTTGTCCATGGGCCAGCAGCCTCGGGCCGACACCCTGGTCACGTCTATCACGTTCGGGGCGCCTGACAGATTCGGGACTGGTCCCGAAGGGTCCGAATACGCTGCGCGCATGGCCGATGACTTCGAGCCCGCGGTGCGCCTGGTCGACCAGGCGCTGCGCGAGTGGATCGCGGGTTCACCGACGTCCCGGCTCGACCAACTCCTGCGCGTCGAGCCAGCTGACGTCGGCGTGCCGGACGAGTTGCTCGCCCAGTACGGCCGCGACCTGCCCGACGATCGCAGCCTGAACAAGGCCATGCGCGACGCGGCCCACAACGCGCGCGCCGACTGGCGGGCGGCGGCGTCGACCTTCTGCGCCGAGATGGTGACCCAGCCCGACTACGACGTGCCCTATGTCTGGCTCGCGGGCTTCCTGAAAGAGCGCGGCGAGCCCGAGCTCGCGGTGGCCCTGCTCAGGTATGCGGCGACCAGGTGCCGACGCAAGTCCATCGTGCTGTCGGAGGCGGGCGGCGCGCTGCTGTCCGCCACCAGGCCACGAGAGTCGGTGCACGTGTACGCGCAGGCCATCGCGGCGATGCGCCAGCCGCCTCGGCCCGGCGAGTTCGAGCAGCAGCAGGCGTTCCTGTGCATGGCCGAGCTGCTCGACGTGTTCGAGGACGGCCCTGGCTGGCGCTGGACACGACGGAGAATCCAGGAAACCGTCCTCGACCCGGAGTTCGCGCGCTCCGTTCGGGACGCCGCCTTCCAGCTGTCGACCGCGGAACGCGAGCAGCTCTGCCACGAGGCTCCGCTGATCAGCCGCCGGCTCAGGACGTTGTTCCCCCGTAAGCCAATGGCCGTCGTGCTGGAGATGAGTCGGCCGGTCAGGTGGCTGCGTGATCGCCGGGAGTGGCGCGGCCGGCAACTGATGGTCCGGGCCTTTGCGGCGCGGACCGCGGCCACGCGGGACGCCAACCTGCGGGCCGGTCGGCACGGCGGCGGCGACCGGCAGGGCTGACCTCACCCGCGTCGGGCGGCCCGCCGGTAGGCGTGTGGGGTGTCGCCGACGACGCGGCGGAACACCGAGGTCAGGTGACTCTGGCTGGACATCCCGACGGTGTCCGCGACCTCCGCGATGGGCACCGCCGACCTGGCGAGCAGTTCGGCGGCGCGCTCGACCCGCCGCTGGAGCACGTACTGGTGCGGGGTCATCCCGGTCGCCTGTTTGAACGCGCGGCCGAACTGGTGGGGCGCCAGCCCGGCGACGCCGGCCAGCCGGGTCAGGCGCAGGTCACCGCCGAGGTCGTCACCGATGTGCGCGAGCACCCGGCGCAACCGCCCGCCGGTCAGGGTGGGCGGCCGCGCCGGCCGGTGCGGCGCCACGCTGGAGTAGCGGCGTAGCAGGTGCAACGCGAGCGTCGTGGCGACCCCGTCGACGAACAACTGGCCCGCGACGCCGCGGGTGGCCGCCTCCGCGCGCAGGGCGAGCGCGAGTTGGTGAACCAGCGGGTCGGGCCTGTTGGTGAACCCGGCGAACTCGACGGCGTCGCCGATCCCGGTCGGCATGCGGCCGGGATCGAGCAGGATCGTCGCGTAGTCGAGTACGCCGTCACCGTGCCGGGCCTGCCGGCGCTGGTTGGCCGGGATGAACGTGACCGCGCCGGGGAAGTCGGCGCCCGTGTACCGCTGACCGTCCTCGAGCCACGCCTCGGTGTGGCTGGTCACGCCGCCGAACGTGACGAACAGCAGGTGCTCGGGCAGGTGGCACACGGCCTCGGTGGCCGGGCCGCCGCGCCACCTGGCCAGCTCCAAGCTCATGCCCGGCCAGCGGTACCGGCGGCGCTGCAGGTAACGACCACCCGGCTCCCGTACGGCTGTCATGCCGCCAGTCTGCTGGATCGCCGGTGGGGATCCTGTGAGTCCACAGTGTACTCGCGATTACCGGGCCGCCGACGGGGAAACCCAAGCACAGCGGAAGGGGTGGTCGGATGTGTCGGCTGTTCGGGTTGTCGGCGTCACCTCGGCGGGTGCGCGCGACGTTCTGGCTGTTGGACGCGCCGGACAGCCTGGCGGAGCAGAGCAGGCGCGAGCCGGACGGGACCGGACTGGGCGTGTTCGACCGCGACGGCACACCCCAGGTGGACAAGCAGCCGCTGGCGGCCTACGTCGACCAGCGGTTCGCCCGTGAGGCCAAGGAACGGGAGTCGACGACCTTCATCGCGCACATCCGCTACGCCTCCACCGGCGGCCTCGATGTGCGCAACACGCACCCGTTCACGCAACACGGCCGGTTGTTCGCCCACAACGGGGTGCTCGGGGACCTTCCCGGGCTGGCGGCCGAACTCGGCGACCACCGCGACCTGGTGACCGGTGACACCGACTCGGAGCGGCTGTTCGCGTTGATCACCAAGCGGATCGACGCGCACCACGGGGACGTCGACGCCGGGATCACCGCCGCGGTGCGGTGGGTGGCCGACACCCTGCCCCTGTACGCGATCAACCTGGTCCTGACCACGTCGACCGACCTCTGGGCGCTGCGCTACCCGGACACGCACGACCTGTTCGTGCTCCAGCGCGCCGCCGGCGGCCCGCACGGGGACCGGCACCTGGAGCACGCGAGCGCCGCGGGACGCATCCGCGCCCGGGGCGCGCTGGCCGACCACCCGGCGGTGGTGGTGGCCAGCGAGCGAATGGACGAGGATCCGGGCTGGCAGCAGCTGCGCTCCGGTGAACTGCTGCACGTGGACCAGCGGCAACGGCTGACCAGGCGGAGGGTCCTGGACCACCCGCCGCGCCAGCTGCTCACGCTCGACCAGCTCGGCGCGCACGCCGCCGCCTCGCAGACGGGCGCCTGACCCAGCCTGACCCAGCAGGGTCAGATCGCGAGCAGCCGGTCGAGTGTCGACCGGTACCGGCGGAGCGCGACCCGCAGGTCCTCGGTGTCGTCGCCAGGATCCGGTACGCGCCCGCGTTCGGCGACGGCCTCGGACAGTGTCGTCATCGCCTCGCCGAGCAGCTGCTTGGCGTCCCGCACGGCCCGCGCCGGGTCGTCGACGAAGTCGGCCTGCAGCTCACGCAACCGCCCGCGGAAACGCTCCACGTCCTGGCCGTTCAACAGTTCCGCCGGCGGCGCGGAGTCCACGTCGGCGGCCGGCGTGCGGTCCGGCAGGGCGTCGGGGCTGTCGGCCGGCGTCAGGTGCGCCGGTGCGCCGGATCTTGGCTGTTCGGTCGCCGCCGTGTCAGGTGGCGGCGGCACCAGCACCGCGTCCGCCGGCCGCGCCGGCTCGGTACCCTGCTCCGGAATCCGTACCGTGCCGGCTGATCGCGTCGGCTCATCGGGTCGCATGGTCATACCTCCGCTGTTCGGCAGCGCCCGTCCCGATGAGCGCGTTGAAGATCTCCCGGTAGCCGACCAGCGCCCGCCGAAGCTCCTCTGTGGACGCTGCGGATTTCTGGTGCCTGGCCAGGATTTCGTGTCCCTCGCGATAGTGTTCGACCGCGTCCGCGTTGGCGACCGACAGGTCCTCTGCCTGCCGCTCGAACTCGCCGACGGGATAGCCGCGGTCGTGCATCACGGCCTGTACCAACGATTCCGCCTCGACGACCGCGCCGCCTGGCCGGTCGACGAACCGTTCCTGCACCCGGGTCCACCGATCGGTGAACCGCGCCCGCAGCTCGTCGGACAGCGGACGCAGGTCGAACTCGGCGTGCCGCCTGCGCCGCTCGGCCAGCTCACGCTCGGCCTCCCGGCGGTTGCCCGCCTCGCTGACCCGGCGGTCGTACTCCGGACCGAACCGGTTGCGCAGACCCCGGCTGCGCAGCCGTTCGCCGACGAACCACCCCACCGCGAGCACCACGGCGAGCAGCACGACGACGAGCACGATGATCGCTCCTGTCGACATGACGCACTCCTTTCTCGGACGTACCGAGAGATGCCCGCCGACAGCCCACGGAAACCCGGGTTACTGCGACGGGCCCAACGAGAGCGGCCGATCGGCCCAGCCGTGTCAGGAAACGCCGGGGCCATACGTCAGGAGGGTGACGACGGGAAGGGGACAGATCATGCTGGCGGTGCGCTACCACTCCTACGGCGGCCCAGAGGTCCTGGTCCACGAGGAGGTCGACCGGCCGGTGGCGGGGCCGGGGCAGGTGGTGGTGCGGGTGGCCGGCACCGCGTTCAACCCCACCGACGCCGGGATCCGTGCCGGTCTGCTGCGGGACGTGCTTCCGTTGGCGCTGCCGCACATTCCGAACACCGACGTGGCCGGGGTGATCGCCGAGGTCGGCGAGGGCGTCACCGGCTGGCGCGCCGGTGACGCGGTGATCGGGTACCTGCCGGGAACCGAGCCCGGCGCGGCCGCCGAGTACGTCGCCGCGCCAGCGGCCGCCCTGGCCGCGGCCCCGCACTCGGTCGAGCTGGCCGACGCCTCGGCGCTGCCCCTGCCAGGGCTGACGGCGTGGCAGGCGCTGTTCGAGCACGCCGAGCTGCTGCCAGGGCAGCGTGTCCTGATCACGGGTGCCGGCGGCGCGGTCGGCGGGTACGCCGTCCAGCTCGCCGCGCGGGCCGGTGCCACCGTGACCGCGACCGCCGGTCCACGCAGCCGCGACCGCGTCCTGGCCAACGGCGCGGACCGGATCGTCGACTACACCGCGGTTCCGGTCCAGCGAGCGGTGGCCGGGGCGCGGTTCGACGTGGTGCTGAACCTGGCGCCAATCGGCCCGGAGGAGATCCCGCGGCTGATGGACCTGGTCGTCGACGGCGGCGTGTTCGTCAGCATCACCACGCCCGGCCTGGCGGCCGGCGAGCGCGGAGTGCGTTCCGTACAGGCCTTCGTGCACAGTGACGCCACCCAGCTCGCCGGGCTGGCCGCCCTGGTCGACGCCGGCGAGCTGCGGATCGACGTGGCCGAGCGGCTGCCGCTGACCGACACCGCCGCGATCCACGCCAGGTTCGCCGCCCAGCTCGTCGAACAGGTCGAGCTGGTCGCCCGCGTCGACGACGGCGTTCGCGGAGCGCGGGCGACCGAGCTGGCCAGGCGACTGCGGGCCGACACCGACACCGACACCGGCGTCGGCGGTCGGCTGGCCGGCAAGACCGTCTTCACCCCGACCTGACCGGGACTGTCAGGCGACCTCGAGATAGTCCAGTTCCGCCCACCGGCTGAGGAACTGGAGCCGGACGGTGTTGAACCCGGCCGCCAGGTTCACGTCGACCGACACCTGGGTCCAGTTGTCCCAGCCGCGGTTGGGATAGCTGACCACCTGTGCCGCGCCGCCGTTCACCGTGAGCGTGTGCTGCGCGTCGCCGTAGCCCGCCGCGTATCCGATGTGGACGGTGTAGGTCCCCTGCACCGGCGCGAACACCGAGGTGTCGGCCCAGCTGTCGGCGTAGTCGATGCCGGCGGCCACCGCGCCCTGGGACGCGCCGGCCGCGCCGCTGCGGACGTAGGCGTGGTTCAGTGTGCCTCGCTCGACCTCGTAACGGACCCGGCTGCCCCGCACCACCGGCAGGTCGCCCGCCCAGCCCAGCGGTGCGGTGTACATGCCCCGGCCGCCGCCGGACAGGTGGCCGTGGAAGAAGATCCGGTCGCCGACGACGTCCGCGCCGCCAGGTCCGTTGACGGCGTTGTCCAGTGACGCCGTGGTGATCAGCGGCCGGTACGCGCGGGTGTACGGGCCGGTGAGCGTGCCGGCCACCGCGTAGCTGGTGTGGTAGTTGCCGGTGGTGTACACGCCGGCGGAGTAGAACAGCACGTACTGCGTCGGCCGCCGCACCAGCACCGGCGCCTCGATCACGCCCTGGTCCTCCGGGCGGTTGTTGCGCAACAGCTCCACCCGGTTGCCGGTGAACGTCACGCCGTCGGCGGCGGTCGGCTGCAGCCAGATGATCGTCGGCTGGCCGATCGCGTTCCCGTCGTTCTTGTACAGCAGGTACCGCGCGCCGTTCCCGTCGACGAAGCTGGACGGGTCGATGTCGCCGCCCTCGCCCGCGTTGCACACCAGCGGTTGACCGGAGGTCGGCGTGAACGGCCCGGCGGGCCCGTCCGCGAGTGCCGCGCCGAGGCACATCCGTCCGGTCGCGACACTCGGGCCGGTGAAGTACATGAGGTACCGGCCATCCGCGCGCCGCGACACGTCCGGCGCCCAGAAGCCGCCGGTGCCCGCCCAGGCCGGCTTCTGCGGAAGGGCGTCGCCGCGGATGGTCCACGGGCCGGTCGGCGCGGGCGCGGTGGCGTACGGCACGCGGCCGGGGGAGGAGCTGGTCGAGTAGGCGTAGTAGGTTCCGCCGACCTGGAGTACCTCCGGGTCGGGGAAGTCCCGGTTGATCACGGTCGATGGCGGCACCGTCGCCGCGGCCGCCGGTGCGGCCAGCCCGCAGGCCACCGCGATCGCCGTGAGCACTGGAATTGTCCGTGACAGTCGCATGTCCTCACCCACGGTGGGATCAGTAGGAACAGGTGTTGAGCATGCTCTGCAGCGCGCTCTTCTCCGCCGACTGCAGGGACAGGCCCCAGCGGTACTTGCTGTGGATCCAGAACTTCGAGTAACCGCAGTAGGCACTGGTACGCGGCGGTTTCCAGGACGCCGGGTCGCGGTCGCCCTTCGAGCTGTTCACCTCGGTGGTGACCGCGATCAGCTGCGGCCCGTCGAGGTCGTTGGCGAAGGCCTCCCGGCGGGAGGTGGTCCACCCGCTCGCGCCGGAACGCCAGGCCTCGGCCAGCGCCACCACGTGGTCGATGCCGATCTGCGACGGCGCGGACCGGGTGACGCCGTCGAAGTAGCTGTACCAACTGCCGGACGTGGGATAGCAGTCGGTGCCGACGCCGACGTTCGTGCCGTCGCGGCGGAGCACCATCTCCCGGGTGTTGCAGTTGCCGGAAACGGTGTGCCAGTGCGGAAAGAGGTCGCGCGAGTAGCCGGTCATCGAGCCCTCGGCGGCGACTCGCAGTGCATTGAGTTCGGACTGGACCTGGGCCTTGGCCGGGACGTCCGGCGGAAACGCGTTGGCGTTCGGTGCGGTGGCGATCGCCGACGCGGCAAGGAGGATCACCGCGGCGATCAGGACGATCAGACCGCGGACCGGGCGAGTGAGCTGCAGGGTGGTGAACACGTGCGCCCTCCGTTATTCAGCTGTAGGACGATTCCACCGTGGTACGGCGGAGTTACGCCCATCCGAACCGATCGTGACATGCCGTCGACGGATGCGGAACGGTTACCAGGCAACAACGGTTACCAGAATGGCGCGGCGGTGCGGCCAGGACGCCCGAGCGAGGAGCAGCGAACCGCACCCGCGCCTCGGCCGCGAGCGGTGCTCACCGCCCGCCATCGCTTCCACGAGAACCTGTACGCCCAGTAGATGACCGTGTACCGGTCCGGCTACCGCATCCGGGCGCTGGAGGCGTTCCACACGTTGCGGCGCAACATGATCAGCGAGTTCGGGCTCGAGCCGTCGCGGAAGTCGACGTCATACCAGGCCGCGCTCCCCTCGATCCCGCGCTGGACGAGGTGGCGGTGATCCCGCCGCGCCAACGGTCCTCAACGGACCTCCCGGGGATGCCGTCGGCGGTGCCTCAGGTGGCCGGAGGGATGTTGTGGTTGAGGCGGAAGAGGTTCGCCGGGTCGTAGGTGGCCTTGAGCTCGGTGAGCCGTTGGTAGTCCTTGGCGTCGTAGGCCGAGCGCACCTCGTTGCCGGCGTTCTCGCCGTTCATGAAGTTCAGCAGCCGGCCGCCGGTGCTCCACGGCGCCAACGCCTCGAACACCCGCCGGTGCGCCGGCCGGATGTCGGCGATGTCGGCCCGCTCCAACCGGGAGACCGCGTTGAACAGGTACCGCGCGTCGCGGTTGCCGACGGCGTTGGGCACGGCGGGCGGTTCGGCGAGCTTGCCGCCGAGGTGGCGCAGTTCGACGATGTGCGGCAACGAGGTCCGGGGCGGGGCGAGGTCGAGCAGCGCGCGCACCGCGGTCTCGTCGAGCTCGCCGAGCAGGGCGGTGCCGGCCTCGATGGTGCCGCCGACCGGCGGGTCGCTGTAGATGGTCCCGGACTCGGTGTAGGGCAGCACGCCGAGGGTGTCGTCCTCGGGACCAAGCGCCCGCAGCGGGCCTACCAGCGCGTCGCCCGCCTCGAGCGTGGCGACGGTGTATGCGACCCGGATCTGCACGATCTGCCGGCCACGCATGGACTCCGGCAGGGCCGGCACGTCCGGAAAGGACACCTGGGTGATCGACGAGCTGACCTCGTCCGGCACGGTCGCGGTCCAGCGCAGGTAGGCGGTGAAGATCTCCTCGGCCCGTTCGCCGGGGAACTGCAGCCGGCCGCCGTAGAGCTCGCTGACCGGCACCAGGTCCAGCTCGATGCCGGTCACCACGCCGAAGTTGTCGCGGCTGCCGCGCAGCGCCCAGAACAGGTCCGGCTCGGCGGTCGCGCTGACCTGCCGCAGCTGTCCGTCGGCGGTGACCACGTCGATGGCACGCACGTGGTCGGCGGCGTACCCGTAGCGGCGGGCCAGCAGGCTGAGCCCGCCGGCGAGCGTGTAGGCGACCACGCCGAGCCCGGGGTAGGAGCCGGACAGCGGCGCCAGGCCGGCGGGCACCGTCTCGTGGATCACCTGGTCCCACCGCGTGCCGGCGGCCACCCACACGGTGCGCGCCTCGGCGTTGAGCCGGACACCGGTCAGCCGGGAGGTGTTGATCAGCACCCCACCCTCGCCCGCGATGCCGAACAGTGCGTGCCCGGTGCCCTGCACGGCCACCGGCAGGCCGTGCTCGCGCGCGAAGGTCACCGCCGTCCGCACGTCGGCGGCGCCGGTCGCGCCGACGATCACGTCGGGCCGGTGCGAGCGGGCGGTCTGGTACCCCGCGCGCTCCGCGTCGTACCGCTCGTCGCCGGGGACGAGCACCGGCCCCCTCACCTGCCTGGCCAGGGCCTCGATCTCGGTGGCGTCAACACCGGCGGTGGTGCCGGTCCGCGGGGTGATAGCGTTCATGATCCTTCCCCAGGGGTGGTTGTCCTCATCCCAACGAGGTACAGTCAGTCGATGTTGAGATGAGCAGGTAGCCTTATTATCAGGTGACCTTACCAGTTTGCGTGCCGCAGCTGTCAAGGAGCCTGATGAACTGGCCGTGCCGGAAAGGTCCCCGGAATGACGACCCGATCCGGGAAGCGGGACAACGAAGAACACCGGAAGCTGCCACTTCCCGTCCTGCTCGCGCAGGCCAAGGTCCTCATGGTCGAGCAGCTCCACGAGCGGCTCGCCGAGGAGGGTTTCGACGGGATTCTGTACTGGCACGGCTCGGTGTTCCGCTGCATCGACGCGGAGGGCTCCCGGCTGACCGCGCTCGCCGAACGCTCCGGGCTGACCAAACAGGCCATCGGTGAGGTGGTCGTCGAGCTCGAGCGCCACGGCTACGTCGAGCGCACGGCCGACCCGGACGACCGCCGGGCGAAGATCATCCGGCTGACCGACCGGGGCGTCAAGGGGCAGGCCGCCGCCGCCGAGATCCTCGATGCCATCGAGCGGCGCTGGGATCGCCAGCTCGGCCAGGACCGGATCGCCACGCTGCGTCGGACGCTGGAAGAGGTCATCGCGTTCGAGGGTTGGCGTACCTGAGCCTTGGCGCTGTCGAGGGGACGTTCCGGTGCGCCCCGGTTCGCCATCACGATCACCGTCGCGACGACGATGGTCAACGGTCCGCTGGGACCGGTGTGGCTGGCCGGGTCGCCGCCGGTTCTCGACCGGCCTCGCCGCAACCCTCGAAAGTCTGAAAATCACGAGAACAATGAGGAACTGGTGAAATATAGACAAAGCGCTGGGTCGTCTGAGATGGTGCGATAGGACGAACCCCACGGCTAGGAGCGCTGCCATGGCACGACGATCGAAGCGGCTGCTGGTGGCGATCCTCGCCGCGGTGGTGCCGGCCATCGGCGCTGCCGGGCTGCCCGCGCTGGCCGAATCCGGCTCGCGGCAGGTCAGCTACCACGGTTACCAGGTCGACGTGCCGACCTCGTGGCGCGTGGTGGACCTGGACGCCGACCCCGGCGCCTGCGTCCGGTTCGACACGCCCTCGGTCTACCTCGGCACGCCCGGCGAGACCTCCGACTGTCCGGCCGACATCTCCGGCGGGCGCACGGCGGGACTGGTGATCTCCCCGCTGGACGCGAAGTCCGCGGCCACGACCACCGCCGACACCGCGACGGCCACGACCGGGACCGCGGCCGCGGCGCCGTCGGTCAACCACCGCATCCAGGTGGCCGTGGAGGACGCCGGGGTGCTGGTGTCGGCCGCGCACAACTCGCGGACCGAGGACGACGTGCGCGCCGTGCTGGCCTCCGCGCGGCTTGGCGACGGTGCCAGTCCGGCGACGCTGGCCTCCTTCGGCTCCCGGCAGGCTACGGCGGCGGCGCCGATCGTGGCTCCCGGAACGTTGAACGACAACGCCTTCGACACCTGCACCGCCCAAAGCCAGTCCACAATGGACGCGTGGCGGGCGTCGCCGTTCCGGGCCGTCGGCATCTACACCAGCGGGGTCAACCGCGCGTGCGGCCAGAACCTGCTGACCCCGGAATGGGTGAGCACCCAGTTCGCCAACGGTTGGCAGTTCATCGTCATCCACCATGGGCTGGAAGCGCCATGCAACCCGCGCTACGACGAGGTGTTCTCGACCGATCCGGTCACCGCCAAACAGCAGGGCGTGGCGGAGGCCGACGCCGCGGTCGCGGCGGCGACCGCGCTTGGCTTCGGCGCGGGCAGTGCCATCTACGTGGACATCGAGGCCTACGACGGCTGCACCGATTCGGTGATGTCGTTCGTGTCCGGCTGGGCGGAGGGGTTGCGGGCCGCCGGCTGGTTGTCCGGCATGTACTCCAGCGGGGCCTCGGGCGTGGCCGACCTGTGCGCCAACTACCTCAACGACCAGTACACGATGCCCGACCACCTCTGGTTCGCCTGGTGGAACGGTCAGGCCAACACCGATTCCGGCCAGTACTGCTCGAACGACTACTTCACCGGCGGCCGCCGGCTCCACCAGTACACCGGGGACACCCCCGAAACCCACGGTGGCGTCACGGTCAACATCGACCGGGACTTCCTGGACGTGACCGCGCCTGCCTGAGCGACGACGTTCCGACGACGTTCCGACGACGACGCGCTGCCACAGTCGCTTCCGTTGGGCGGTAACAGAGTCGTAGACGTTCGTTTGCCGGAGGGGTGGTCATGTCCAGATGTGTGGTGCTGTTCTCCGCTGTCGCGCTGGCGTTGTCGTCGGTGGCGTTGTCGGCGGCCGCGCTCGCGCCGGCCGCGGCGGAGCCGCCGGTGATCTCGGCGGAGGTGGCCGACACCCCGCAGACCTCGGCGGGTTTCATCAAGACACCGCGAAAGACGAAGACGCCGGAGCCCGGGACCGAGCAGGGCCAGCCAGGCGCCGCGTAACAGTTTCCTAAGGCCCGCAACGGGATCCGGGATCATCGGCTGAGCCTCCCAACACTGTCATGACCGGCAGCTGTTGGGAGGACCGATGAAACAGTGGGGCTTCGAACTCGACGATCGCGAGGACGACGAACCCGATGCCCGCGCCGCCGCCACCGGGCGGGCCGCGGCCGAGGAACTGACCGGGCAGGATCGCGACCAGGTCGTCACGGTGACGGTGACCGACCTGGCCGACGTGGTGTCGGTCGCGCTGGCCGCCGGCTGGAAGGCGAAGGTCGACCCGCGCTCGCTTGAGCGCCACGTGACCGAGGCCGTCACCGCGGCGACCGCACGCGCGCTCGCCGCACGAGTCGAGTCGCCCGCGCCACCCGCGCCGAGCACCCGCACGGCCGAGCACGGCCCGCTGACCAGAGCCGACCTGAGGCGGCTCATCGACGCCGCCACGGCCGACACCCGCCAACTGGCGCGGCACACGGCGCGTGTCACCCAAGAAGTCACGCAGAGCAGCCGTGGTCGCCACGTCCGGGTGACGGGAGTCGGGCGGCAGGTGCGGTCGGTCGCGATGGACTCGCACTGGGCGTGGCGCGTGCCCGATGGGGAGATCGTCAGCGAGCTCACCGACGCGCTGCGGGCGTTCGGCGCGCGGGCACCGCGCGCCGGCGACCGGCCGCGCGGCTCCGCGCTCGACGAACTGACCGCGCTGGTCGCGGACCCGGCGCGGACGCTCCGCCGCCTCGGCATGCCGATCGACTGAGGCGGAAGGGAGACCACCATGGAAGACGGCTACGCGACCAGGACCGAGGCGATCACCGCCGACGCGACGATCTGGCGCACCGCGGCGGCCGATCTCGAGGCGCCGAGGACCACGGTGGGGTCGCTGACCCTGACCATCGAGGACTTCGGTTTCATCGTCGACGGGCAGGGCTTCGGCGGCGCGTACGAACAACTGCGGCAGCGCATCGAGACCCTGCTCGACGGCGGACAGCGGTCCTACGACAACTTCTCGACCACGCTGGACTCCGTCGCCATGGCCTACGACACCCAGGAGCTGACCAACCTGGACGAGCTGTCGGGCGCCGCCGCGGACCTGGAGGGGCCATGAGCGAGGTCATCGCGCAGGTCCAGGAGCGGGTCGGCGAGCTGGAACGGGGGATCACCGGGTTCTTCGACACCGTCAACGGCCTGCTGTCGTGGGTGCCGGAGCCGTTCGTGTACCTGATCAACCCGATCGAGCTGGCCATGGACGGCCTGAACGCCGACCTGAGCGGGTTCTGGGACGAGCTGAATTCCCACGTGACCACCGCGACGGGTGACCCCGCCCGGCTACGCGAGGTCGCGAACGAATGGGCGATGAGCGTCGCCAACAAGCTGCAGCCGATCGTGGACGCCGTGGAGGCCGGCAACCTCACCACCGCGTTCACCTGGAGCGGCACCGGCGCGGAGGCGTACCGGGCGCTCATCCCGGACCAGGGCGAAAGCCTGGCGGGCGTCGCGGAAGCCGCCCGCGACCTGCAGTCCAGCGTGCACTCCCTGGCCGACGGCATCGAGACGTTCTGGCTGGCGATCCTCGCCGCGGTGGTGTCCCTCATCGGCGGGGTCGTGGTCGCCGCGGTCGAGGCGGCGACGGTGGTGATGGCTCCGGCCGCGATCGCGACCGTCGCGGTCGCGGTCGGTCTCACCGTCGGGCTCCTCGTGGCCGCCGCCACGGCGCTGGTCGCGCTGGTCCAGAACGTGAACACCGCCATTCGGGCCCTGCAGAGCCAACTCGACCAGTTTCCCCCGTTCTGGGACGGCGGCGCGGAGGCCAACCTCGCGGAGGCCCGCGACGAGGACAACTGGCGCCCCATCGACAACGACACTGACTCCGACTCTGACACTGACTCCGGCGCTGACGGGGGTGGCGGCGCGGGTGGTTCCGGCCGGGCTGACGGCCTCGGCGGCGGGGGTGGTGGTTCCGGCGAGGCCACCGGCGGTGGCTCCGCTGATGGCTCCAGCGGCGAATCCGGCAGTGGTTCCGGCGGTGGCTCGGGCGGTGGCTCAGCCGGCGGTGCCGACAGCGGGTCCGGTGCGGACTCCGGACAGTCCGGTGGTGGTTCCGGGTCGGTCGGCGGTCCCGGCGCGGGATCGGCTGGTAGCGGCGCCGGCGGCAGCTCCGGTGGCTCGGGATCGGCCGGCGGCGGCTCCGGCGGCGTCGGCAGCGCGGGGTCGGGTGCCGGTGCCACCGGCGGCTCCGGCGGCGTGGGCACTCCGAACTCGGGCGAGCACGCCCCAGGCGGCGGCTCCGGCTCGGGCGGCGCGTCCGGCAGCGTGTCCGGCAGCGTGTCCGGCGGCGGCTCGAGCGGTGGCGGATCGACGTCCTCGGCGGGCATGGCGCCGCCGATGTCCGGTGAGGGCCCGGCGGCCGGTGCATCGGTGGGCGCGGGCCGCACCGGTGCCTCGATGATGCCACTGACCGCGACCGCCGCCGCACCGGCCGTGGGCACGACGGCCCCGGGCAACGCGGGCTTCCTGCCGCCAACCGGCTTCGCGGGCGCCGCCGGCCGCGGCAACGGCGACGACCAGCGCAAGAACCCCTACTCGATCATGCAGGCCCTGGACCCGGACCTGGAACCGGGCTTCGACGACGACGCGGAGGTCGTCGACCCACGGACTGGCCTCACCGTGGCCCCGCCGACCATCGGCGGCAAGCCGGACGAGTGCTAGTACGAGCCCGGCCAGATCCGAAGGCCCGGTGCTCGGTATCAGGCGGGCGCTTTCGTCCTCCTGTGTCAACAAGGCGGGAGGTGAAACCGAATGTCCAGCGCCGTGCGGCGAACGAGTGCGGCCGCGGCGATCGCCGTCGGCCTGCTGGCCGGGTGCGCCGAGGACCCCGTTCCCGGCGGTGTCGAGGTCTCCATCCCACCCTCGGAACGGGTGACCGACGTGGCGGCCATCGCGCTCACCGAGGAGCAGGCCGAGCGGATCCGGGACGCGTGCGGTGACGCGACCGACCTCCCCGAGCCGGGCTCGCCGTGCTGGGACGCCGTCGAGGACGTCGAACCCCCGACCCAGACCGAGCCCCCGGCCGACGACCCACCGCCGGACTGTTCGGCGAGGCTGTGCCTGCTCGGCACGCTGACCGACGAGCCGGACGTGGTGACCATCCGCGTCCAGGATCCCCGGCCGGGCAGTCCGGTCTGCCAGGGAAGCCGGGTGTGCAGCGGTTTCGAGGTGCCCGCCCCGCTCGGGGCGCGCGTGGTCGAGCGGGGTTCGCCGCCCACGCGGGAACAACCGCCCGCTCCAGAGTGGACAGAGCAGACGGAGCCGGTGGAGCCGACGGAGCCGACAGTGCCAGCGGCGCCGACGGATCCCGGCGGATCCGGGACCGTGCCGGCCGATCCGGTGGAACCGACCGAGGAACCCACCGAGGAACCCACCGAAGAACCCACCGACATTCCACCGTCCACATGAGTCAGACCGGGTCGGCGGACAACCGGTGGCGCGTGGTGGTCGACATCCTCGCGCTCGTCGGTCCGGTCACGCTGCTGTCCGGGATCCTGTACTACTTCGGCTACGTCAGCGCCCGGAGCTTCTACGCCTACTTCGGTATCAGCCTCAGCATCCTGGAGTTCTCGCCGGCCAGCTACCTGGTGCGCAGCGCCGACACGTTCTTCCGGCCGGTCGCCACGGTGCTGGTGGTCATCCTCGCGGTGTACGGCGGCCACCGGCTGCTCGCGCACTACCTCGGCCGGGCCGGTCCACGCCGCGTCCGGCTGATCTGCCTGGCGGTGCTCGCCGTCGGGGTCGCGCTCGGCGCGCTCGGCGTCGCGGGACTGTACGGCTGGGCGCTCGGGCTGGTGTCGCCGCTCTCCCTGGCCTGCGGCGGTCTGCTCGTCGAGTACGCGCTGCTGCTCCTCGCCCGACACGGCAAACCGGTGGGACAGGTCGCGCACCTTGTCGGCTCCGGGGTGTACCTGCGCAGGGGGCTGCTCGCCGCGCTCGTGCTCACCGCGGTCTTCTGGGCGGTCACCACGCTGGCCCAACGCCGGGGCGCGGACAACGCGGAGCTGACCGAGCTGACGCTGGTCCTGCAGCCGCAGGCCGTGGTCTACAGCGACCGGGACCTGCACCTGCCCGGCCCCGGTGTCGGCCGCACGGTCCTGGACGACGGCGCCGGCTCGTACCGGTTCCGGTACAACGGGTTGCGCCCGCTGCTGCACGCCAACGACCGCTGGTTCCTGCTACCCGTGCACTGGCGCCACGACAACGGCTCCACCGTGATCGTGCTGCCCGACGAGCCCGGTCGGGTGCGCGTGGACCTGGCGCCCTGACCGGCCGCGGACCCGATCAGGGCAGGCCGGCGTGCGGGACCTCGACCTCGATGGCGAGCAGTTCGGCCTCGCGGGCCGCGCGCCGCTCGTGTTCGGCGAAGGAGGGCGCGGCGCAGGCGAACAGGGTGCGGCCGTCCGGCCCGCCGAGCATGCAGGCGAACACGCCCATCGGGGTGCGGAGCTCCTCGAGGATCTCGCCGCCCTCGCGGACGCGGAGCAACCTGGCGTGCAACGCGTCGGCGACCCAGATGGCGCCATCGGCGTCCGCGCAGATGCCGTCCGGCGCGACCGCGAGCCGCGCCAGCGTGGTCTCGACGTCGTCGGTCGCCGGCGGCTCGCCGAACTGCGCCCACACCCGGCGGCCGGTCAGGCCGCCGTCCGCGCCGATGTCGAAGGCGGTCAGCCGGCCGGCGAAGGTCTCGGCGACGACCAGGACACCGCCGGGCAGGATCACCATGCCGTTGGGGAACATGAGGCCGTCGGCCACCGAGGTCACCGTGCCGTCGGGATCGACGCGGCAGAGCACGGTGTCGCGCAGCGGGGCGCCGCCCATCAGGTCGAAGCCGAAGTTGCCGACGTAGGCACGCCCGCGCTCGTCCACGACCATGTCGTTGAGCACGGCGGGCACGGCGGCGGACAGGTCGGCGTGCTCGGTCAGCCCTCCGGCGTCGTCGCGCACCAGGATGCGCTGGTCGCGCATGGAGATGATCAGCGCGCGCCCGTCGGGCAGGAAGCCGAGCCCGGACGGCTGGCCGGGCACCTCGGCCAGCACCTCGGTGGCGCCGTGGCCGTCGGTGGCGAGGACCTGGCTGGTGTAGAAGTCCGAGACCCACAGGCGCCCGTCATGCCATCGGGGGCATTCCAGGAACGAGCGACCGTCGAGCACGACCGTCATGTGCCGGCTGGCCGGCTGGGGTGCCATCGCCATTGACCTCACCTCGCCCACGCATGGTCACGGCGGGCCGGGTTCGTGTCAAGGCAGGCCGGTGCTTGTGCCCGACTGTGGCCTGTGGCACAGTCAAATGTCACCGAGTGCCGCATGGATGGCATCCAGTGTCATTGGAGACTTCTGGTGAACCAGCAGCGAAACGTGCCGGATGAGGACGCCCTGCACGCCATGACCAGCCGCAAGGCCGCGTTCCGCCTCCTGCCGATCCTGTGTCTCGTCTACTTCATGGCCTTCGTCGACCGCACCAACGTCGGTCTCGCCAAGACCTCGCTGGAAGCCGACATCGGCATCAGCGCCGCGGCCTACGGGGTCGGCGCCGGCATCTTCTTCCTGAGCTACGCGTTCCTCGAGGTGCCGAGCAACCTGATCATGCATCGGGTCGGGCCCCGGCGGTGGATCACCCGCATCGCGGTGACCTGGGGAGCGCTCTGCAGCTGCATGATGTTCGTGCAGGACGAGTTCTCCTTCTACGTCGTCCGCTTCCTGCTCGGCGCGGCCGAGGCCGGGCTGTACCCGGCGCTGATGTACATCGTCACCGTCTGGTTCTCCCAGAAGCAGCGGGTGACGATCGTCGGGATCATCTACCTCGCCGTGTGCGCCGGCCTCACCCTCGGCGGCCCGCTCGGGGGCGCACTGATGGAGCTGGGCGGGGTGGGCGGCCTGTTCGGCTGGCAGTGGATGTTCCTCGTCGAAGGGGCGATCACCGTGGTGGTCGCGTTCTTCGTGTGGCGCCTGGTGCCCGACCGGCCGGCGGACGCGCCGTGGCTGACCGAGCGGGAGGCCGAGGTGCTGGCCGAGCGCGCGGTGGTGCGCACGGCACCGGCCCACAGCGCGCTGAAGGGCAACCTCAAGGTGGCCTTCGGCAGGCCGTTCATCCTCGCGCTGTCCGCGGTCTACTTCGCCAACCAGGTCAACAGTGTGGCGATCCAGTACAACTTCCCGTCGATCGTGGAGAGCCTGAACGTCGAGGGGTCCTTCGTGATCGGTGTGGTGAGCGGCAGCGTCGGCATCGGCGCGTTCATCGGGGTGCTGCTCATCCCGTGGATCCAACGCAAGGTCCGCGACGAGCTGCGGGTGCTGATGTACGCGACGGTCGCGACCGCGGTGGTGGCGGTCGCCTACGCCTTCGCCGAGGGCGCGGTGCTGCGCATCCTGCTGATCGACCTCGCCATGCTGCTGCTGATCGGGATCCTGCCGCTGTACTGGTCGGTCGCGATGGCGCGGATGTCGGGCCTGATGGCCGCGGCCGGCCTGGCGTTCATCAACATGGTCGGCCTGCTCGGCGGCTTCGTCGGTCCCTACCTGTACGGGTTCGCCGAGAGCCGGGGGAGCGAGTCGGCCGGCTTCGCGGTGCTCGTCGGGGCCGCGGTGGTCGGGGTGCTGCTGGTGCCGGTGCTGTGGCGGACCGTGCGCGCCGAGGACCGGCGCTCCGGCCCCACGGTGTCGCTGGCCGGGGTGGAGGGAAGGGAATGACTGTGCGGAAACGACTTGTCGCCGTCCTGCTGGGGGTCGTGACGCTGGCCATCTCGGTCACCGTGGCGCCGGCCGCGAGCGCGCACGACGCGCCGACCCTGCGGCGAACGAGCCTCGGGCTCGTCGAGGGCACCGACGAGAGCCGGACGTCGGGAACCGTGTCCTGGCGCGGCATCCCGTACGCGCAACCGCCCGTCGGCCGGTTGCGGTGGCGCGCGCCGGTGACCCACCGGCCGTGGCACGGTGTGCGTGCCGCACACGAGTTCGGCGACGGTTGTGTCCAAGAAGGACGGTTCTTCAGCCCGGCGCCGAGCGGGCCGCACTACGGGCTGGACATCCGCGACGGGCTGAAGAAACCCGTCGGGGCCGAGGACTGCCTGACGCTCAACGTGTTCCGCCCGGCGGACAGGCGAAAGAACCTGCCGGTGATCGTGTTCGTCTACGGCGGCAGCAACATGGTCGGCTACTCGGCCGACCCGATGTACGACGGCCGGGCACTGGCCCGCAGGACCGGCGCGGTCGTGGTCACGGTCAACTACCGGGTCGGCGTGTTCGGCTGGTTCGGCCTGCCCGGACTGGACACCGGACCCGGCGCGTCGGGCAATTTCGGGACCCTGGACCAGATCGAGGCATTGCGGTTCGTCAACCGCAACGCGCGGGCGTTCGGCGGCGACCCGGGGAACGTGACCGTGATGGGGGAGTCCGCCGGCGCGGTCAACGTGTGGGCACTGCTGGTCTCCCCGTTGACCAAGGGGCTGCTGCACAGGGCGATCCCGCTCAGCGGGGGCTGGAAGTTCGAGACGCCGGCGGCGGCGCGCACCTACGCCGACACGTTCGTGACCGAGGCGATCGGCACCGGTGAGAACGCGGTGCGCCGGCTGCGCGCGCTGCCCGCCGAGGACCTCATCCGCGCCCAGGTCCGCCTCGGTCCCCAGATCGGCGACCCGCCTCGGGTGCTCTCCGACGGCGCGGTGCTGCCAGAGGACTACCACGCGGCCATCGCGGCGGGTCGCTACCGCGACGTCCCGGTGCTCGCGGGCAACACCGAGGAGGAGGGAAAACTCTTCGGTGCGGCCATCGGCGCCCACCGACCGACCGACTACGACCGCTTCACCTGGCAGTACCGGTTCGACCCCGACCGGCCGTCGGAGTTGACCGTCCGCGATCTGATCGTCGACCGCTACCTGCCGGTTGACGGTCCCGGCGGGTGGAACGAGGCGGCCGACCAGCTGAGCGACAGCATCTTCATGGGGATCGTCGAGGACTCGATGAACACGTTGCGCGCGGCCGGAAACGACCGGCTCTTCTACTACCAGTTCGGCTGGAACCAGCAGCCGGCGCCGTTCGACCAGGTGTATGGCGCGGCGCACGCCCTCGACCTGCCGTTCCTGTTCCGCTCCTTCGACGACGGAGTGTTCGCGTACTCGTTCAGCCGCCGCAACGAGCCCGGCCGGCTCGCGCTGTCGGACCTGATGATCGACAGCGTGCGCGCGTTCGTGCACACCGGGAGCCCGCAGCACGCCGGGCTGGGCGCGCGCTGGGACCAGTGGCCGGCCAGCATGGTCCTCGACGCCGGGAACACCCACGCGACCGCCCGGCCGGGCTCGTTCGCCGGCTGACTCCCGCGCCCCGTCCGAGGTCATAGACTTGCGAAGGCCCGGACGGGCGTCGAGGAGGGGAGGCGGAGCCGTGTCGGTCGACCGGGCGTTGGAGACGAAGTACCGCATCGCGGAAACGGCGATGGCCCTGTTCCTGGAGCAGGGCTACGAGAGCGTCACCGTGGAGGCCGTCGCCGACGCGTCCCAGGTGTCCCGGCGGACGGTGTTCCGCCACTTCGACGGCAAGGACGAGCTGGCCTTCCCGGACCACTCCGCCCGCCTGGAACTGTTGTCCCGCAACCTGGTGCCGCCCACCGGGAGCCGCACCCCGGTGGACGTGGTGATCGCCGCGACCGAGGCGGTGCTGCGGGACTTCCTCAGCCGGCCGGAGCTGGTGCTGCGGCGCTACCGGCTGACCAGGCTGGTGCCGGAGCTGCGCAAGCGCGAGGTGCTCGAGCACGAGCGCTATGTCGCGCTGACGCGGGCCTATCTGCGCGACCACCTGCCGGCGGAGAGCCAACCGTTCCTGCCGATGGCGCTCGCCGCGCTGATCGACGCCATGCACCGCTCGGCACTGGGCAACTTCGCCCGCGCCGACGGCACGACCGACGCGATCGCCGAGCTCGAGGCCGGGATGGAGTGGATCCGCGGGGTGCTGGCCGTGGACCCGGCCACCGGCTGTCCGCTGCTGCTGGCCGTCCTGCCGGACACCGCGGCCGTGCGGCAGTCGCTGACCGCGCTGCGGGACGAGGCCAAGGACCTGTTCTGAGCGCGGGTCACCACCAGCCGAACGCGGCCCACGCCAGCGGCGGCGCGACCACGATCGACACCAGGCCGTAGGTCAGCAGCTGGCGGAACAGCCGGGGCCGGGCCGCCGGCTCGGCGGCGCCCAGGATCAGCCCGCCGGTGATGCCAAGCGGGTTGATGTCCACGAGCACCGAGGCCAGCGCGAGCGCGAGCACGGCGCCGACGGGGGAGACGCCCTCGGCCACCAGCGGCGGCAGCAGCGGCATGGTCGTCACGAACACCGCGATCGAGCTGGCGGCGAACGAGGTGACCCCGGCGATGTAGCACAGCACCAGCAGGCTCAGGCTCGGCGAGCCTTCGACCCGGAGCAGCTCGCTGATCTCGGTGAACGCCCCCAGGTGCTGCATCAGCCCGACATAGGTCAGCAGCCCGCCGATCAGCAGGACCACGCCCCACGGGACCTTCGCGATCACCGCACCCGGCGCCAGCCGCAGCACCAGCTGCAACAGCACGGCCGCGGTCAACCCGAGGTATCCCACGTTCAGGTCGAACCCGACCGAGAGCACGACGACGGCGAGCATGCACACCAGCGTCAGCGTGCGGGCGCCGGCGCCCGCGGTCGGTGTGTCCTCGTCGGTGCGCACCTGGCCGGTCGCCGGGGTGGTCACCCGGCCGCGCGGTATCGCGCCGGTACGGATCCCGATGGCCAGGCAGACCGCGCACACGACCACCCCGGTCAGCAGCCCGCCGAGCAGGTAGGTCATCGGCGCGGAGGCGGGCAGCTCGATGCCGAGCTTGTCGCTCTGCCCCTTGGCGGACACGCCGTAGACGGCCAGCGGGGACAGCAGCCCGCTGATGATGCCGGTGATGCCCAGGACGGCGGCGACCAGCGGTGAGTACCGGTAGCGGGCGGCCAGGCCGAGCGCGATGGGGGCCACGATCGCGGTCGCGGCGGCGGGCAGCGTGCCGACCGCGGTGAGCACCGCGCCGATGACGAACGGCACCAGCGGCACGAGTGGCGCCCGGCCGCCGACCAGCCGCAGTAACCGGTCGAGCAGCCAGTCGAGCGTGCCGTTGAGGTGGGCGACCGCGAACAGGGCGGTCACCCCGACGATGAGCACGAAGAAGTCGGCCGGGAAGAACCCGGTCACCTCCTCGGCGGGCACCCCGGCGGCCAGCCCGAGCAGGAACGCGGCCGCGAGCGCGGCGCTGCCCAGGTCGAATCTCGGTAGCAGGGTCGCCCCGAACAGGGCGACCAGGATGATGATGGACGCGACGGCCATGTCAGACCACTCCCTTGTGGCGCAACTCGTCGACCTCGTGGCCGGCCAGCCCGGCGACCTCGGCCAGTACGTCGGCCGTGTGTTCACCGAGGGTTGGCGCACCGACGCCGACGACACTGTCGAAACCGGAGAATCGGCCGGCGGGCGCCTGCATGAGCCGCCCGCCGACCGTCGTGACCGACCCCCGCGCGCGGATGTGCGGGTCGGCGCACACGTCGGCCGCGGAGTTCACCGGGCCGGCGGCCACCCCGGCGGCGACCAGCGTGGCCATCAGCGGCTCGAGGTCGCGGGCTTCGACGAACGCGGCCACCCTGGCCTCGATCTCCGCGCGGTGCTCGAGCCGGGCGGTCATGGTGTCGTGCACGGCGAGGTCGGGCGCGTCCATCACCTCGACCAGCCGTCGCCACATCTGCTGGGTCGAGGCCGGCAGGGCCAGCCACCGGCCGTCGCGGGTGCGGTAGAGGCTGTTGGGGCTGATGTGCGGGTTCTGGTTGCCCTGGCGCTCGCGGGAGGTGCCGGTGGCGCCGTACTCGACGACGAAGTCCTCCATCATCCGCAACAACGGCTCGTAGAGCGGGATGTCGGCCAGTTGGGCCTCGCCGGTGCGGTCGCGCTGGCGCAACGCGAGCAGCGTGGCGAACGCGGCGTACATGCCGGTGACACCGTCGGCGATGGGGTAGCCGGCGAACACCGGCGGGCCGTCGGGGTCCCCGGTGCGGTGGGTGAGCCCGGCGAAGGCCTCGGCGACGCGGGCGAAGCCGGGGCGGTCGGCGTAGGGCCCGGTGCGGCCGTAGGCGCTCACGTGCACCATGACCAGGTCGGGCCGGTAGGCGCGCAGGTCGTCGAAGTCGACCCCGAACCGGCGCAGCGTGGCCGGCCGGAAGTTGGTCACCACCACGTCCGCGCCGGCGGCCAGCCGCCCGACCAGGTGCGCGGCCTCGGGATGGTGCAGGTCGACGGTGACGCTGCGCTTGTTGCGCCCGACCAGCGCCCAGGCGGTGGACACCCCGTCCTCCAGCGGCGGGTAGTGCCTGGCCGGGTCGCCGCCGTCGGGGTGCTCGATCTTGACCACCTCGGCGCCGAACTCGCCGAGCAGCGACGAGGTCAGCGGCCCGGCCAGGATCGTGGACATGTCCAGGACGCGCACGCCGCTCAGTGGTCCGTCGGTCACCAGGACTGCTCCTTTTCACACCGTCGTGAGGGTCTTCGCAGGTCACCACACCATGCCGGGCCGGTGCCCGCCCTGGGAACGCGCTGATGCGCCTCACCGGTGAAAGGTTCTGCCTCTATAGTGGCCGGATGCGCGTTGAGCGGGCGCGGTACTTCCTGATCGCGGTCGAGACCGGGTCGCTGCGGTCGGCCGCCGTCCGGTGCGGGGTGAGCCAGCCGACCATCGGTCAGCAGATCGCGCTGCTCGAGGAGGAGCTCGACGTGGTGCTGATGACCCGCAGCCGGCGCGGGGTCTGGCCGACGCCGGCCGGGCAGGCGATGCTGGAGCCGTTGCGGCGGTTGGTGGCCGCCGAGGACGCGGTGCGCGAGTCGGCCATGGAGTCCGGCGGCGCCTACGTCGGCGGGGTGCACATCGGCGGCGTGTCGGTGGCCGCGGAGACGATCATCGCGCCGGTCGTCGGCCAACTGCGCGAGCATCGTCCCGGGCTGCGGTTCACCGTGCGCGAGGACGCGTCGGCCGGCATCGAGGCCGCGGTGGCGGCCGGTGAGCTGGACTTCGGGGTGATCACGGTGCCCATGCACCCGGCGCCGGCCGGGCTGGCGCGGGTGTCGCTGATCTCCGCGCCGGTCGGGGTCCTGGCCCGAGGCGATCACCCGCTGGCCGGTCGGGAGCACGTGCACTGGGCGGACCTGCGGGGCTGGCCGATCGTGACGATGCGCGCGGGGACGGTGCTGTGGGAGGTGTTGCACCGGCACGTCGACCGGCCGGATGTCGTCGTGCAGGCCATGTCGGCCAGGACGCTGAAGGTGATGGTGGGGCAGGGGGCCGGGCTCGGGCTGCTCGGCGGGTTCGACACCTCGGCGGACATCCCGGACGTGGTCTGGTTGCCGGTGCGCGACGCGAGCCCGTTGCGGCTGTGTCTGGTGCAGCGCAAGGACAGCAGGCCGTCGCGGGCCGCGCTGATCGTCCGCGGGCTGATCCGGCTGCGGGCCGACGAGCTCGCCGAGCGGATGCCGGCGGCCTCCCGGTCGGGGGCGCGATCGACCGCCGCGCCGGGGAACCCGGTTGAGTGACCGGCGGTGGGTCGAGCACCATCTCCGGGATGAACACCGAACTCCGGCCCGCCGAACTGTCCTGGGACGAGGTCGACCCCCGGCGGCACGCGTTCGACCCTGACGCCGCGCTCGCCGTGATCTCCGCGCTCGAACCCGCCGGCCGGGTGCCGACCCGACCCGCCGGGCACGCCGGCGACTCGGACGTCATCCGGTGGTCCTACAACGAAGGCGCTGCCTGGACCACCGCGATGACCAGGGCCATGGTGGCGCGGTACGGCCGATGGGTGGTCGGCTGGCGGTGGGCGCACGACGAGGGTGAGATCGCCGGCGGCCCGGTGGGCGCGTGGTGCTGCCCGCGCGACTCGATGACCGTCCCCGAGGAGACCCTGGCCAGGGTCGCCGCGGCGCTGTGTGACTGGCGCGGGTGGTTGGTGGACCTGGCCGAGTGGTTCGACCGGTTCCCGCTCACCGATCTGCCGGCGGCGGATCGCGAGGACGCCTGGGAGCGCGCCACGGTCCACCTGGTCACCCAGGTCGTGGACCGGACGGGTTCCGGTGACGCCTGGTACACCCACTGCGAGCAGGTGCTCACCTGGTTCCTGACTCGCTGGGAGGTGCCACCGGACCGCGCGCGGGCGCGGATCGAGCGGGCGATCGGGGGCCGGTTCCAGAGCTGGATCCAGCCTGACCGGGAGCTTGTGCGTGACGTGGCCGAGCGGCTGGCCGGCGCGCTCGAGACCGACCAGGCGTGACCGCGCCACCGGACCACCTGCGGACCTGGCTCACCGTCCGGGATGCCGTGCCATGGCGGGAGGTCCGCCCCTGTGACGAGAGCCCGTTCGTCCCGGTTCGCGACGGCGCGCTGCACCACATCCGGACCGTCGACCACGGCCGCGATCCGGCGCGCGCGGCGGCGCTGCGTTCGGCGCTCACGCACGCGCGTGCCTGCGCAGCCGAGGGGACGCCGTTGCGGTTCGCGCTGCTCAGCGCCTGGCAGTGCCGGGTCCTCGGGGTGGCGGCGGCCCCGTTCCGCGGGTATCCCGCGTTCGCGAAAGGGGGCCGCGAGCGCTACGGCATCGACTCGGACACCCCGCACCGGTTCGACCGCTGTCTGCGCCAGGTCGCTGACCCGGCACTCGCGCTGCCGGCGCGCGCCGCCCGGGTGTACCTCGATGTCTGTTTCTTCCACCCGTTCGTGGACGGCAACGCCCGCGCGGCCTACCTGGCGTTGGACTTCGTCCTGGCCGGCGCCGGGATCGTCCTGGACCAGGTCGGCCCGGTCCGGCTGGTCAGCCGACGCGCCGACGACGCCGCCGGCGCGCTCGCGTTGGCCGACCTGGTGTCCACGCTGATCGCCGGCGCACGCCGGCGCGCGGCGCACGCTACGCCTTGACCACCCGTGCGGCCGCGATCACGATCGCCCACAACGGACTCGTGGTGATGTCGTAGTAGACGCGCCGGCTGCCGGACTCCCGGTGTTCGGTCAGCATGCCAAGGTGCACGAAGCGGCGAAGCTCGGTGCCGGCGGCGCTCTGGGGGATCACGGTGAGCGGCGGCTCGGACTGGTAGAAGCGTCGGCCGCCGCGCTGGTGGATCCACAACGCCACCCGTAGCCGGCACGGCCGGCCGAACAGCAGCCGACCCACCTCGTCGACCTCCATGCCGCCAACCTCCTGCTATAGAATATGAACTATAAGCATGTCCGATATTATCGCTCGGACGTGATCATGTCCAGTGGGCACCCGAAACCTGGGCACCCGGAACTCGACACCAGTCAGCGAGTGCCGGCGCACACGATGTACGCGTTGGCCGAAGCTGTTCATCGTGTCGACGAGCATCGTCGAGCAGGTCGCGTTCGGCAGTTGGGCGGCGGTCGTCGACACGGTGCCCGCCGCGGCGGTGACGAACAGCCGGTCCACCGCGTTCGAGCCGACCGCAGCGAAGGGTCCCTTCACTGCATCAGGCGCAGCGAAGGGACCCTTCGCCGCATCAGACGGGGGGACCCACCACCCGGGTGAGTGTGTCGGCGACGGTCTGGACGGCCGGGCGGGTGCTGCCCGGCGGGTCGTGCGGGGCCAGCCAGTAGACCGGGCCGTTCGGGGTGACGCTGGGCGGCAGGGCGACGGTGGTGCCGCTCGGCAGCCTGCTCACCGCCGCCGGCAGCCTGGGGGTGGCCGCCCTTTCCGGCTCCAGCAACAGGATGCTTCGCCGGTCGTGCGTACCGGGCAGGCCGACGATCGGGCACGACAGGCGCATCGCGTGCAACTCGGCGAGCAGCGCGGTCGCCACGTCGGTCGGCATCAGCAGGCCCCAGGTGTCGTCGTCGAGGTCCAGCAGGAGCTGGTGGCCGCGCACGGTCGTGGTCCAGCCGCGTTCGAGCTGGTACTCCCGGCTGGCGTACCGGAGGTCCGCACCGGTGTCGTCGACGAGGGTCAGGTGAGTGGCGGCCACGTCGGGCAACGCTGGCGTCATCATGTGCTGTGCCACCTTCGAATCGGAGGTTCCTCACTGGAAACACGGGGCCGGGACGTCGCGGGGTTCAGTTGGCGGTCAGCCGTCGCGCCTGCGCCTGCCGGACGCGCCGGCCAACACCGGGCCGGCGACCAGCAGGGCCACCGCGGCGACTCCGCCGGCGAACCACAGCGCGCGGTTGGCCGGGGCCTCGTCCGGCACCTCGGGCACCGGCACCACCAGGTGCTCGACCTCGGCCGCGGTCGGCGGATCGGTGTTGAGCACCGTGGTGACGGCCGCGAGCGGGTCGACGACGCCGTAGCCGACGAGCTTGTTCGGCAGCGGTCCGCCCGGCTGGTCCGCGGTGGCGAGCAGGCGCCCGGCGACCTGGCGCGCGGACAGCCCCGGGTGGTAGGCGCGGACCAGTGCGGCGGCGCCGGCCACGTAGGCGACCGCCAGTTCGCCGCCCGACCCGGTGCGCTGCCCCGTGCCGCGCGGCGCGATGCTGACCAGGTCCTGCGCCGGCGCCGCCAGCGCGGGCGCGGCCCCGTAGACCGGGTCCCGGACCGGACCGTCCTGGCCGACCGGCGCGACCGCGAGCACTCCGGGCAGCCGGGCGGGGAAGGCCAGCTGGCCGTTCTTCGACACCCAGGCCGAGGCCACCACCAGCACGTCGCGGTCGGCGGCGTAGGCCACCGCCGAGGTCAGCTCCGGCACGCCCAGCGTGGCCACCAGTCCCACGGCCACCACCCCCGCGCCGGCGTCGACGGCGGCCCGGATGCCGCTCGCGATGTCACGCGCGAACGCGGCGTGGTCGATGATCTTGGTCGGGTCGTCGGTCACCCGCACCGGGAACACCCGCGCGCCGGGCGCCATCCCGGTGAGCGGGCTGTCGCCCTGTCTGGCCGCGATGAGGCCGGCGATGAACGTGCCCCGGCCGTAGCAGTCGCCGTCGCCGCGGCCGTCGGCCAGGTCGGTGCCGGGCAGCACCGCGCCGGCCAACAGCGGCGCCTCGGCGCTGACGCCCGTGTCGACCACGCCGACGATGCCGTCGCCGGTCGTCAGCCGCCACACCCGGTCCGCGGCGATCCGTTGCTGGGCCCACGACTCCTGGTCGATGGCCGTGTTCGCCGGGGGCGTGCACTGCCCGACCGGCTGCGCGCCGGCCGGCACGGGCGCCGGCACCGCGCCCAGGACCAGCGCCGCCCCGACAGCGGCCAACCGGTGTCTCATGTCGGCTCCTCGGTCCAGGCGATCTGTAGGCCGATCGCCTCGCGGCGGGTGACCAGCGCGGCGCGGCCTGGCGGTAGCTGCCGGCCGCGCACACCGTTGAGCAGCGGCATCTCGTTGGGCGGCATGGACAGCGCCAGCTCGGGGGTGTTGGACTCCTGCAGCCTGCGGAGCACCGCCTCCATGCCGCTGCGGCTGGACCCGGCGGCCGCGCGGGCGAGCACCACGTGCAGGCCGATGTCGCCGGCCTGTGGCAGCAGCTCCACCAACGACTCGAGTGGCCCACCGAGCCCGCCGAGCAGCAGGTCGTAGTCGTCGACCACGACGAAGATCTCCGGGCCCTGCCACCAGTCCCGCTGACGCAGCCGGCTGGGGGAGATGTCCGCGGCGGGCACCCTGGCCATCAGCTCCTCGGCCGCCTCCCGGACGAGCCGCTCGGCCGCGGGCGCGGACACCGCCATGCCCCGCCGGTAGCTGTCCGGCACGATCTCCAGCAGCGTCCGGCGCGGGTCGATGACCAGGATCTGCGCCTCCTGCGGGGTGTAGACCGTGGTGATCGCCGTGATGATCAGGCGCAGCGCGGCGGTCTTGCCGCTGCCGGTGTCGCCGACCACCGTGAGGTGCGGGCGGTCGCCGAAGTCGTGCCACACCGGCCGCAGGTCCAGCTCGCCGGCGCCAAGCGCCAGCCGGGGGCCCTTCTCCGGCGCCGGCAGGTCCTCGGCCGGCAGCACCGAGGGCAGCATCCGCACCGTGGGCGCGGGCGGCCCCTGCCAGTGCTCCCGGACCGCCGACACCAGGTCCCTGGTGGCCTCGGCCAGGTCGGTCGTGCCGGCGACGCCGTCGAGCCGGGGCACCCCGGCGAGGAAGTGCATCTGGTCGGGCGTCAGGCCCCGGCCCGGTGTCTGGGGTACCTCGCCCGCCTTGCGCATGTTGATCAGCGAGTCGATCGCGTCGCCGAGCCGCAGCTCCAGCCGGGTGCCGAGCTGGTCGCGCAGCTGGCTGTGCACGTCGGACCACCGGTTGGTGGTCAGGATCAGGTGCACCCCATAGGACAGGCTGCGTTGGGCCAGCTCCCGGATCGCCAGGTCGTGCTGGTCGAACTCGGTGCGCAGCGAGCCCCAGCCGTCGACGACCAGGAACACGTCACCGTGTGGGTCGTCGACGAACTCACCGGCCGCGCGGCGCTCCCGGTAGGCGGCCATGTTCTCCACCCCGTGCTCGGTGAACACCCGCTCGCGCCTGGCCAGCAGGGACCGCACCTCGGCGACGGTGCGGGCCACCCGCTCCTGGTGCAGCCGTCCGGCGACCCCGCCGACGTGCGGCAGCCCGTCCACGGCCGCGAGCGTGCCGCCGCCGAAGTCCAGGCAGTAGAACTGCACCTCCGCCGGGGTGTGGGTGAGCGCGAGCGCGGCGATCATGGTGCGCAGCAGGGTGCTCTTCCCCGACTGCGGTGCGCCCGCGATGCCGACGTGCCCGCCCGCGGCGGACAGGTCCACCAGGTACAGGTCGCGCAGCTGGTCGAAGGGCTTGTCCACCACGCCGACCGGCACCACCAGCGTGCCGCGCGGGCGCCAGCCGACGGCGCGCAGCCCATGCGGCGGCTCCGGCAGGACCGGCGGCAGCAGCTGGTCCAGCGCGGGCGGGTTGGCCAGCGGCGGCAACCACACCTGGTGTGCCGGCGGTCCGTGCCCGATCATGCGATCCACCGCCACGGCGAGCACCGACTCGCCGGTCTCCTCGTCCTCGGCCGGCACGACCGGTGCCGAGGGCGGCGCGGCCGGGGCGGCCAGCCGGGTGACGCCGAAGGGCACGACCTGTTTGCGGACCTCCTCCTGGCGTTGTTCGCGGGTGCGCCGGTGGTGCGGACCGGAGACGTAGGCGGCCTTGAACCGGATGAGGGTGGCCACGTCGGTGCGGATGAAGCCGTTGCCGGGCGCGCTGGGCAGCTGGTAGGCGTCCGGCACGCCGATGACCGAGCGGCTCTCCATCGCCGAGAAGGTCCGCAGGCCGATCCGGTAGGACAGGTGGCTCTCCAGCTTGTGCATCCGGCCGTCGTCGACGCGCTGGCTGGCCAGCAGCAGGTGCACGCCCAGCGAGCGGCCCAACCTGCCGATCATGACGAACAGCTCGGCGAACTCCGGGTTGGAGGTGAGCAGCTCGCTGAACTCGTCGACGATCACGAACAGCGTCGGCAGCGGGTCCAGGCTGGCGCCGGCGAGCCTGGCCTTCTCGTAGTCCAGCAACGAGCTGTGGTTGCCCGCGGCGCGCAGCAGCTCCTGGCGGCGGGTCAGCTCCCCGTGCAGCGCGTCCTGCATGCGGGTGACCAGTGGGGCCTCGTCGGCCAGGTTCGTGATCACCGCGGAGGTGTGCGGCAGCCGGTCCAGACCGAGGAAGGTGGCGCCGCCCTTGAAGTCCACCAGGACGAAGTTGAGGATCTCCGAGGAGTGCGTCATCGCCATGCCGAGGACCAGCGTGCGCAGCAGCTCGCTCTTGCCGGAGCCGGTGGCGCCGATCAGCAGCCCGTGCGGGCCCATGCCGCCCTGCGCGGACTCCTTGATGTCCAGCTCGATGGGCGTGCCGTCCTCGGCGATGCCAAGGGGGATGCGGAACCTGTTGCGCGCCAGTCCGGTGCGCGTCAGCGACGCCGGCTGCCAGGTGTCCAGGTCGGTGACGCCGAGCAGCCGGGGCAGGTCGAAGTCGGCGACCATCGGCTCGGCGATCTCGGTGGTGCCGCCGAGCCGGTAGGGGGAGATGACCCGCGCCAGCGCGGCGGTGCGCGGCAGGCTGAGCAGGTCGGGGGCGCACAGCTCGGTGCGCACGTCCTGGCCGGTGCGGTCGGTGCGCACCATCTCGACCCGCTCGGTGGTGACATCCAGGCGCAGCGCGGCCTTGCTCGCCAGGCCTGCCAACGCCGAGGAGACGTCCAGCACGATCGAGTTGCGGTAGCCGGTGCCGGCCAGCCGGGACTCTCCCGGCACGGCGACGCCGTCCAGCACGATCACCACGTACGGTTCCTCCCGGCTGGGCGTGGCGGCGGCCTCGAAGCGACCCCGTTCGCCGAGCTCGGCGTCCAGCAGGTCGGTGAGCGCGTCCACGCCGTCGGCCAGCAGCCGCACCTGGCCTGCGCCGTCCTGCTCCACCGGGTGCTGGGCGTGCGGCAGCCACTTCACCCAGTCCCACAGCTGGACCCGGCCGGGATCGGCGCACACCGCGATCCGCAGGTCCTCCGGGGAGTGCAGGGTGACCAGCTGGGCCAGTACCGACCGGGTCACCGCGCGGATCGCGTCCTGGTCGCCGGTGAACCGCACCTTGGCGAACCCCCGCAGGAACAGCGCGGTCGGCAGGTTCGACACCGTCGTGTAGGCGTTGATGAACCGGCGCAGCGCGCGGGCGGTCAACGGCTCGAGGTCCGCGATCGGCTTGCTGGACGGTGGGGTGATCCGCAGTGCCAGCCGCTGCTGGCCGGTGCCCAGCCGGATCTCGGCGAAGTCGGCGTGCGCGGCGCGGCGTTCCCACAGCCGGCCGGTCATCGCGATCGACCACAGCCCGGCCGGGTCCGGGTGCCGCCAGGCGAGTGCCTCCCGCTGCTGGGCCGCCGCCGCGCGCACCTGGCCACGGACCTGGCCGAGGTAACGCAGGTAGTCGCGCCGCTCGCCGCGCAGCCGCTGGCGGCGGTCGGTGCCGCCGCGGGCCATCTGGGTGACGAACATCAGCACGGCCATCAGGCCCATCAGCCCGAACATGCCAAGACCGAGCCACGGGTTCGTGCGGCCCATGTACACCAGCATGAACACCCCGCTGCCGAGCATCATCGGCAGCATCATGAGCGAGGAGAGGAAGTCCCGGCCGCCCGCGACCTCCGGCAGCGACGGCGGCTCCTGAAGGGACAGTTCCCCACTCGGCATCTCCGGCGGCTTCTCCCGGCCGGGGCGGCGGAACAGCGTCGTCGTCATGATGTCGTCGATGTCGTCGTCATCGCGGTCGGCTCCTCGTGGATCACGCCGTACTGGCTGGCTGACCACTACACGCGCGGGGGCGGTCGATGTGTTCATTCCGGACATGACGCGCGGTCGCTGAACCCTGCGCGCCACCACCGCCGTGTACGGGTCATGGCGGTGACGAACTCGACCCCCGCGCCGGCGGCGACCGGTGGCTCCGGTGAGATGTGCCGGCTCACCATCTGTGGGCCGGCGTCCAGGGTGGAGCTGGCCGTGCCAGCGCACGTGCCGATCACCGACCTGATGCCGACGGTGCTCGGCCACCTCGACCCGGCGCTGGCCACGACCGGACTCGGCCAGGACGGCTGGGTGCTGCAGCGGCTCGGCGAGTCCCCGTTGAACGAGGACCAGGGCACCGCGGCCGCCGGGCTCTACGACGGTGACGTGCTCCACCTGCGGCCGCGCGACGACCAGCTGCCGGTGGCCGACTTCGACGATCTCGTCGACGGTGTCCACACCGGACTGTCCGCCCGCACCGACCGGTGGCGGCCAGCACTGACGCGGCGGGCCTGCCTGACCGTGGCCGCGCTGTGTGGCCTGCTGGCGTTGCTGGTCATCACGTTCAGCGGCATCGGCTCGGTGATCGCGGTGAGCGCGGGCATGGTGTGCCTGATCCTCATCGGGGGCGCGGACCTGTTGGTGCGGCTCATCGACAGCGACAGCACCCGGCCGGCGGTCACCCTCGCCGGCGTCGGGGTGGTCGCGGCCGGGGTCGCCGGTGGCGCGCTGCCATCGGGTGCCGTCGAGCCGGACTGGTTCGGCGCGCCGAGCATCCTCACCGCCGGCACCGGCGTCGCGGTGGCCGCGGTGCTGGCGCGGATCGCGCCCGGGCTGGCCAAGCCCGGGTTCCTCGCGGTGGCCTGCGGTGGCGCCGTGGTCGCGCTGGCCGGTCTGTTGTCGGTCCTCACCGGACTGGGCGGGCCGGCAACCTCGGCGATCCTGGTGACCGTCCTGTTGGTGTTCACCCGGGCGACGCCGCAGCTGTCCGCGTGGCTCGGCGGGCTGGCCGCGCAGCCGGTGCCGATCACCAAGGAGGAGTTCCAGCAGGGACTCGATCCGTTGCCCAGCAAGGATGTTCTCGACCGGGCGACGCTGGCCGACCAGCACCTCACCGCGTTTCTCGTGGTGATCGGCTCGATCGCCACCGGCGCGTTGCTGGTCATCGTGACGGCGCCGAGATGGGACACGGTGACGCTGACCTTCCTGGTCGCCGGGATGCTGCTGTTCCAGGCCCGCGAGCTGGTGGCGATCTGGCACCGGCTGGCCACCCTGGTGCCGGCCGCCACCGCGCTGGTGGCGCTGCTGCTCGGCTGGACCGCGGGCATCCCGCTGCTCGGCCAACTCTGTGTCCTACTTGGACTGCTGGGTTTCGCCGGGCTCGCGGTGGCCGGCGCCCAGGTGTTGCCGGGCAGGCGGCTCGTGCCGCGCTGGGGCCGGTGGGGCGACATCCTCCACTGGCTCTGCGCGCTCGCCGTGATGTCGATCGTGTTGTCGGTGACCGGGTTCCTCAGCTGGGCCAGTTCGTGGCTGTGACTGATCTCCAGATATAGAAGGGAGGACGGCGATGTACGGCAGACGCGACCAGGTTGACGCGCACTCGTTCCTGGTCGGCAGGCTCGTGGCCGCGGTGTTGCGGGTCGAGCCGGACGCACCGGACCGGCCGCTGCGTCGCACCTCCGTCGGCATGCTGGGCGGCATCGCGATCGCCCTGCTGGTGGTCGCCGTGATCGTGATCATCGACCTGTTCACCGACCTCGGCGAGCAGGACGCCTGGCGGGAACCGGGAACCCTGGTCGTGGCCGAGGAGTCCGGGAACAGGTACCTGATGGTCGACGGTCTGCTGCGGCCGGTGCACAACTACTCCTCCGCGCGCCTGCTGGTCGGTGGCGACCCTCCGGTCGAGACGGTCGACACCGCCGACCTCGACGACGTGCCGAAGGGGTCGCCGATCGGCATCCTGGGCGCACCCGACCAGCTGCCGTCGGCGTCCACCGCGCCCCAACCGTGGACCGTGTGCGCCGGGGGCGGCGAGGACGGCCCGGCCGTGGCGGTGACCGTGGGCGACCTGCCGGGCGTGCGCCTCGCGCGGCCGGAGGAGGCACTGTTGGTGCGGGCAGGCGACGAGCGCTACCTCGCCTGGCGCGGCAGCCGGTCGCGGATCACGGCCGACTGGGTGCCCCGGGCGCTCGGACTGGACCCGGCCGCGGCCGTGCCGGTCGACTCGGCGTGGCTCAACAGCCTCCCCGCCGGTCCCGACCTCGGGCAGGCGCCGTTGGCCAGAACCGGCGCCGGCCCGGTCATCGACGGCTACCCGACCACGGCCGGTCAGCTGGTCGCGGTGCCGGAAGCGGTGGGGGACAACCTGTTCGCGGCCGCGCGGGGCGGGTTGATCCCGGTGACCCCCGCCGTCGCGGCTCTGCTGCGCAGCGACCCCGGCGTGGTGCAGCCGCCCCAGCTGACCACCACGCCGGCGGAACTGGCCAACCAGAAGGTGTTGCCAGCACCGGTGTGGCAGGCGGAGCTGCCGCCGCGCCCACCGACCCCGGTGGACACCGGGACCCAGGCGGCATGTGTGCGGTGGGACGGAAAGGAGGCGATGCTCGCGGTCGCGCCGCCGCCGGTCGGCCCCGGCCAGAGCGGCGACCAGGCGGCGTTCACCAGGGACGGCCGGGTCGCGGACCGGATCGAGGTCGCGCCGGGCGCCGGGTTGCTGGCGCGTACCCGGCCGGCACCGGATGTGCCCGGCGCCGGCAGCTACCTGATCACCGAGGCGGGCGCGAAGTTCCCCGTGCTGAGTTCGGAGGCCGCGGACGCGCTCGGGTTCTCGGTGAAGTCGGCACGGCTGGTGCCGGCGGAGCTGCTGGCGCTGCTGCCGACCGGGCCGGCGCTCGATGTCATCGAATAACGCGGAAACAGAGGAGAGAAACGCACATGAGTCCAGCACCATCGGGCGCACCGACCGGTCTGTCCAAGTTCTACGGGTTCACCGACGCGACGATGACCGCCGTCATCACCTCGGTCAACGAGGCGCTCGGCCGGATGGGCACGGTCAACGGCAACGTGGCGCAGGTCGGCGGCCTGCTGCCGACGGTCAACCAGTCGACGTCCGGTATCGCGCTCGCGGCCAGGATCAATGACTGGTCAACCGAGTACCTGAAGATCAAGACCCTGCTGGAGGCGTTGCGCGACAAGGCGGACACCGTCCGGAGGAAGAACGTCGACACCAGTTACGAGACCAGCCAGGCCAGCCAGACCGGCCAGGGCTGAGCGGGAGGGACACCCAGATGACGTCGTTCGACATCAACCACAACGGTTACCTCGAGGTCAACGAACAGCTCTACCAGGCGGTTGCCCAGCTCGGGCAGATCCTCGACGACCTCAGCACGTCGTTGGCCCGGATTCCCGAGGCGGTGCGGGGCAACGCGGAGGAGATCTGGTCGATGGAGCAGCGGGAATGGAACAAGTCCTACGAACAGATGCGGAACCGGCTCAACCTGAACACGCTGGCGTCGATCAACACGCACGAGATCTTCAAGGAAGGCGACATCCAGGCCACCAGGATCATGCTCCAGTGAGTCCACAGTAGACATTCAGGTCCCGTCCCGGTGTCCGCGGGTGAGCCCCCGGGCGCCGGGACGCCCAGCCCCGCACGAAGGAGTTGCTGATGTCCGACGACCTGTCGTCGCCGCATCGGATGAAGAAGCCGCCGCAGGTGTCCTCGGACAGCGGCTCGGCGACCCCGCTGACGCCGATGGCGCCCCTCCTCCCCAGGGCGCCGGATGCTGAGCACGACAGTGGTGAGCGGCCGGACGTGCAGGTGTATCTGGCGAGCGAGCACGAACCGGCGCAGGGCTTCGGCGGTGAGTCGGTGGTCATCTCGATGCCCGACAGCACGCCGGCCGACGGTGTCGGCGGGCTGACCGTGACGATCACCAGGGGATCGGCGGACGGCGGGCCCGCGGTGCCGCTGAGCGAGCCAGTTCTGATGCACAGGGGTGTCCCGCTGGAGGAGGTCGCGGCGGGGGACGGTGTTCCGCTGCTCCCGGCGGAGGAACCGGTGGTCGGCGAGCCGTCGCTGCGCCACCTGACCGAGCCGAAGTCGGACCCCGTGGGGCGCGGCGATGAGGCCCCGCGCCCCAAGGACTGCGGATGCGACTGCGACTGCTCGTGCGGCGCGGCCGAGGACTCGGCGGCCGACGGGGCCGGCAGCGCGGTGCCGGCCGGCGGCCACAGTGACGATCCCGGCGACGATCCCGGTGACGCTGCTGACGCTGAGGATGCCGGCTGGCAACCTGGCGACGACGCGGACGCCGCGCCGGCCGCGGACCACGGCCAGAACCCGGCCGACCACGACAACGACAGTGACTGTGGGGACAAACCCGGCGACGAGCACGGCGGCGGCGCCGGTGACTCCATATCGGACACACCCGCCGTGCCGTCCCAGGTGGGTGGCGAGAGCGCTCCGCAGGAGGATCCGCCGCCCCTGGTGTCGGGCCGCAGGGAGCGGGCGCCCGACGCGCCGATCAACACGGCGGGCCAGGACACGCCAGGAGAGCCCGCCGGCGACAAGATGATGAGGAGGCTCGCGTATCCGCCAGAGGGGTATCCGACCGCGGAGCAGCCTGCCGGCGACAAGATGATCAGCAGACTCGCGTATCCGCCAGGCGGGTATCCGACCGCGGAGCAGCCCGCTGGCGAGAAGATGATGAGGAAGCTCGCGTATCCCCCAGGGGGGTATCCGACCGGTGGTGTGCCACCGGTCGTGCCACCACCGGACTCCGCGCCTCCGGGTGAGGGCGTGGCGGGCCAGGCCGCCCACGCCGTCGAGGACGAACCGGCCGAGGGGCAGGGCGGCGACCAGGCTTCCGGTGGGCAAGGCACTGGTGATCAACCCGCCGGTGGGGAGGGCTCCGGTGACCACAGTGTTGGCGGGCAAAGCCCCGGTGGGGAAGGCGCGGGCGGACAGGGGGCCGGTGGGGAAGACGCTGGCGAGGACGGTGCGGGTGGGCAAGGGGCTGGTGGAGAAGGCGCGGGTGGGCAGGGCGCAGGCGGGACGGCCGACCCGAACGCGCCGCTGCCCCCGTTGTCCGGCTCCGACGGCGGCAACCTCACGTTCGACGAGGCCAGCTACAAGAAGCTGATCAGCGAGATGGACGGCATCGAGCTGAGCCTGATCGACGACGCCGTGTCCACCAACGACGCAGTCATCACCGAGAAATGGCTGGCGCTGCCGGCGAACCAGACCTGGGAACCGGCGATCGACGTGAACACCTGGACCGCCGCGTTCGGCGCGAAGGTCGTGTCCTTCAACGAGAACCTCCGGGCCACGTTCTCCACGTTCACCGTCGGGCTGACCGCGGCGATGGAGATCTTCGACGAGACCGATGACCTCGCGTTGTACCCCTTCTCCGGTTTCGTCAGCCAGTACCCGGATCTCAACATCGGCGGCGGGCAGGTCATGGGCACCGGCGGTGCGCCGCCAGGCTTCGGCATCGGCGGCATCGGCGGCAACGGCGGAGTTGGCGGCGTCGCGGGCGGTGGCGACGCGGGCGGTGGCGCGGAAAGTCAGTAACCGCGGCAGGTAGGTCGGCACGAAAGGAGTGGGCATGCCCGACGATTCCACCGAGCCCGGCAACATCCAGGGCCGGGACTACGGTCGTGCGACCTACGAGGAGGTCCTCTTCGCGGTCACCGGCATGGGGGTCGACCTGCACCGGATCGCGGATCGCGGTCGAGGCGGTGGGGAGGGCGGCGGCTGGTTCCAGGTGCAGGGGGGCGGCAAGAAGGACGTCACGGACGGGTCCGCGCCTGCCGACGCGGCGTCGGCCACCGCGGGGAACTATCACGCCTTCGGCCAGTGGTGGTACGGAGTCAACTACAACGCCCCGTTGTTCGCCGACTGGAACACCGGTTTCCTGGACATGACGGGCCACATGTCGGGGCTCAGCGCCGGCAAGCTCGGGTTGATGGACGTGCCGCGGCTGCACGCCGCCAAGGCGGTGCTCGACAAGTACGTCAAGTGGCTCGACACCAACGGAAACGTCGTCCACAACTGGGTGACCAGTTTGGACAGTGACGACTCCGCGTTCCGTGGCCGCGCCGCGTATGCCGTTCAGGGCAACCTGAAGCGCATCGACTTCATGCTCAACGACCTCGAGACCCAGATCACCCGGCGCAGTCCAACGCCGTCCCAGGCGCTGGGTGACATGGCCGACACGCTCGGCCAGTTCGGCAAGTCGATGTCGGCCATCTGGTTTCTGCACCTGCTGCAGGTTGGCGGTGCGGTGAACCGGGCCACGACGTTCGTCACCGACGCCGCGCGCAACTACATCCGGGGGATGGGGCTCGTCCTCGGCAGGGAGAACTACAACCTGGATCGAATCGGCGGCGACAACGGCAAGGTCTACATCGACCACGTGCTCAGCAACTTCAACTCCGCCACCCAGGAGGGGCCGCTCTACCGCAACTACGCCTACGTCCTTGGCGACGAGTGGGCGGTCGACGCCCTGATCGAGAAGTACGTGCCGTTCACGCAGGCCACGCCGCCGGAGGGGATGCCGCACATCAGTGGCGATCTGCGCAGTCAGTCGACCTGGGACGACATCAACATGAAGGTGAGCAGCTACGTCGACAGTCAGCTGACCGGCCTTGACAGCTGGGCCCGGATTTTCCTCACCGGCCTGGAACAGTCCTATGTGGCCGGTAGGAAGGCGCTCACCCCGTTCGTGGACAACAAACCGCCGAACCTGGGGACCGCCCCGGGAGGCGGCGGTGGCGGAACCCTGCCGCCGCCCGGTGGTACCGGTGGTGGCCTCGAGCTGCCCCCGGGTCCTGGTGGTACCGGTGGTGACCTCGAGCTGCCACCCGGCCTTGGCGGTGACGGCGGCGGTGGCGAACTGCCGCCAACCGGCGGCGGGAGCACACCACCGGCCGGCGGCGGCATCGAGTTGCCGCCCGACTTCGGCAGTGGCGGCGATCTCGGTGGTGACCTCGGTGGTGACCTCGGTGGAACTGGTGGCGGCGCAGGCGGTGTCGGCGGCGGTGCGCCACCGCCGGGCGGCGACTTCGGCCTTCCCGGCGGCGGGGACGCGAACAACCTGTCGTCCAACGGCGGCATCGAGTTGCCACCAGAAGGTGGCCTCGGTGACCCGAACGACCCGTTCGGCGGCGGCACGTCCCTCGGCACACCACCGCCCGGCAGCGGTGGTGGCGACCAGTTCGGGACGCCGCCACCGCCGTTCATCGGGCCGGTGGGCGCCACCGGCAACGGCACCGGCGGCTCCGGGTCGAACAGGTCGCCCAACCTCGAACTGCCGTTCCCCGGCGGAAGCGACAGCGGCATCGATGGCGGCATCGATGGGACTGGCGACGGGACTGGCAACGGGACTGGCGACGGGACTGGCGATGGCTGGGCGCCACCCGGCTTCGACGAGGACATCGAGTTGCCCCAGCTGAACCAGAACACCCCGGACCTGCCGGGTGCCTCGGACGACGGCGCTGGCGGCATGTCCGAACCCACCCCGCCACCCGGCCTCGACCTGGACGGCCTGGCCGGCGGCAACGGCGGGCTGGAACTGCCCGGTGGCGGCGCGGGTGGCGGTGCGGGTGGCGGTGGTGGCCTGGAGTCGCCTGGCGGTGGTGGCGCAGGCGGTGGCGGTGGCGGTGGCGGTGGGCTGGAGTTGCCTGGCGGCCTTGGCGCCGGCGGCGGTGGTGGCGGGCTGGAACCGCCCGGCGGCGGTGGCGCAGGCGGTGGGTTCGGAATGCCGGGAGGCCAGCAGGCGGTCGCCGGGGGCGGCGGTGGTGAGGGCTGGGCCGAGTGGTCCGGCAACTTCGGCGCCGACAGTGGCGGTGGGGACCCGAAACTGGCCGGCGACAACAACCAGTTCGGCGGCATGCCGCCGATGATGCCCCCGATGATGCCGCCGATGGGCGGCATGGGCGGCCCTGGCGGCGCAGGCGGCAAGGGGGACCGGGAACGCGAGACCTGGCTGTCGGAGGACGAGAAGGTCTGGGGCGCGGCCAGCCTGGCGGGCAGCGGCGTGATTGGCAGGCCGACCGACGGCGAACGGATCGTCGACGAGCCGATGGCACCCACCCACGTCCACGTGCGCAACACCGCGCCACGCGGCCGCGCGCCGGACCGCGCACAGCGGCCGGCCGAGGAGTCCACATCGGCCAGTGAGGCCACCGGCCCGCCGGCACAGACCTGACCGGACCGAGAAAGGGTGATGGTGATGTTGTCGTCCATGCACAACGACCTCGCGCAGATCTTCGGGGATCTGCAGAAACAGCGCGCGGACCTGACCGAGGCGATGGCGCGGATGCAGTCGGTCACCGGGACCGCCACGACCAGGGACCGGATGCTGAAGGCCACAGTGGACGGTCGCGGCCGGCTGACCGAGCTGGTGCTGCGCGGGGACCGCTGGCGGGAGCTGTCGGCAAAGGAGCTCAGCGCGAAGATCGTGGACGTCGTGACGCGCGCACAGGACAAGGCGACCAGCGGCATCACCGACGTGGTGGCCGGCATGGCCCCGGAGGGTCTTGACGTCCGCAAGCTCATGGAGCAGGGGGGCGATCCGGACGCGCTACCGGACTTCGACGGCGACTGGGAGTCGGCCGGGGACGCGGCGGAGCGGACGTCGTGAGTGAGAACCACTTCGCCGCCGACCCGGACGAGGTGTCCCACGGCGGGCGGGCCTTCGGCGAGCTCGGCCTGGAGATCGCGGGGATCGACCGCGACCTCAACGCGGCCGTGATGTCCTACGGACAGCGGGGTTCTGGCGAGATGGGCGAGGCACTCGAGGCGAACTACCGGCCGGGCGAGGAGGTCGCGGTGCAGTTCCTCGAGCTGTTCCACAACCTGTTCATCGAGAAGGGCAACCGCCTCTGGCAGACCGGTCGCTCGCTGTCCGACACCGACGAGGAGGCCACGTTCGTGGCCAACCGCCCAGACTCCCCTGACCAAGGCTAGGCACGCCGATGGCGATCATGATCCAGGATCCGTTCCTGCGGAAGCTTTTTCTGATCGCCACCGGCGATGAGTTCCCGGACCTCAACGAGTCGTGGATGCGGGCACTGGCCGACGAGTACGACGCGGCGGCCACGCGACTGGACGCGGTCGCGCCGCGCCTGCGGTCCCTGATCGCCACCGTACGCAAGGACTTCCGGGGCCAGGCCGCGGACGCGTTCGTCGACGTGATGTCGCCCTACGTCGAGGGCCCCAACTACCTCGGCGGGGGCGCGACGCACTTCCGCGACATGGCCAAGGTGTTGCGCAGCCTGGCGCTGGACGTCGAGTACATGAAGCTCGTCGTCATCATCCAGCTCGCGATGCTGGCGATGGAGTTCGCCTTCGCCGTGGCCTGGCAGTACTGGGTCGGCCCGTCGGCGTGGCAGTGGTTCTACGGCCGGGCGGCCATTCGCGGCTCGCTGATGCAGGCCATGAAGCGGGCCGTCATGTCCCGGTTCCCGAGGCTGGCCAGGGTGGCGTGGAAGGGCCGCTACGTCCTGATCGCGCTCGTCGCGAACTACGGCAACCAGCTCGGTGTCGTGGTCGGCGCGCAGGCCATCCAGATGCACGTCCTGAACACCCGCGAGGACGGCGACTGGAACGAGAAGTACATGAGCGACGCCGCCGTCGTCGCGACGGTGGGTCTGTTCATGGCGCCGGTCACCGGTCTGGCGGGCAACTGGCTGGGTGGCGCGCTGGCCAAGCTGCTCGACAACACGATGGGCCCGGCCAAGTGGCACAAGAACTTCGGCAAGAACGTCGGCGACGTCGTCGGCGAGGGCGTCCATGAGGGCGTGCTCACCGAGACGATCGCGCACCTGATCCTGACCGGCGAGCTGAAGTTCAACCCCTACGGGATCACCGCCGGGATGACCTCGGCGGTCGCGCGCATCATGGGCGCGTCCCTCGGCACCCTGATCAACCGGATCGAGAACGCCAACCGCATCAACGCCATCCCGGTGTACGAGCCGGAGACCAGGCCCGACGATATGGACGACGGGACGAACGAGAGTGGCCCCGACGGTGCCGGCCAGGGCTCGCCGCCGGTCCCCGCGCCCTATCCCCGGGTTTCGGGCGTGCAGGGGGCGGGTCCGGCCGCGGCGGGCCATGGCGGTCCGGCGAGCCCGGCGCCCTCCTCCCGGGCGGGTGGCGAGCAGGGTGGCGGCCAGGGCGGTCAGTCCCGCTCGGCGCCGAACCCGAACGTGACCGGCGAGCAGACCGCCGGCCTCGACGATGGCCGGAACAGTCCGCCGGTGCCCGCGCCCTACCCCCGCGTCACCGGGGAACAGGGTGTCACCGGTCCCGCCGGCACGCCGTCGACGGACCCGGCCACGGCACCGCCGTCGGACCGACCGCAGGCCCAGCGGCAACCGGACACCAACGGGAACCCGGCGCCGACCAACCCGCCGGCGGGGGAGGGCGCCCAGCCGGTACCACCGGGCCAGCCCGGTGGTACCGAGCCGGCCGCCAGCCCAACCCAACCCGATCCCGCACCCACCGATCCCGCAGTTACTGATCCCGCAGTTACCGATCCCTCACCGACCCGGCCCGGCGGCGGCACGGACCTCACCGCGCCCCCAGCGAACCCAGCGGACCTCACCACGCCGGCCCCGCGGCCGGAGTCCATATCGGACACCAACTCGGAGATCAGCTCGGATGACGATGGGCGCTGGTCCCCGGCGTCCCCGGACGACCACCGCGGGTACCCGGACACCCCCGACAGCACACGGCCCAGCAGCCCGGTCCCCAGCGAGAAGATCACCGAGCAGACAGTCCCGGGCGCGCACCGGCCCGCCGACCTGCACACCGGCCTGGTCACCGACCGGACCGCGAACCCCGAACCCGGCAGCAGCGCCGGAACCACGACCCAACCCGCCACCCCGACGCCCACACCGACGCCCACACCGGCGCCCGCACAACAGCCGCCAGGCCAGCAGACACCACCGCAGCCGGCCTCCCCCCAACCGGGACAGCCAGCCCAGCCGGGCCAGTCCGCCACACCGCCCGCCACACCGGGCCGGACCACGCCATCCGCGACTCCGACAGCGACTCCGACAGCGACTCCGCCAGCGACTCCGCCAGCGACTCCGCCAGCAGCCCACCCCCTGCCGTCGACCGCCCCGGGCGCGCCCGGCGCCCGTCGCGGAACCGGCAAGGCCCCGGCCAGCGCGACGACACCCACCGCACGCGCCCCGGAAATGCCGGCGGCCCCGCCGGCCGAAGCGACCGCCACCGCCCAACCGGGGCTGCCCGGCCGCACCCCGCAGCGCCCAACACCCCCCAGCCGACCGGCGACCACCAGGCAGACCACCGCGGACGCCGTCCGCACCAGGGCCGCCGAGATCGGACACCTCGGCGACAAGAACCGGCCCGTGGCGGAAGCCGAGATCGCGCTGATCTTCGACGTCGCCCGGCTGCGTGCCCAACACCTGTACGAGGACCTGGTGGTGGTCCTCGCGGACATCGTGTCGAGCGGCCAGCAGAAGCTGCGCGAGCGAGCCGCGACCTTCGCGGACAACCTGGGTCTGCAGAACCCGCACTGGCGTACTCGCCTCCTGGGCGGCGCGCCGCAGCGCCAGGCCGACCCGCGACCCAGGTGGACCGAGGCGCGCCTGGCACAGGAGGAACAGCGGGCAAGGCAGACGCTCGCCGGACTCGATCCCGAGGATCTGACCAGGCGGCTGGGCACCGCGACGGTGATCATGACCGTGTCCCTCACCGGAAACCTGCCCGCGGCCCGGCTGGAGGTCATTCGCTGGGTGATCGCGGGCATGCTGCACCGCCCGCGCGGCGTCGCGGACACGATGACCGCCGCCGCGGAGCTGGCCAGCGACCTCGACGCGCAGGCGACGCCGCAGGACGTGCACAAGCTCCTGGCGGGCGTGCACGGCCAGGAGATCGGTCAGGAACCGCTCGACCGGGCGACCAACGCGGTGGTGATCCACCACGACCATGGCCGGCTCGCCGCGATCGGTCTCTCGGTCGACGACATCGCGCGCGTCGTGGCCTCCCTCTCGCCGCTCAGCGACGGCGTGTCCCAGCAGGCCATCTCCCTGGCCATCGGCCAGGCCGCCGGCACCCTGAGCGAGCAGGGGGAACTGCTGGCCGCCGCCCGCCGAACCATGCGCGACGCCACCGGCGGCCGCCGGAGCGCACCCGAGTCGACCTCGTTCGAGGTGGGGGGCCGGCGGGTCGCCGACCAGGGCGCCTACGAGTACCTGGCGTCCTACCGCAGAATGCTGGGGGATGCCGGGGTGAAGCCACTTCCCCCGGTCAACTTCGTGGTGCCCGGCCTGGTCGGCTTCGGCCGCGACGGGCTGGACACGGTCGTCGCCGGGCTCAGGAACAGTACGACGCCGGCGGTGTCGACCGCGCTGGTGATCGAGTACCGTGCCGACGGCGAGCCGGGGCGGGTGCTGACCGTCGTACCGGGTCCCGACGGCCGCCACGAGGTCCGTGGCCCGACCGGTCGTTCGCTGTCGCGGGACGAGGAAGAGGCGCTGTTTCCCCCGCCGCGTGCCGGCGAGGCCGCGGGCTCGACAGCGGACGGCCCGGGGTACCTGTTCGCCGTCGGCTTCGACCGGGACGGCTCGGTCATCGTCGGCAATCCGCCGGCCACGGGCAGCGGGGACGGAATCCTGGCCGGGGGCGCGAGCCACCCCGAGGGCTACCTGTTGCCCCCACCCTCGCCGGGTCCCGCGCCCGACCCGTGGGAGCGGCTGAACCTCGACGCCGCGCACCAGGCGGCCGAACGTGATGTCAGGAACCTCCGCAGGACCCGAAAGCTGTCCGAGCAGCGGTTCGGCGAGCTGTGGGCCCTGGCTGGGGCGATTCTGGCGGAGACGCACAGCTCCCGGCTGACGGACGCCCACAGGCGCGCGTTGACCTACATGATGACGTTCCGGCTGATCTCGGCCGATGCCCATTACGTGTTCACCCAGGCTCTGGACCTGGCCGGCCAGCTGGACACGGCGCGGGAGGACCGGAACTGGCGGCCGGTCCCGCCTGGCCGGGGCGATCGCTCGGCGGAGGTGGCCGCGGCGCTGGCGAACACGCCGTGGACGGCGGCCCGCGTCCAGATCCAGGCGGCGATCCTGTGGCCCGAGGTGTCCAGCAGGCTCCCGGACGACAGGTACCAGGAGGTGTCGCGGCAGGCGGACGTCGTCGTGGAGAACAGTCACGACCCGCGGAAGTTCGCCGACCGTGTTCCCGTCTTCGAGGCACTGCGTGAGCTGATCATCCACCGGCTGGAGTTGTCACCGGACGGGGTGGCGGAGGCCTACGGGCTGTCCCTGGCCATCGCGGAGCCCATAGGCACGGCTCGTCCCGACGGGGCGTGGCTGCCGTCCCAACTGATGGTCGAGCGGGGCCTGGCCAAGGACCTCCCCTCGGCGTTGTCGGCCGCGGACCTGACGCCCGACCGGGTCGGTCTCGAGGCGGGCTACGCGCGGGCGGCGCTGCGGCGGCTCCCGGAGCGGGATCCCGCCACACGGAATCTGGCCGAGGCGGTGTACGCGCGGAGCCACCCGCCCGACCGGCGTTGGGACATCGGGCCGGACCCGGCGGCGCTGGCCGTGGACATCATCGAGCACCTGTTGGTGACCACGCCGGGAACCGTCGCGGACAAGGTGGCCGCCATGCGACCGGTCGCCGACAGGATCGCGACGGTCCTCGGCATCATCCCGGAAGCGGCACCGGCGGCCGCATCCCGAGCCGGTGGCAGGACCGCGGATCCGGACGAGATCACCGCCGCCCCACCACCCGCGCCGGACCCCGAACGCCCCGTCGGTCCGGAGTACGACCTGGTGGAGAAGCACTTCACCACGAGCGTCCTGCGGGCGCGAGGACTGTACGAGTCGGTCGCCGACGCCCTCAGGGAGAAGCGGCGCGCGGGTGACCTGGACGCGCTCGCGATGAGCATCGCGCGCGGCCTGGACGCCCGCGCCCCGGAACGGGCGACCACGGCCGAGCCGCAGGTGAGTCCCGGGCAGGTGATCGCCGCGGCGGAACGCCTGCGGGAGTCGATCAGGGAGGGCCGCACACCGCCGGTCGGACCGGAGGTCATGGCGCGGGCCGACCAGATCGTCGCCGAGACGAACCTCGCCGAGGAGCTCGCGGAACGGGACTTCCTCGAGGACGTGGTCCTGCTGGTCGCGCACGAGCCCGACGACAAGGCCCGGTACGCACAGGACATCGGGTTCGTCCTCGGCACGGTGCGACCAAGGTGGCTCGCCCTCAACCACGGCCTGGGTGGCGGCGGCGTGACACCGGGTCGCGAGTCGAGCCAACCGGCCACCGCCTCGTCCGCGAACGCGACGCCGACCGAACACAGCCGGGCCTACTGGCGCGGCAAACTGCAGAAGCCGCCGCCCGGCCGGCGCGCGTCGACACCGGACACCCCCGAGACGCCAGGCGAACGGCCGGCCTCGCCGGCCGAGAGCACCGAGAACCCTGCCGGCCCACCCACGCACGACGAGTGGTCCGGCAGGCCGAACGGGAACCTCATCCAGCTGGTGTTCGACGCGGCCGCCGACACCGGATCGGCACGCGAGGCGACGGCCATCGAGTCGAGCCGGGCACGGGAGGACTACCGCAACGCCGAGAGCACGCTGGCGGAGGCGGTCGAGTCCGCCCGCGTCGCGCGCGGCGCGGTCCTGGGCACCGGCGACGCGCTGGAGCGCGCGCGGCAGCGCGCGAAGCAGCTCGGGACCCGGCTCGCGGCGGCGAAGGCGGACCGCGACCGGTTCGCCGCCGCCCCCGGCATCGCCGACGCCACCGAGCTGCCGGCCAGCCCGCCGGGCACCGTCCCGGCCGAGGAGACCGCACCAGGTCCTCGGCGGCCGAACAAACTCCGCAAGCGCGGCCAGCGGCCCGCGCCGACCGAGGCCGCGCGCACCGAACCGGACCAGCAGGTCGTCGACCCGCTGGTCGCCGCGGACAACCGGGTCACGGAGCTGACCGCCGCCCTGGCCGCGGCCAGGGAGTACACCGAGAACGCGGAACTGTCGGCCGACACCGCCCGCGAGGCCGATGAGCGGGCCACCGCGGCGACCGCGCTGGCCGAACAGGCCTTCGCGGAGGTGAAGACCGCCTACGACGCCACCGTGACGAGCACCGAATCGGCCGACGACGCCGTGCGCGCGGCACAGGCCGCCGTCGACGAGGCCACGACCAAGGCGCGTGCGCTGTTGGCGGGGCGCGACCAGTTGCCGGCACCGGCGGACGACGAGTCGGGCCGGGTCACCGCGCTCGTGTCGGACATCGACCGCCAGGTGGCACAGCTCGCCCGCGACCGGTTCCGGGCGGCACACGAGGCCAGGGAACAGGCTCAGGCCGCGCTCGCGCTGGCACGGACCCGGGCGGGCGAGGCGAAGGCCGCGGCCGGCGAGGTGGGCAAGGCCAACGCCGCCACGAAGAAGGCGGCCGCGCAGGGTCGGGTCGAGGCCGGCCTCACCCTGCTGTCCATCGCGATGTCCACCGCGGCGCCGCCGCTGCTCACCATCGAGGGCCTCGGCGCGATCCACGAGGCCACCAACCAGCAGGGAGCCCGGGTCGCCCGCGCGATCGCCGGGCTCGACCGCCACCAACTGGCCAGCATCCTCAACAACGGGAAGCTCACGCTCGACGGCTCGACCGCCGAGATCTCGTTCTCGCACGGGTTTCACCGGCCGGCCGACAGCCGGACCAGACAGCCGGCACCGACCTCGCTGCCGCCGGTCGTGTACCGGCGCCACGGCGCCGAGAGCTGGCGTCCGCAGGCCTCCGTCGCGACGCGCACCACGCCGGCGCGGATCCCGATGAGCTCGCTCGAGTCGCTCGCCGGCCTGGACCCGACCGGGATCCTCCGCGTCGGCTACTTCGTCGGCGGCACGGGCAAGAGCTCGGCGCGCACCGACGCGGTGCCCTCACAGTCCACAGAGGACGCGACCGGCGACCGGCCGGCGATCGCGACCACGTTGTCCATCACCCTGGACGGCGCCGACCAGCCGGCGGTACTGATCGACGTCGGCCTGCGGGTCACCGAGGTGGTCCGGGAGGAGGCCGATCCGGCGACGCTGGTGGCCGAGCTGACCGAGTCGCAGGCCAAGGCGCTGCGTGACTACGGGCACGCCCCCGGCATCCGCCAGGGACACCGGATCGACTACGTCGGCTACGGCACGGCGGAGTCGCGGACCAAGCTGAAGTACAGCGGCGCCGGCACGAAGACCGGCGGTGGCGAGCTCACCACCGGCGCCGGTGCCTTCGGCGGCGCCGAGCATGAGGGAACGTCCTGGTACCGCTGGTTCCTCGGCCTGTTCGCCGAGCTCACCAGCGGGTTCACCCAGGGCCCCTACGGGGTCGTCGAATGGGAGCAGAACCGGACCGCCATCTACACCCCGCTGGTCTACCGGATCGGCGGCCAGGCCGACGCGGGCGAGTACGTGGCGGTCCCGGTGCACGTGGCCCGCCAGGCCAGGTTGCCGCTGCCGGAGCACTTCACCCAACGGCCGGAGCCGGTGCCGGCCACCGGTGCGCGGCGTTGGGTCACCGGTATCGACGAGATCGTGGACGTGCCCGGCGCCGAGGAGATCGCCGCCATGGTGTCGAGCGGCCTGTCCGACCAGGGCAAGGAGGCGGTGGCCGCGCACTTCCAGCGCCCGGACGCCCCGCTCAGGGAGGCGGATCCACGGCGGCGCGCGGTGCACAACGCGTTGTCCGGCGCGGGACACGAGATCGCCTGGACCGAGAGCGGCCGCCTGCACACCATGACGATCTACGCCGACGAGGAGACGCCGACCGAGTCCGTGCCCTCCGGACAGACCAAGGGCCGCACGGAGGACAAGACCATCAGCCACGCCGGTACCGCCTACACGCTCGGCCGCTCGGCCAAGTTCGCCGTCGGGGCCAACCTCCGCGGGTCCGCCAAGGACGCCCCCGACGGCGGGGCCGGCACGTCGTCCTACGACATGCCGAACGTGAGCGTCGGCGCCACCTACGACAACACCGGGGGCGGGAAACCGCGGCTGGTCACCAAGCAGGGCAAGGTCGTGTGGACCAAGGACCACCGGGACTACACCGCGACCCTCGTGGTGCGCGCCATCCACCGGTCCGAGGAACTGCCGGGCGCGGTGCGGCAGCTGCTCCTCGGCGGCACGATGACCTCGACCTTCGGCCCGCCGTCCGCGACCAGGCGGACCGAGCCCGCGCGGGCGGCGATCGACGAGGCCTTCGCCAGCACGGGCGACTCGCCGGACGTCGTGATCTGGCAGTCGAATCCGAACAGCTCCTTCGCCAGTGTGGTCACCGGCCGGGTGGTCGACGCCGTCGTGATGTCCACGACCAGGGACAAGCTCGACTGGGCCGGCCGGCAACCGCGCGAGAGCGAGCTGCGCGCCGGTGTGTACCTCACGCCGCCACCGCTGCCAGACGGCGCCCGGTCGATCCCGTGGCAGCTGTTCGGCCGGCACCACGAGATCGAGGACGTGAGCCAGTCGCCGCTGTATCGCGACGCCATGGAGATCGCGCTCGCCAAGGCGGTGTTGCCGCGCCTGGAAGCCGACGATGGCGGGCCGCACCGGTCGTCGCCACCGTTCGGCGGCACCTGGTCATCGCCCGGCAGCTGGACCTTCGAGGAGACCGGGCCGGACGGCACCACCTCGTACCTGGTCAAGGGCGCGCCCATCACCCGGTGGAGCGACGCCGCCCGGGACACCGTCAACGACTTCCTGAGCATGATCGGCATGCGTCGGCTCGCCGGCTTCGGGCTGGCCGGCCAGCGGGCGTCGACCCAGGAGATGGTCGCCGACGGCCGGCTGACCGATCTCACCGCCAGCGGCGCCGGGTCGATGGAGTTCGTCTCGGCGCACGTCGACCACGTCGCCCCCCACGGCACCATCAAGTTCCAGAGCAACGAGAACGCCCAGTTCCTGTCCAACAGCGTCGCGGCCAGGAACCGGGGCGCGTTCGGCAGGCTCCTGCTGTCGGTCACGCCGTGGCGGGACTCGGGGGCGGGCGCGCTGCTGCGACTCGCGTTCGGTCTCGGTCGCGGCCGGGAGCACAGCGGTACCGGGGAGACCGGGGCGGGCACCAAGCAGTCGACGGAGTACAACGGCCCGGTCGCCTACCTCCGGCTGGACACGCGCACGATCCTCATCGCCGAGATGGCCATCGGCAACCGGTTCTGGGACACGACCTTCGACGATCTCCCGGTCACCGTGGACATGCCGCACGGCGCGGTGGTCAAGGTCACCGCGCAGGCCGCGGCCGACATCTATCAGTGGCTCGGCAAGCCGTTGCCGCCCGAACTGGTGGTCGCGCTCGAGGGGGTGCGGGAGAAGAACCGGCGGCTGGCCCCGGCGCTGCTGCCACCCGACGACGGCTACCGGTCGCACAACGGATCCGGGCCGGTCGACGCCCAACTGCACGGCCAGGACCCGCTGGGCGGCGTTCGGCGCCAGCTCGACCAGTTCGGCATGGCGACCGAGCTGCGCGACCGGGTGCTCGCCGAGCTCACCCGCCGCCTCGCGGGCCCGCACGCCCTGGTGGACCTGCGCAACGCGCTGTTCGCCAGGGACCAGGCACACGGCTCGCTGGTGCGCGAGGTGTTGTCCAGTCCGCTCGTCGACGAGGTGGTCGACATTCGGGTGATGACCAGCCGCGCCGACCGGACACCGCCGGCGGACACGCCGCGCGCCACGGTGACCCACCCCGACGGCATGCTCACCATCAACTACCACACCGATCTGCGGCAGAACCTGACGACGACCACCACCACGGCGGAGGGCTACCTGGAGGTCGGCGGCGGCGACCGTCCCGGCTGGTCGAAGTCCGCCGACGCGGGCGAGCCGAAGGGCGCGGCCGGTACGCGGTTGGGCGGCAGCGCCGCGGCCGTCGAGCAGACGGTCGATCCCGGCAGCGGCATCGTGAAAGTGACCTCGCAGTTCAAGTACTCGCACACCGCGGCAGCGGAACTGGAGGTCGACCACCACCTCCAGATCACCTACCACCGCGAGCCGAGCCACTCCGCCAGGGTGGCCACCATCGGCACGGTCAACGCGGGCGACTGGCGGCCACGGACCGCCGCCCCGATCACGGTCCCCGGCACGGTCACCCTGGCCGGCCCGAGCGAGGAGCTCCTGCCGCCGCTGACCCGGCCGGCGGTGGCGCCGACCTTCGAGGTGCTCGACGAGTGGCCGTCGGACCTCAGCCCGGACTTCACACCGGAGGACGGGATCTTCCCCGCGGTCTCCGGCGAGGGCGCCATCGAGGCGAACCGCCTCGGCATGTACGCGATGAACTCCCGCAAGCCCGTTCCGCTCGGCACCCTGACCCCGGAGTACGTGCGCGACCTCGCCGAGGCGAGGTCGGAGTACTCCAGGCAGGGCAGCGTCGGCGACTACGAACTGCACAACCTCTCGTCCGGCACCTCACTGTTCGGCGGCGCGCACGCCATCTTCACCGGTGAGTCCTACGCCACCGGGGGCACCGCGGCGGCCCGCGGCCGGCAGAACAAGCATCTCGCGTACGACAGCGGGTTCGAGCTCAAGCGGCTGGTCGGCGTGTACGACCGGCGGACCGCCAGGCTGTTGCGGCCGCCGCCGGGTTCGCTGGAAGGCCTGCACCTGAAGAAGGTGTCCGAGCTGTTCGGCCGGAACAAGGGCCTGGTCACTGGCCTCGGCGCGGGCGCGGTGGGCGTCGGTGCCGGTGCGAACCCGAGCGGTGAGGGCACCACGCGCGCCGAGCCGTCCGTGCTGGCCTCGTCCACCAGGGACGCCAGCCGGGCCGATGGCGGCCGGGAGATCGAGGTCACCAGCTCCAAGTACACCGGCGACTTCTACCCGTATCTGGCCGACGCGGACTTCTACCAGCACTTCTCGTGGCCCAAGTCCAACGCCGTGGCCGGCGCCATGTCGCGTCCGGACCGGGTGCTGCGGGTGCACACGACCGCGGACCACGTGGTCTGGGTGCACCGGGACCTCGCGTTCCGCGAGTGGGGCCTGACGCTCGCCGATGTGCTGGAGTTGAGGGGCATCCTGCCCCCGGACGGTCTGGAATGGCACCGGACGCCCAACGGCCTGCGGGTCACGGTCGCCGGCCGGCCGGACTTCGGGCCGGCACCGGAGGCGGCCACCCCCACCACCACCCCCATCACCACCCCCATCACCGACGACGCCAGGGGCCGGGAGCTGAACATCGGGCCAGGCGTACCGGTGGACAAGATCGTGTCGCTGGTTCGCTCGCTCGACCAGGACCTGCGCCCGGTGACCTACACGGCGGCCGCGGCCGGCGTCGTCGACAGCGTGCGCACCGCACTGGTCGCGGCCGACAGGTTCGCCAGGGACGTCGACCGGATCCGCGCACGGGCCAACCGCGTCCTGGCGGAAAACCGGGACCAGGGCGTGCGGGACGAGGGCGTGCGGGACGCGGTCATCGACATCCTGGACGACACCGTCGATCCGGCCGCGCCCGGCATGGCCCGGCTCGCCGGCGACCGGGCCACCATGGCGAACATCCGCGTGGTCGTCGAGGACGAGTACGTCACCGACGGCGCCGAGGCCGCCAGGGACATGGCGGCCGACATCGCCACGCGGCTCGGGATCGCGAAGCCAGCGCGGTCCGACGCGGTCGACGAGATCACGCCCGCGCCGCCCGTGCGGCCGGCGGACACCGGGGTGCGGGTGCCGAGCCCGGTGTCCGACGAGCAGCGGATCGCGTCGGTGGACGACATCCTGCGGGTCGCGGCCGGCCTGACCCCGGACCCGGCGGCGCGGGCCGCGGCGCGGGAGATCGTGTCCAGGACCAACATCGGCACGCTCCGGGAATCGCCGGAGCTGCTCGAGGCCATCGTGCGGATCGTCGCCGGGTCACCGCTGATCGGCGTCGCGAAGGAGCGGTACGCGTGGTCGCTCGGCGTCATCGCCGGCACCGCGATCCCCGAGTCCCAGCTGCCCCGCCTGCGCGGCGGCGCACCGTCACCGGAGGCAGTGGGTGCTACGGGGGACCGGACCGATCCGCGGACCACTGATCCGGTTGTCGAGCCGGGCGATCGGTTGCCCGGCGGCCACGAGGTCGATTCGGCTTCGGTGAGCTCGGCGGCGCGGTTGGCGGACCTGTTCGCCGGCCTGCGGTCGATGACGTTCGCGCATCCTGAGTACGGCGAGCTGGATGTGCCGACCGACTATGTCCGGACTGGCGATGAACAGGTGGGGCTTGGCGACCCGGTTCGGCCGCAGCTGTACGCGCGGTGGTTGGCGGAGTCCGGTGCGACAGTGCGGAAGCTCTTCGTCTCGCGGGCGGAGTACCCGTTGCTGGCTCGGCCGTCATTCGGCGCCGTGTTCGGTGCTGGGGAGCCGGTGCACGTGTGGGAGTACGGGACCGCGGTGGTCCTGTACGACGGGCCGAACGGTCCTGAGTGGATAGTGATGGATCCGGTGCTGGCCGACGGGCCGCAGACCGTCAACGAACTGCTCGCGTCGTTGGGTGTGCCGGCCGGGGACGAGGGCGGTGCGCTCGTGGTCGCGGCGTTGGCGGACGTGCAGCAGGGTCTGCTGGACAGCGGGTTGACGTGGACGGCACGTCATGACGGGGTGCCGGTGCCGGTGGGGAAGGCCGCGGTGGTGCTCACCGATCCGCATGCCTTCACGTTCCCCGCGCCGGGCCTGGAGCTGCCGCGAGACATGGCGGAGACGGATCGGTTGGCCAGTGAGCGGTTCGACGAGTTGGCCGTGGAATCGGTGCGAGCGACGCTTCGCGCCAACGAGCGGGTGGATCGGGCCCTGGTCGAGCTGCACGGGCTGATGCGCCCGCCGAACGGTGTCGGCGTGCTCCCGCCCGCGCGGGCGTGGGACAGGTTGGTGGGGATCTCCGCGTGGGAGTCGTTGGCCGCGGTGGGCGCGCTCGAGCGCCAGCCGGCGGTGCGGGACTCGCTTCGGGCGGCGTTCCCCGACAGCGTCGGCGAACTCGCGCGACTGTTCCCCTCCGCTCCCACCGACCAGCTGGTGTTGGCTGCCGACGGGATCATCGCGGAGGTGTTCCGGGAGCCGGAACTACGCCAGCGCGGGCTGTTCGAGCGGGTACGGAACCCGATCGTCGGTCTGCTGCACGGGGTGGGTGCGGCGACCGGGGACCTTGCCGGCGCCCACCGGCACGGCGCGGACCAGGCGATCGCGATCGCGCGGGGACTGGACCTGCTCACTCCCGAACGGCGACAGCTGTTCGCGGCACCCACCGCCGCGAACCCCCTGCCCGAGGGTGCGCCGCTCGCTTCCCGCGCCGACATCATCGCCGCGGCGGCGGCCTCCAGGGCCCGCTTCGCGCAGCCCATGCACCCCGGTAACTGGTGGGCGGCCGCCAGCATGGTCGACGAGGTCAACACCGACGAGCTGGCGCGCGACAGCGAGCTCTACCAGGCCATCGTGTACCTCACCGCCGACACCCTCGGCAACGAGACCCACCGGTACCAGTACGCCCGACAACTCGGCACGATCGCCGGCACCGTCAGTCCAGAATGGACCGCCAGACTGGGTCGTGGCGGCGCGCCGGGAGGGTCGGACACGGCCTCGAACGAGGACGACGCGCCCCAGCAGGACGCGAGAAGGCCATCGGCCGGCGGGGCGGCTGGTGATCAGCGTGGCGCAGAGGCAGCCTACGCACGGGCAGCCGCGGGGTTCGAGACTCGGTTGGCGCGCTATTCGTTGCTGCGAACCGGAGTGGCGGCGCAGTTCGACGTGCTGTCCCGACTGGTGTGGGGGAGCCTGGACGCGCAGGTGCCGAATCGGGTGCGCCTCATGCGTGAGCCGGACGGCCCTCGAGAGCATGTCCTGATGTTCGCGGAACTGGCCGCGGGCGGGCACCTGGAGGCGGTGTTGCCGGGAGCCTCCGTGGTGCCGGCGGAGTTTCGGCAACTGATCGACCTGGAGCGCAACCAGCTGGTAGAGGTGGATCCCGCGTCGGTTGAGCGGAATCCACCTGATGAGTTCCACCGGCAGCTGGACTGGCGGCCGTTGCGGCAGGAGTTGGGGGTCGACAGCCCGGCGCGCCGGGCGGCGGCGCGCGCCGGGGCGCTGGTGGGGTCCGGCACCTCCCTGCAGGCATACCTCGTGCTGCGGGTGGCGTGGCTGGCCAACCACCATTGGCAGGCCGACCTGGATCTGCCACTGGTTCGGTTGGGGTTGATCGGCACGTTGATCGGCTCTGGCCAGAACACGTTCCATGAGGTGATGCGGGCCGCGGAGTTCGTTGATCCGAGCCTGGAGTACGTGAACGGCCTGGGCCGTTATCGCCGGATCGCGCCGCTCACCGAGGAGGAGCTGCGCGCGGAGGTCGCGGAGTCCGGACGGTTCCCCGACCAGTTCGCGGACGGTGCTGACCACCGGCCGACGAACGCGGAGAGCGCGGCCGCAGGCGACAACGAGCACGTGCCGCCGGTGGCTGGGTTGGCGGGTGAGCGGCTTGTCGCGCGCGTCACCTACGCGCGGGCGGCCGTTGAGTTCGAGACCCGGTTGGCGCGCTACTCGTTGCGGTGGCCCGGCGTGGCCGGGCAGTTCGAACTGCTGTCGAACCTGGTGTGGGAGAGCCTGCCGACGGAGGTCGTCGCTCGGGTGTCGCGTCCTCGATCGATGAGCGACACCGGTGTGCACGACGTTGTCACGCATACTGACCTACTGGTCAATCTGATCGTGGACGGGGAACTGGAAGGGCTTTTCCCCGGGATCTCGAATGTTCCCGAGGAGCTGCGCGGCCCGACTGACCCCGAGGTGGACGCACTCGATGCCGGCGCCGTTCTCGGTCACCTCGGGTCGCGGCCTCCCCGGCAGGAGTTGGCGATCGCCAGTGCGCTGCGTGGGCACGCGGAGCGCACCGGGGCGCTGGTGCGAACCGGTACGTCGTTGGCCACGTATTTCCTGTTGCGGTTGGCGGAGTCGGCCAACCAGCGGTGGGACGCGTTGTTGGTCAACGACCGTCTGCGTGCGCTCGTGGCCGCACGAGGTTGGGGCACCGGAGTCGACCTGCCGTTGGTTCGGCTGGGGTTGATCGGTGCGTTGGTCGGTACTGGCGCGAACACGTTCGACGAGGTGATGCGGACCGCCGAACTGGTTGATCCCGGCTTGGAGTACGTGAACAACCTGGGCCGCTATCGCCGGATCGCGCCGCTCACCGAGGAGGAGCTGCGCGCGAATGTCGCGGTGTTCGAGCAGTTCCCGGACGAGTTCGCGGACAACGAGGTCCACTGGGCGCGGGCGCGGGACGCGTTCGCTCCTGGGCTGAACCCTGGCCAGTTGCTGCAGGTGAACAGCGGAATTCCCTCGATGACGGTGAGTGAGCTGCGCGATGAGGTCAGCGGGCTTGACCACGGGATGAGGCTCTTCGAGCTGGCGCGGGGTGTTCCTGACTTCCCGTGGGAGTTCTATGTGGCGGAGCGGGTCGACGCCGCCGCCACGGGACTGGCCGAGGTCATCGCCCGTGTTCTTCGCGGTGGCCATAACTCGTATGCGTTGCTGGCGGGCTATTTCGACGATGAGGCCATCGGTTTCAGCGTGATCAATGATCGCGGTGAGCCGATTCTCGTGCGTGCGGTGATCACCGAGCTGGGCACCGAAGCGCCGGCGGAGTACCGGACACCGGAGGTGGATGTCTTCGGGTTCGTGCTCACGGCAGGCGGTGCGGGGTTCGTCGAGTTCGACGGTGCGGCCGCGGCGACTGCCGACGGTGTGGACATGGATGCCCCCGATGTCACCGCCGCGGTGGCGCTCTTCGAGCTGCTGCGGGGTCGTCTCGGGAATGTCGACGGCGGCGCCGGGCACAACCGGTTGGAGCTGATCGGAGCCGGAGCGGCTGGTTGGGACGAGATGATCGACCAGGTGGCGGTCGCCGGTGATGACGCGGGCGGGGTGATGGTGGTCCGGCCTCGCGACGGCGCGGACCAGACGGTGTTGAACCTCGTGAACCAGGGCGGCGAGGTAGTTGTCCTTGAGGCGAGCATGCAGGTGACCAGGCCGTTGACCCCGGATGCGTTGCCTGGTCTCGGGATGGTCTTCACGGCCGCCTTCGATCCGGACAACGATCTCATCACCGCCGCGTCCGCCGACCTCCCGGCCGCGTGGGGCGAGACCGACCGCGGCGACACCGGGCTTGCGGACGAGTTCGTCGGCGGTTCGCCCGCGAGGTCGGACGTGTCCGAGTCGCCAGGTCCGTCGAGTTCGGTCAACCAGTCGACCAGCCTTCCGGTGACGGTTGAGCAGTGGCGTGCGGTCGCGGACGGTTTCGACGACGCGCTGACGTTCCTCGGGTTGGATCGAGGCGTGCTCGGCACCGCGTCGGACGTGTTGGGGGAGTTCGCTGTTGATGAGCTGACCGGCGCCGAGACGATCGATCGGCTGACTCGGGGCGGTCACGGCTCGCACGCGGTGCTGGCCGACCGGCTCGACGGTCGGGCGGCCGCGTTCAACGCGTTCAATGCGTTCAACGTGGTCAACCACCGAGGCGAACTGACGCTCGTGCGCGCCGTGATCAACGAGCTCCTGCCGGCGGCCGGGCATCCGGCCCGCGCCACGGCAGGCGACGTGCTCGGGTTCGTGGTCGACACCGCGGGCGACCAGCTGGTCCGGTCCGAACCCGTCGACACGATCGGCCGGGTCACCGGATTCGACGACGCACGCGGCCTCCATGCCCTTTTCCACGACCGTCACGGCGACCACCCCGTGGCGGCGACCGAGAACCTCCGGGTGAGGCCGATCGGCCACGGTGCGGCCGGCTTCGACGCGGCGATCGACCTGGTGGCCGAGGCCGGTCAGCACGCGAGTGCGGTGGTGATCGTCGGGACGACCGGCGACGCGGAGCCGACCGCGTACCAGCTGGTCAACCTCGACGGCGAGGTGATGATCGTGCGAGCCGAGATCATGAGCATGCGGGCGACCACGGACGAGGTCGGCTCTCCCGACATCCTGGGCGGTCCCCGGCCGTTTCACGGGGTGGTCCTCGACGCGCACGGTGCCACCATCGGCGCCGCCCGGTCGACAGCCGCCCCGACCGAGGCCGGCGACAGTGACCGCACCGATGGCTCGTCCGAGTCGAGGTCGCCCCGGCGGGACGTGTTCGACGCGGGTGCCCCGTCGACGAGGTCCGCTGGTTCCTCGGTCGCCGGTGGGGAGTTGTTGCTGCCGGTGGCGTTCCGTCCGGGCGCCGGGCCGAGTTCGAACGAGACCTCGGCACGCTCGGCGTCGGATTCCGACCTTTCGTCCGAGGAACTGCTGATCGGCGTGAGTCCGGAGCTGCTGCGGCCCGACCGAGGTGGCGTCGGGGCGCCGTGGTCGTCATGGATGCCGTCCGGGGAGGTGTCGGGGCGCAGTTCGTTCGACACGGCGTTGAGTGATCCGTTCGATCTGGAGCGGGACCTGCGGTTGGTGGAGAACGCCGGTGGCAGACGGGTGTCGGCGGAAGATGAGTCGTCCGGGGCACGGTTCGGGGAGGTGCCGATCGGTCTGAGCGCGGAGCTTCTGCCTGACCCGGTTGGGGTCTCGTCCGAGGAGCTGTCGGCAGGCCGGAGCTCGCCGGGGTCGGCGTTGAGTGATCCGTTCGATCTGGAGCGGGACCTGCGGTTGGTGGAGAACGCCGGTGGCAGACGGGTGTCGGCGGGAGATGAGTCGTCTGCGGCACGGTCCGGGGAAGCGCCGAACAGCCCCGTTCCCGAGCTGCCGCGGCAACCGGCGACTGGGCCGGTGACGGCGGCGTTCCACAGGGGAACAACGCTGACGGCGGCGGGCGAGGCGGCGGTACGGACGTTGGCGGTGCGACTGTTCGACGACATGGTCGCCAACGACGCGGCGCCCGAGGTGACGATCACGGGATACGGCAACTCGTTGACCCATGGCGATCGGACCGGGGAGGCCAGAGCCAGGACGGTCGCCCGGCTGTTGGTGTCCACTGTGGCCGGTGAGTACAGCAGGCGGTTGCGTGCGGGGGTTCGGCCGGCTGAACTCGCGGCGGTGCGGTTCCTGCGGCCGAGAGTGCTGCCGGGTAGGCGCGGCCTCCGGTGGTTGAACCCGTTGGCCGGCAAGGACGCGGCGCGGCGGGGCAGAGCCGTGGTGATCGAGGTGGCCGCGGCCGCGGATGTGCGGCGCGGCCGGGAGACAGTGGTCCTGGAGGGGCCGGTGGTGCCGGTGGCGCCGAGGGAGCCACAGCCGCCGATGGTGCGGCCGGTGCCCGATCCGGTGGCGCCACCACCGGAGTCCGCGCTGGCCGAGTTGACGCGGGTGGCGCCGCGAGGCGCCACCCGCCCGCACCCGCATACCTTCGCCGGCCTGATCAATGCCTGGCGTGGTGGCGCGGAACCGTTCGAGCGCAACGGAATGGACGCGGCGCTGGCGTTCCTGTCCACCTTCCATGGCGAGCCGCGCGTCGCGGGTGGCCCGGTCGGCGTGACGCCTGCGCCGGTGGCCGTGTTGCGGTCGGCCGAGCTGGAGTTCATGGGCACCGGTGAGGCGGCCGTCGCGCGGGTGGTTCGCCGGGTCGCGGCACACGGCTCGTCCGGGCTGCTGTTCGGCTACCTGCCGCGGCGGCGGGGAGTGGCGTGGGCGGTGGTCCGGTTCGACGGTGAGGTGTACTTCGTGGACGCCGTGGCGGGCACCGTGGTGCCCGCCACGGGCGGCGCGCTGCCCGAGCTGGCGCGGGTGTTCGCGACGGTGGTCGACCCGCGGAACAACATCGTCACCGACGAGTCGGGATCGGCCTACGGGTTCCGGCCGGACTCCGGCGAGTCGGCGACCTCCCAGGAGTCGGCGCTCGACCAGGAGCCCGGGCCCACCACGCCGACCCGGCGGCTGACACCGCGATACCGGCCTACGTCGGCGGACCTGCCGATCGTGTTCAGTCCCGACCGGCAGCCCACCGCCCCGCCACCGGCGCGCGACGCTGCCCCCGGGTCGCCGTGGGGCGGGTCGGACTCGGACTACGAGCGTGGGCCGGCGTCGGTCGGCTCGGCGGGCGCGGCCACCCTCGGCGAACTGGTCGGCCAGGTCGACGGTCTCGCCGAGGCGATCGACCTCGTCGTGGACCACCACCCGCGCCAGGACGTGCGGGCACTGCTCCTGGCCAGCCAGCTGGAGCAGGTCGGTGCCGGGGAGGTGGCGCTCGACGACGTCCGCGAGCGCGTGACCAGAGGTGGCGACGGCTCGTCCGCGGTGATCGTCGGCGACCTGTACGGCCGGCAGGTCTCCTTCGACGTGGTCAACGACAACGGCGCCGTGTCGGTCGTGCGCGCCGGGGCCGACGCGGCGCCGCTGACGCCGGCCGCCCTGGCGGTGCTCGGCACGGTGGGCGCGGTCGCGGTCGGCCCGGACGGCAACCGCATCGCCACCGCGCAACTCATCCCGGTGTTCACCCCGACCGACCTGCCGGCCGCCACCGAGAGTTCCGTGTGGACGGACGAGTCCGTGCACACGGACACACCGTTGCCGACGCCGTCGGCGCGCACGGTGGGTTCTCCGGCCGCGTTCGTCGGCCCGGCGGGTGATCCGGCGGGTGGTCCGGCGGCGAACGATGGCATGCTGCCGGGCGGCGACGTCCGTGGCGTGCGCGGAGCGCTGGCGTTCGAGTCGACCTGGCGTGGCGTGGCGCGGACGGCCGCGTCGATCACCCCCACCGATCCCGGAGTCGTGCGCCAGGCGCCGCAGTTCGTCGACCGGGGACCCCGGGCGATCACGCGGGTGGTCGACGGCCTGACCGGGCACGGGGCGAGTGCGGTGGTGTTCGTCCGTCCCGCGGCCGGGACACCGGGCCGGGCGGTGAACATCGTGCGCTCCGGCGACGACGTGCTGATCGGTGACGTCGTCGATGGCACGACGGCGCCCGCGACCCAGGAGGAGCTCGGCGCACTGGCCGGTGCGGCCGACAGGGTGTACGCGCACGTGTTCTCTCCGGGCGGCGACTTCGTCAGCGTGCTCCCGACGCACCCGCCGGTCGCGCCGGGACCGGACGCGGACGCGTACGACCTGGCCGAGTACCAGCGGGCGCGGCAGGCGGTCGACCTGCTGGCCGGGCTGGTGGCCGGTGGCGAGGTTCCCGTGCCGGGGACCGGGGCCCGGCTGGTCCAGTGGTGGGGCGGGCTGGTGCTCGCCGGCTCGGCGCTCACGGCCGAGCGGGTCGCGGAGCTCGCCTCGGCGCTGTACCGGGACGTGCTCTGGTACTTCATCGGGCCGGAGGGCGAGGAGCCGAGGTGGGTGCTGTTCGCGCCCGTCGGTCGTCCGCTGCCGGTGCGGGTCGAGGACCTGCCGCCGGAGGCACAGGAGGCGGTGCGCGGCGCGCGCCCGGCCGACGACCAGGAAGCCGGGAGTACCGCGCCCTCGGCGAAGTGAACTCTGCCGCCGGCGCGAACCGTGGTGGTGGTGAGAGGAGCGTGAGCCGTGGGCGAGGTGATCACCGTCGAGCGGGCGCGGCATGCGCTGGTCGTGCGCCGCGCGGGCGCCGACGACGATGCTGTCGCGCTGGCCGAGGCCCTGCCGAGGGAGCGGTACCGGACCGCCGTCGTGGTCGGTGGCTCCGCGCTCGACGCCGTCGCCCGGCTGGATCCGTGGGTGGTCGCCGACATCGCCGACGCCGCGCACGGCGGGGTGCGACTCGTCGCGCCGTTCCTCGGGGCGATGGGGCCGGACGGGACCCTGCCGCCCGCGCGGCGGCTCGCCGACCGGCTCCGGGCCGAGGTGATCGCCGCGGACGGCACGCCGATCGCGCTCGCCGACGGCAGCCTGTTCGTCATCGAGCCCGGCGCGGGCTGGGTTTCCTACCGGCCGGACAGGCCGCGCAGGCGAACCGGACCACGGCACCCGTCGCCGTGGTGGCAGGAGCGGCTACCGGCCGGACCGGACGCGCGGGTGACCCAGATCCCGGCTGGTCTGTGGGTGCGCGGGCCGGCCGCGCCCGGTCGGCTGGACGACCCGCTGTACCTGGCGGTGCCCGACCGCGACCGGATGTATGTCGTGGTCGGCGCGCCCGGCGAGGAGCCGCCGGACGTCGAGTCGGTGGTCGAGGTGCTGCGCGAGCTGCCCGGCGAGGAGCGGGATCGGGCCGTGCTCGCCGGCTACGGTGGCAACGACGTGACCGAGGCGGTCGCCGACGTGCTCGGCGCGCCGATCCGGCTGTCGCACGGTGTGCCGAGCGGGTCGGGCCGCCCGGTACTCGTGGACGCCACGGGCGTGGCCACCTGGCGACCGTTCGCGGTGGAGAGCGTGCACCGGCCGGGCGCCCCGCCGCTGCTGGACCGCTGGGTCGCCCCGGCGCCCACGTTGGGCATGGTCGAGCCGGCCTCCTACCGGTTGGCCGACGGCTGGCGGGTGGACGTGCTGGCGCGCGGCCTACTCGTCCGGCCGGCGGACCTGGCGCCCGACCCGGCGTGGGCCACCAGCCCTGGGCCGGCGGCGGATCTGGTTCTCGCCGCGGCCGGCCCGGTGCCCGAGCCGGTGCTCGCGGCGCTCGACGGCATGGTCCGCGAACTGCCCGCCGACGCCCGCGACCACCTGCGGGTGGTGCCGGTCACCGCCGAGGCCGCCACGGCCGCGGCCGGGTGGGCCGTGGCCGCCGGGTCGATCACCCCCTTTCGGCTCGGCCGCCTCGATGCCGACGGCCCGCCGGTCGAGGGCGAGCCGCCCACCGGCGCGGTGGTGGTGAGCGCGGAGGGCCGGGTGCTGCCGGCCGAACCGATTCTCACGGTGCCGCCCACCGGGCCGCCGGCGGAGAACGCCCACGGCCGGCCCGACCCGGCGCCCCCGCTGCCCGCCCTCGCCT